>NZ_DATJMN010000047.1:0-11679 GCF_035508675.1 Dyella sp.
GCTGGATTCGCCCCTCACCCCGGCCCTCTCCCCGGAGGGGAGAGGGGGAAGAACGTGTTGTCCCTCGCTATATCGACTTCATGCAGAGAGGGACAAAAAAAGAAATCCGGCCCGACTCGCGTCGGGCCGGATTGCTCATGACTTACTTCTTGCGGGCGGCCTTCTTGGCGGTTTTCTTGATCGCCTTACGACCGGCCTTCTTGCTGGCAGTGGACCTCTTCACCGCTTTCTTGGCGGTTTTCTTGCTGGCGGCCTTTTTGGCCGTCTTCTTACCTGCGGCCTTGCGGACCGTCTTTTTGCTGCTGACCTTCTTTGCAGCTTTGCGGGCCGCGCCTTTCTTGGCGGCCTTCTTGCTGGCTTTCTTTACAGCCTTCTTGGCTGCGCCTTTCTTGGCGGCCTTCTTCGCTGCGCCCTTCTTGGCGGCTTTCTTGGTTGCCTTCTTCGCTGCCTTCTTGGCAGGAGCGGCTTTCTTGGCAGTGGCTTTCTTGGCTGCTTTCTTGCGACGAGCCTTCTTCGGCGCGGCGGCCGGAGCGGACTCTTCGGCTACCGGGGCGGCCGGGGTGAGCAGATCGTCATTGTGTACTTCGAACTCGGTATCGATAGACATGCGGGTATTCCCCTCCGGTACGTTGTTATGGAACCTTCATCAGGCTTGATCACGGTGTGCGGAAACGTAGCGCGATTTTGCGTTGCGTGCCACTACTAAAACTTTCCGTAATAGCCTTCCTTCAAAGCATCGAACAAATTGGCGGCGGTGTGCGTCTCTCCGTCGTACTCCACTTCTTCGTTGCCTTTCAGTTCCACAACACTACCGTCCTCCAATTCGAAGCGGTAGAGGGTGTTTTCCAGGTCGGCTTCTTTGACCAGCACGCCCTGGAATGCAGCGGGGTTGAAGCGGAACGTGGTGCATCCCTTGAGGCCCTGTTTATAGGCGTAGAAGTAGATGTCTTTGAAGTCTTCGTAGGGGTAGTCGGTCGGTACGTTGGCGGTCTTGGAGATCGAGGAATCCACCCACAGCTGCGAGGCAGCCTGGATGTCCACGTGCTCCTTGGGGCTGATGTCGTCGGCGGCAACGAAGTAGTCGGGCAGCTTGGCCTTGGGGTCGTCGCTGAACGGCACGGCGTTCGCATTGATGAGCGCGCGGTAGGCGAGCAGCTCGTAGCTATACACCTCCACCTTCTCCTTGGTCTTGCGGCCTTCGCGGATGACGTTGCGCGAGTAGTGATGGGCGAAGCTGGGCTCGATGCCGTTGCTGGCGTTGTTGGCCAGCGAGAGGGAGATGGTGCCGGTGGGCGCGATGGAGGTGTGGTGGGTGAAGCGCGCGCCGGTTTCGGCCAGTTCCTTGACGAGGTTGGGCGCCACTTCGGCGACGCGCTGCATGTAACGGCTGTATTTGGCGTGCAGCACGCGGCCGGGAATGAGGTCGCCCACCTTGTAGCCGTCGGCGACCATCTCCGGGCGCTTGCGCAGCATCTCGCCGGTGACGGTGTAGTTCTTGGCGAGCACGGGCGCCGGGCCTTTTTCCTTGGCCAGCTCCAGGGCTACTTCCCAACCGGCCACGGCCATTTCGCGCGAGACGTCTTCGGTGAAGGCCACGGCGTTCTCGTCGCCGTAGCGCAGCTTGAGCATGGTGAGCGTGCTGCCCAGGCCGAGGAAGCCCATGCCATGGCGGCGCTTGGAAAGAATTTCGTTGCGTTGCTGCTCGAGCGGCAGGCCGTTGATCTCCACCACGTTGTCGAGCATACGGGTGAAGATCTTCACGACTTCGCGATATTCGTCCCAGTCGAAGCGGGCCTTGGGGCCGAAGGGATCGCGCACGAAGGTGGTGAGGTTGACGGAGCCGAGGAGGCAGGAGCCGTAGGGCGGAAGCGGCTGCTCGCCACATTGCCCGGTGACCAAGCCATTGAAGATCACTGCATTGTGATCAGGTTGAGTGGTGTCGAAGACGGCTTCTTCGCCCACGTATTCGATGCTGGTGATCTTGGAGCTGAAGCGCTGGGTCTTGCGTAGCGCCTTGTCCGCCACCCATTTGGCGTACTTTTCGGTCTTGGCCGGCAACAGGAAACCGACCTCACGCATGAATGCCTCGCGGGATTCGCCGTCGATGATCAGTTCGTAATCGGCACGGCAGCGGTAGGCGCGCTGCGTGCCCTGCCCGTCAGGCATGTCTTTCCTGCGGGCATCGCGGCGCTTGCGGATGCGGCAGAACACGCCGAAGTTGGCCAGCAGCATCTGCACGTCCTTCAGCAGCGTTTCCTGGCTGGAGGCCAAGCGAACGGAGCAGCTCTGGCTGTAGGAGGAGACGTTGACCGTGCCGTCGGTCTGAAACAGGGCACGCAGGTAGCTGCGCACACAGGCTTCGCTGCCGCGCCAGATCACCTCGGGCACCTTGAGCTTGGTGTTGCGGGTGAAGCCGTAGTGCTCCAGCAGGCGAGCCAGGAGAACGGAGCGGATGAAAACCTGATTGCGTTCCGGCACGGCAACGGGTGACACGCTGTATACGCGATCCTGCCGCGGCATGACGTGCATGATCAGCGTGTTGATGTAGCCCGCGACGCGATCGGCCAGCTGACGGTCTTCGCCCCACAGGGTGATGACTGCCGCTTCCTGGCCTTTGCCACGGTTGGTGAAATGGCCGTCGCCGGTGATCAGGCCGAGAAGCAGACCAAGATCCTCGCTGCCCTCGCTACCGAATTGCCCCTTGCCGGACTGCACCAGCAAGCGGTCGCCCACTACAAGTTCGCGCAGTTTGATCTTGCCGCGCCCAGTGTAGAAATCATGCCATTCGGTGGCTTTGATCTCGTAGCCGTCTTCAGTCAGGACTTTGTAGACCGGTGCTTTCGCTGCAGTCATGAAGGCGGGCTTGGCCGGGCGCACTTCGACACCGCGTTCATCTTTGCCCAGCGAGCGGCGATCAACGGACACCTCCAGTGAAGCGCCGGAGGCGTACAGCTCGCCGATCGGGATCATGCCGTACTGCGTCGCCAGACGGGTATCCGCCGTCACGCACGGATTGGTAGCGCGAATGTGCTCGCACCACCAGTTGTTGTTCATCTCGTTCACCTTGTCGATGAGGATGAACCCCGGCTCGGCGTAGTCATACGTGGAGACCATGATCATGTCCCACAGATGACGCGCGCGGATGTGCCCGTAGATCTTGCAGGCCACCAGGCCATCTTCGCGCACGACGTAGTTTTCGTGCGTGGGCCATTCGCGCCAGACGACTTTGCTGGCGTCGTTGAGATCGATGTCGCCCTGTTCCTTGACGTGCACGGGAAAGACCAGCGGCCAATCCTGGTCGTGCTCGACGGCCTGCATGAAACCATCGGTGATCAGCAGGGAGAGGTTGAACTGGCGCAGGCGGCCGTTCTCGCGCTTGGCGCGGATGAATTCCTTGACGTCCGGATGGCTGACGTCGAACGTGCCCATCTGCGCGCCGCGGCGACCGCCGGCCGACGAGACGGTGAAGCACATCTTGTCGTAGATATCCATGAACGACAGTGGGCCGCTGGTGTAGGCGCCGGCGCCCGATACGTAAGCACCGCGCGGACGCAGCGTGGAAAATTCGTAGCCGATACCGCAACCGGCTTTCAGCGTAAGCCCCGCCTCGTGCACCTTCTGCAGAATGTCGTCCATCGAATCGCGGATGGTGCCGGACACGGTGCAGTTGATGGTGGAGGTGGCGGGTTTGTGTTCCAGCGCACCGGCGTTGGAGGTGATGCGGCCGGCGGGAATGGCGCCGCGGCGCAGCGCCCACAGGAAACGCTCGTACCAGTGTTCACGCAATTCGGGCGTGACTTCCACGTCGGAGAGTGCGCGCGCGACACGCTTCCAGGTGTCGTCGATGGTGGCGTCGACCGGGTCGCCGTTCTTGGTGCGCAGACGGTACTTCTTGTCCCAGATATCTTGCGATGCGGGCTGCAACGGAATGGTTGCGGCATCACGGCCGGTGTTGGTTGCGCGCAAGCTGCTCATCGGCTTCCTGACCTCCTGGCATGGCCTCACGGCCCCGTTGGTTTCTTTTGTTATGGGTGTAAGTGGCATCAGCAGCGCGGAGAATGGCCCGGCGCGCCCGATTCATGCCCCCGCATGAGGGTCGGGCGTGGCTTTTTCGCAAATCGCGATAGCCCCTCCTGACGTTTGCCACCGCCCCAGCACTTGGGTTTCATACTCGTTGCTGCACACAAGATGTTGTGGTCGTGACTGGGCGAACGTTACCCCCGCCATCGCAGGATGTAAAGGGCTGACTGCATCATCACGAGGATTAGGCTGAAGATGTTCGTTGCATGAGCTGATTGGCGGCGGCGCTACCCTCCGACACGACGGATTTAGAATGCCTTGCCACGCATCACGCCTTCGCACTCACGCCAACGGCACGTTGCATGCTTGGGAACCGTCCGCATCGCTAACGAGTCGAAGCAGCAGTTTTCATTCGCTCAGGGAGACTCCATGCACCCACGCCTACTCCGCAGTTTTACCGCCCTGTTTGCCGCCGCATCGCTCGCCGTGCTGCCGCTGCACGCGCACGCCGTGTTGCCGTCGGCAGTCGACGGCCAGCCGCTGCCTTCGCTGGCACCGATGCTGGAAAAGGTGACGCCGGCGGTGGTGAACATTTCCACCAAGACGCGTGTGCGGGTAAGCAACCCGTTCTTCGACGACCCGGTATTCCGCCAGTTCTTCGGCCTGCAGGGCATACCACGCGAACGCGTGGAGCAAAGCCTGGGCTCGGGCGTGATCGTGGATGCGGCGAAGGGTTACATCCTTACCAACAACCACGTGGTGGGCGGCGCCGACGACATCACGGTGACATTGCAGGATGGGCGCAACTTCAAAGGCACGCTGGTGGGCACCGACCCGGCGACCGACGTGGCGGTGGTGAAGATCGATGCCGACAAGCTGCAGGCGCTGCCGATCGCCAATTCTTCATCGCTGCGCGTGGGTGATTTCGTGGTGGCGGTGGGCGAACCGTTCGGCCTGGGCCAGACGGTGACCTCGGGCATCGTGTCGGCACTGGGGCGTTCCGGGCTGGGCGGATCGAGTTTCCAGAACTTCATCCAGACCGATGCGTCGATCAATCCCGGCAATTCCGGCGGACCGCTGGTGAATCTGCGCGGTGAGCTGGTGGGCATCAATACGATGATTCTTTCGCCCTCGGGCGGCAACGTCGGCATTGGTTTTGCCATTCCCAGCAATGTCGCCACGGAGGTGATGCAGCAGTTGATCGCGCACGGCAAGGTCAGCCGCGGCAGCCTCGGCGCGCAGACGCAGGACATCACGCCCAACATTGCGCGCATGCTCGGCCTGAAGAGCAGCGAAGGCGCCGTAGTGACACGCGTGCTGCCCGGCTCGGCAGCCGAGCGCGCCGGCCTGGACGTAGGCGACGTGATTACCGCGGTGAATGGGCAGGCGCTGCATGATTCGGATGAGCTCACCAATGCCATCGGCCTGCTGCCGGCAAACAGCACGGTAAGCCTGACCACGTTGCGCAAGGGCACCACGCGCAAGGTCACGGCGGAACTGACGCCGCAGAAGATCGCCACGCTGGATGGCGCCAAGCTCGATCCACGGCTCAGCGGCGTAACGTTCAGCGACCTCAGCGACGAGCAGGCCAGCCAAGGCACCACCGGAGTGGTGGCGTCCAATGTGAACCCCAACAGCCGCGCGGCGCAGGCGGGCTTGTCCTCCGGCGATGTGATTGTCGGCGTGGGCAATCGGCGCATTACCAGCCTGCGGGATCTGCAGGGGCTGGCGGCGGCGCGTCCGCGTCAGCTGGTGCTGCTGGTGGCGACGGATGATGGGTTGAATTACGTGGTGATCCAGTAGTTCGCCGTCCGGCGTGTTGGCGGTGAGCCCCGGCGTTGATCCGGGGCATCATCGCGCTTGATCGGGCCAATGCTGACCAAAAGCGAAACGAAAATCGCGCCGCCAACCTTTCGTCCCGATCAAGTTTTCCACGCAACTCCATGAACGCACTTGCAGTTCCTTCGCGCGATTGCTTGATGTTTTGGCCCGGGGCCGCTGAAATACCGCAACCCGTCACTGCGTGTAGGCGCCGTGCAGGGCACACTCGCATCGTTTCCCTCCTTTCGCAGGTCGCGCTTTACTTATGCCCGTACGCATCACCCGTCTGCTCACCGCCGCCCTGATCGGCGCCGGCATCTCCACCGCCGCGCTTGCTGCCGCCACGCAGTCGCTCATCTGGCGCGGCGACGTGGTCACCGCCAACGGCGTCGTCAAAGGCGTAGCGAAAGCCTGGCAATCGTCCGGGCATGGCTCGGTGCAGCTTCAACCGTTCAACACGGCCTCGGGCCTGGATGCGGTGGCCGGCGGCTCCGCCGATATCGCCGGCAGTGCGCGTCCCAGTTCGGGCAGCGCCACCGACAGCGGGCTTACCTTTACGCCGGTGGCATGGGATGGCCTGGTGCTGATCACCAGCCCGGCCAACCCGGTCAGCAACCTCACGCTGCAGCAGGTGCACGACATCTACTACGGCAAGATCACCAACTGGAAAGAGGTCGGCGGCAACAATGTGCCGATCGACGTGTTCGCCGTGGCGAGCCCGGGCGATGGCGTGGAATTCAGCCTGCGCAAGCTGCTGTTCGGCCGCGGCAGCCAGCCGGTGGCGGCGCCGCGCCTGTACGTGAACACCACGCAGCTGGAGCAGTCGATCGAACTGGATCCGCGCGGCTTCGGTGTGACGGCGCTGTCGAACGTGGCCGGCAATCCGAAGATCAAGATGCTGCGCATCGATGGCACGGCACCGAGCGTTGCCACCGTGGCAAGCGGCGCATACCCCTTGTTCGCGCCGCTGTACCTGGTGACCAATCCATCGAGTCCGAACGCTGCGGCGGCCCAGGCGTTCGTGGATTTCACGCTGAGCGACAAGGGCGCCTCAGCACTGCGTGCGCACTCGCTGGTGCCCTATAACGCAGGCACGACGCTGATCGCGATGGATGCTTCGCGCCGCAGCCGCATCCTGGCTGAAGTCGGTGCGCACGCCAGCGCCGAGCCCACGCAGATTGCCGCCGCGTCCCGCCCTGCCGTGGCGCCGTCGGTGGCGGTCGCACGCCAGGCGGCCCCCGCCACGCCAACGCTGACCAAGGTCAGGGGCGCGGTGCTGACACCGCCGCCGAGCAGCCTGAAGGACGTGCGTGGCGAGGCGTTTACGCAAGTGGTCGCGGTCGACCGCGGCAGCTTCGCCAAGGTCACCAGCGATGCCTACGTGACCCACGGCAAGCTGGCCGTGGCCAAGGCCAGCGAGAAAACCCCCGGCAAGATCAATGTCGCGAGCAAGACCGAGGCCAAGAAGCGCGTGGCCAGTGTGGACAAGAAGCCGGCCCGCGCTTACCGCGTCGCCGCCGGCGAAACGCTGTACTCCATTGCGCGCAGGCACGGCGTGGACGTGGCGCAGATTCGCAGCTGGAATCATTTGAAGGACAATACGGTGCGCACGGGCCAGGTGTTGCGCATCGAATCCCGCTGATCTTCACGCCTTCACTTGCAAATACTCGCCATCACGATCGATCTGGACGACACCCTGTGGCCGGTGATGCCGGCCCTGCAACGGGCGGATCGTGATCTGGACGACTACCTGCGCCAGCATTACCCGCAAGTCGCCAAGACCTGGCCCATCCCCGCGCTGCGCGAACTACGCGCCCGCGTCGCCGCCGAGCACATCGACCTGGCGCACGACTTTACCGCGCAGCGCTACATCACCATGCAGCGCGCCTTCGATGCCTGCGGCATCAACGACGCGCCGCTGGACGCGATGTGGGAAATCTTCGCCTCCGCACGCAACGCGGTGGAACTCTACCCCGATGCCCTGCCCGCACTGGAACGATTGCGCGCGACATGGCCGGTGGCCAGCCTGACCAATGGCAATGCCGACCTGGAACGCATCGGGCTGCATTTGCATTTCGCACATCGCATCAGCGCACGCGAGGTGGGCGTGGCCAAGCCTGATGCACGCATCTTTCTGGCCGCGGCCGAAAAGCTGGGGGTGGCGCCGGAAAACATCCTGCACGTGGGCGATGATCCGGAGCTGGACGTGGCAGGTGCGCGCGAAGCCGGGATGCGTACCGCGTGGATCAATCGCGCAGGCCATCCGTGGCCGGGGACATTAGGGCTGGCGCCGGATCTGGATTTGCGGGATTTGGCCGGGTTGGTGGCGTGGCTGGAGAAGCCGCTGTCCGCGGCGGGTTAGCCACGGGCTGGGATTCCATCCCAGCAGCCTCACTCGCCGTGGCACGCTCCCTCCCCTGCGTCAGTAGAGCCTATTCGCTTTGAACCCCTGCGCAAAAGCGCGCATCATCTGCGGTCAACTCCACCATACGCGCACACCCGACGCGCGCAAGGAATCGCATGCCCGCCCTGATTGCCCAAGCTTCCGGCCGCCGCGCTGCCACGCCGATCGAAGCCACCGATGTCACGCATCTCTCCAGCCTGCGCAAGCGCCTGCATGCCGCACAACGCAACTGGCTGGACGAAAGCGGTTTCGATGGCAAGCCCGGCAGCGTGTGCCTGGTGCCGGATACGAACGGCAAGTTGGCGCGCGTGGTGGTGGGCGTGGATCGCCAGGATTCGCTGGGCGCGTTGGCCGCGTTGTCGCTGAGCTTGCCTAGCGCGGAATACACGCTGGCGCCGGAAAGCGTGCCGCTGGATCCGCAGCTTTCCGCACTCGGCTGGGCGCTGGGCGCCTACCAGTTCACCCGTTATCGCAACGCCAAGCGCCCGGGCTCACCGTTGGTGGTGGGTGCCGCCACCTTGTCCGCGCTGACGCCACTGATCGAAGCCACTTATTTCGTGCGCGACCTGGTCAACACGCCGACCGAGGACATGGGCCCCAAGCAGCTCACCGACCAGGTGAAACAGCTGGGCAAGACGTACAAGGCCAAGGTGCGCGAGTGGGTCGGCGAGGAATTGCTGGAAGACAACTTCCCCACCATTCATGCCGTCGGCCGCGCCAGCCATCGTCCGCCGCGCCTGGTCGAGTTGTCCTGGGGCAAGGCCGGCGATCCGAAGGTGGTACTGGTCGGCAAGGGCGTGTGCTTCGACACCGGCGGGCTGGATCTCAAGCCTTCGGACGGCATGCGCTGGATGAAGAAGGATATGGGCGGTGCGGCACATGCCATCGCGCTGGCCGGCCTGGTGATGGAGGCGAAATTGCCGGTGCGGCTGAGCTTGCTGGTGCCCGCCGTGGAGAATGCGGTAGCCGGCAATGCCATGCGTCCGGGCGAAGTGATCATCACGCGCGCCGGCCACAGCGTGGAAGTCGACAACACGGATGCCGAAGGGCGGTTGATCCTGTGCGACGCACTGGCCTACGCAGCGGAGCAGAAGCCGGCGCTGATCATCGACTTCGCCACGCTCACCGGTGCGGCCCGCGTGGCGCTGGGTCCCGACCTGCCGGCACTGTTTGCCAATGATGATCAACTGGCCCAGGCGGCCCTCGCTTGCGGCAGCGACGTCGCCGACCCGCTGTGGCGGCTGCCGCTGTGGCGGCCGTATCGCAAGCTGCTGGAGTCTTATCTCGCCGACTTTGCAAATGCGGGGCCGTCACGGCATGCCGGTGCGATTACCGCGGCGCTCTTTATGGAACGCTTCATTCCGGAAGGCATGCCATGGCTGCATCTGGATACCTATGCGTGGAACGACGGCGATCGTCCGGGCCGCCCGCGCGGCGGTGAGGCGATGGGCTTGCGCGCGATGTTCGCGTTGTTGAGCAAACGCTACGGTTGATGCCGCCAACCTGCCCGTTCGTCGCGTGAAGCGTTGAAACCACCGCGCAGCTTTCGCCACTGCGAGGAAATCGCCCGCCATCCGCGCACGATCTTCGGCAATAGCCAAACGATCAGTGCAACGAACAGCGCCAACGCGATGAGCAGCATCAGCGGGTGCTGCCACGCCAGATAAAGAATTCCCAGCAGCGAAATATCTTCGGTCGCACTCGCGCCCCAGTTGCTGAAAGGCTCGGGCGAGGTGTTGATCAGCGCGCGCGTGCCGGATTTCGCCACATGCGTGCCGGTGACTATGGCACCGCCCAGCAAGGCTGCCGCGATCTGCGCATCTGCGCTCGAGCCCTTGAACACGCCCCACGCGAGCAAGGTACCGACGGGAATGCGGATGAAGGTGTGGATGGAATCCCAGACACTGTCGAACACGGGAATCTTGTCGGCCAAAAACTCGCCCACCATCAGCATGCCGGCGGTAATCAGCACCCAGTTGTGGCTGAGTACGTCGAGCGCGGGCGGCAGGGTGACGTAGCCCAGGCGCCCGAGCAGGCCGGCGATGAACAAGGTGGCGTACAGGCGGATGCCGCTGGCCCAGGCAAGGCCACCGGCGAGGGCGAGGTTGGAGAGCAGATCCATGGCGGCCGGTCCGTGTCGCGGCGAGGTCGGCGGCATCCTCGCGCTAACTGGCGGAGAAAGCCATGGGCGCCGTTGCGCTGATAAAAAAACGGCGCCGAAGCGCCGCTTTTTTTGGCTGGGATGAAATCCAGCGTATGCGTACCGGCTTACTTGCCGCTCGATCCAGCGGCCGGCGGCGACGACGCGCCCGGCTCCACCATCGGCGCCGGCAGCGAGACCTGGCCGTTGGTCGCTGCCATCGACGGGCTGTCGCCCTGCTTGCCACCGTACGGCAGCACTTCTGCTGCCAGCTTCGGGTTGGCGTCGATCAGTCCGACCGCATCGAACAGGATGTGCGCGGTTTCCTGTAGCTGCGGATCGGGCGCCTTCTTGGCTTCTTCCTGTTCTTTCAGTTCCGACTTAAGGCTGCGCTCGCTCGGATTGAGGCCGTCGTCGAGTTGATCATCGTCGTCCACGTCGGCGGTGCTGCCGTCGATCGCCTTGTGGCGTGCGCGGAATTCGGCCTGCATGGCGTCCAGCTGCTTGCGCTCGGCTTCGCGCTGGTCGTAGTTCAGCGAGATGGTGGTGCGGTCGGCCAGTTTCTTGTACTGGTTGAGCTCGTCCAGCATCAGCTGCCATGCCGGCGACTTGGCCACGCGGGCGTCGTGCATCTGCTGAAGCTGCGGCAGGTAGGCCTTCATGTCGGCCACCGGCTTGTAGTCGGCAGGTGCGATCTGCGTCCATGGCAGCGCGTTGTCGTAGGTCGATTCGCCGAAATCCTTGTCGTCGCCGTTGCTCGGATATTGGATGTCCGGGGTGATGCCACGCAGCTGGGTGGAACCGCCGTTGATACGGAAGAATTCCTGCACGGTCATCTTCAGCGCGCCGAAGTCCGGCTTGTTGTCGGTGTCGGAGGCGAAGCGGTTGAGGTCAATCAGGGTTTGCACCGTGCCCTTGCCGAAGGTCTGCGTGCCGATCACCAGGCCGCGGCCATAGTCCTGGATCGCGGCGGAGAAAATCTCCGAGGCCGATGCCGTGCCGCGGTTGACCAGCACGGCCATCGGGCCGCTCCAGGCCATGCCCGGATCGTCATCGCCCTGCACCTGCACCTGGCCGCGCGCATCGCGCACCTGCACCACCGGGCCTTTGTCGATGAACAGGCCGGTGAGTTCGTTCGCCTCGTACAGCGAGCCGCCGCCGTTGTTGCGCAGGTCCATGATCACGCCCTGCACGCCTTCGGCCTTCAGCTCGCCCAGCAGCTTGGCGACGTCGCGGGTGGCGCTCTTGAAGTTCTTGTCGCCTTCGCTGCGGGCGCCGAAGTCGGAGTAGAACA
>NZ_DATJMN010000048.1:0-7225 GCF_035508675.1 Dyella sp.
CCGGTGCGCGCCCTTTCTTTTTATGCCGCAAGGGCGAATGGATTGCGAAGTGTTTTGTCCAATGAAGCACAGTGAGCAGGAACCACAAACAACAACGGCTGGCATACCTCATGGCATACCAGCCGTGCTTGCTTGCAGATAAGCTTCCTTAAATCAGCAGCTTACATGATCTCAATGGCGGAGAGGGTGGGATTCGAACCCACGGTACGCTTACACGTACGCCTGATTTCGAGTCAGGTACATTCGACCACTCTGCCACCTCTCCGAAAGGGTGCGCTACGGGCCGCGCGAGCCGAACATGATACGTGGTGGGCGTGGCTGTGACAACAGGTTCCTAGCGGATCTGGGCACTGTCGAGCCGGGCTCCCAGCCGCTGCATGCGGGGCAGGTAGTGGCGGTCCGGATCCAGTGACAGCGCTACATAGCGGGAACGCCCGACGATTTCATGGCGCGGAAAGAAGCCCAAGTAGCGCGAGTCCATGCTGTTGTCGCGGTTGTCCCCCAGCAAGAGGTATTGGCCGGCGGGTACGGTGACGGGGCCGAAGTCGCGTGCTTCGCTCGGGCGGTAGAGCGAAAGCCGGATGAGATGCTGCATGCCGCCCATCCGCTCCACTTCGTAGCGGGCCGGATCCTGCAGATCGTCAGGGATGCCGGTGACTGTCGCCGGCGAATAGCGGGCGGCGGCGCCGTTCACATAGAGCACGTTATCGCGCATGGCCACGACGTCGCCAGGAATGCCGATCACGCGTTTCACCAGCTTCTCGTTGGCCGCGTGCGAGTCGAGCACGACGATATCCCCGCGTTGCGGGTCGGCTAAATGAATGAGCGATAGGTGGGTAAACGGTACGCGGATGTCGTAGGCCGCTTTGTCGACCAGGATGCGGTCTCCGACCTGGATGGTGGGTTCCATCGAAGGGGTCGGCACCACGTTCCAGTCGGCGAGGGCGCTGCGGAACGTGAGCATGCCGAGCATGAAGACGAAGAAGCCTTTGTTGCGGGACAGGAAGGACAAGGCTTGGCGCATGGCATACCCCTTGGCTGGCGAGATTGAAGTTCCCGCACACATGGACATCGGGGTTGCAGGGCAAGTTTCGTACCCGCAAACGCCAACGGGGCGATCACCGCCACCCCGTTGCAAGATCTCAGGCCGCGGCTTTCTTTTTCGCCAGCCGCAACCAGGTATCCACCACGGTATCGGGGTTGAGCGATACCGACTCGATGCCCTGGTCCATCAGCCACTCGGCCAGGTCTGGGTGATCAGACGGGCCTTGGCCGCAGATGCCGATGTACTTGCCGCGCGCACGCGCCGTCTTGATCGCCATCGCCAGCAGCTTTTTCACTGCCGGATCGCGCTCGTCAAACAGGTGGGCCACCACACTGGAGTCGCGGTCCAGGCCAAGCGTGAGCTGGGTGAGATCGTTCGAGCCAATCGAGAAGCCGTCGAAGATGTCGAGGAATTCATCCGCCAGCAGCGCGTTCGACGGCAGCTCGCACATCATGATGACCTTGAGGTCATGCTCGCCTTGCTTGAGGCCGTTCTTGGCCAGTACCTCGATCACTTTGCGGCCTTCGCCGAGCGTGCGTACGAATGGAATCATCACCCATACGTTGGTGAGGCCCATCACTTCGCGAACGTGTTTCACGGCTTTGCATTCCAAGCCGAACGATTCGGCAAAGCCGGCATCGACGTAACGACTGGCGCCGCGGTAGCCGATCATCGGGTTTTCTTCGTGCGGCTCGTAGCGCTGGCCGCCCAGCAGGTTGGCGTACTCGTTGGATTTGAAATCCGACAGGCGCACGATCACCGGTTTGGGATAGACCGAGGCGGCGATGGTGGCGATGCCTTCGGCCAGGCGATCGACGTAGAAGCTCACCGGATCCTTGTAGCCGGCAATGCGCGCATCGATCTTCGCCTTGGTCTCCGCATCCTGCTTGCCGTATTCCAGCAGGGCTTTCGGATGCACGCCGATGTGGCTGGCGATGATCATTTCCAGGCGCGCCAGGCCAATGCCTGCGTTGGGCAGCATGCCGAAGTCGAACGCGCGCTCCGGGTTGGCCACGTTCATCATGATCTTCAGCGGCGCTTCGGGCATCGCGCCGAGATCGGCGGTGACGCGGTCGAACTTCAGCCGGCCTTCGTAGATCGTGCCGGTGTCGCCTTCGGCGCAGGAAACGGTCACCTCATGGCCATCGGGGATCGTATCCAGTGCGTGGCCGGTGCCGACCACGGCGGGTACGCCCAGTTCACGTGCAATGATCGCGGCGTGGCAGGTACGGCCGCCGCGATTGGTGACGATGGCTGAGGCGCGCTTCATCACCGGCTCCCAATCCGGGTCGGTCATGTCGGCGACCAGCACGTCGCCCTGCTGCACTTTGTTCATGTCGGCGAGCGAGCGGATCACGCGTGCCTTGCCGCTGCCGATCTTCTGGCCGATCGCGCGACCTTCCGCCAGCACCTTGCCCTTTTCGTTGAGATGGAAACGCTCCAATTGCGTGGCATGTGCGCGCGATTTCACCGTTTCCGGGCGCGCCTGCACGATGTAGAGCTTGCCGGTGTTGCCGTCTTTCGCCCATTCGATGTCCATCGGGCGCTGGTAGTGCTGTTCGATCACCAGCGCCTGCTTGGCCAGTTCCTGCACGTCTTCGTCGGTGATACAGAAGCGATTGCGATCGGTGATCGGCGTTTCTTCAATGCGCACGCGCTCGCCCGGCGTGTTCGAGTAAACCATGCGCTGCTGTTTAGCGCCGAGGCTGCGACGCAGCACGGCCGGCTTGCCCGCCTTCAGCGTGGGCTTGAAGACGTAGAACTCATCTGGATTGACCGCGCCTTGCACCACCATTTCGCCCAGGCCATAGCTGCCGGTAACGAACACCACCTCGCGGAAGCCGGACTCGGTATCGAGCGTGAACAACACGCCTGCGGCACCCACATCCGAGCGCACCATCAACTGCACGCCCGCGGAAAGGAACACGTCTTCGTGCTTGAAACCCTGGTGCACGCGGTAAGCGATGGCGCGATCGTTGTACAGCGAGGCGAAGACTTCCTTCACCTTGTGCAGTACGTCGTCGATGCCCACCACGTTGAGGAAGGTTTCCTGCTGGCCGGCGAAGGAAGCGTCCGGCAGGTCTTCCGCGGTGGCGGAGGAGCGCACTGCCACCGCGATATTGTCGGCGCCTGCATCCTTGCACAACTTGGCGTAGGCATCACGGATGGCGTGCTCAAGGTCGGCGGGCAGGGCGGTATCGACGATCCAGCCGCGGATTTCCTTGCCGCCGGCAACCAGCGCATCCACATCGTCGACGTCCAGCGAGGTCAGCCGTTCGGCGATCCGTTTCGACAGGCCGCTTTTTTCGAGGTACTGCTGGAAAGCCTGGGCCGTGGTGGCGAATCCGCCGGGCACCGACACCCCCAGTTGAGCCAGGTTACCGATCATTTCGCCGAGCGACGCATTCTTGCCGCCGACTTTGCCAAGGTCGGTCATGCGCAGTTGGTCGAGCCAAAGCACCAGATCGTTCAAGGGGGTCTCCTCAAAGAGCTTTAATGAAAAAAGCAGGCAGCCATACCGGACGAAACCGGTCGCATAAGACTGGTATTGTCCGCTTTCGATGGTGCGCGGCACAAGAAGACCATTGCAATCGCGTGGCGCGCCACCTGCATACCAGTCAGATAAAAGTCAAGCAAAGACAGGGCTTCGCGCTTGGGTTATGGTGCCAGCCAAGGATCCATGCCGCCCACGGAAAACGTATGCAACGCACGGTTTTTTTCATTTCCGATTCCACTGGTATTACGGCCGAGACGATCGGAAACAGCATTCTTGCCCAGTTTGAGGGGGTGCAGTTCGAAAAACACCGTTTGCCCTTCATCGATGACCCTCACAAGGCAGAGAATGCCGCGCTACGCATCAAGACCCGGTATGCACAAAGCGGGCAGCGGCCGATCGTGGTCAACACCATGGCGGACCCCGCGCTGTGCGAGATCGTGGCGACCAGTGGCGCTTTAATGCTGGATGTGTTCGCGCCGTTCATCGGCCCGCTGGAGGATGAGCTGGGTACCCGTCATTCGGGTGCCGTGAACCGTTCGCATGGCCTGGTGGATTTCGCCAAGTACGAGGCGCGCATCAACGCCACCAACTACGCCTTGAGCCACGACGACGGCATGGCCGTGGACTATGCCCAGGCAGATCTGATCCTGATTGGCGTGTCGCGCTCGGGCAAGACGCCCACGTGCTTGTACATGGCCTTGCATTACGGGGTGTGCGCCGCAAACTACCCCCTGACCGAGGAAGATCTGGATAAGCTCGAACTCCCCGCCCGCCTGCGTACCAACAAGCACCGCCTGTTCGGCCTCACCATCGAAGCAAAGCGTCTGGCGCAAATTCGCGAAGAGCGGCGCCCGGGCAGCCGGTATGCCACGCTGAAGCAGTGTCGCTGGGAGCTGGATCAGGCCGATCGGCTGATGCGCCAGGCTGGTATTCCGTATCTGAACACCACGCACGTTTCGATCGAGGAGATTGCGAGCAAAATCCTCGATCAATTCGGTATCGAAAAAACCATGTATTGACGGAGATATCCCCAACCCTATGAGTGCCGTACTCGACCGCCGCGCCGCCTTGCTGCCAGGACGCTTTGAGTTCCTGATGGGGCTCTATGCCGAGAATTACCATCGGCTGACGCGTCTGTTCGCGCCGCAACAACTGGAACTGGGCGATTACATCTCCGATGTCGACGATGGTCTGCCGGTGCACCTGGTGCTGCAGGAGCGCCATCCGTACACGCTGGAGCTTGAACTCACCTACGGTTTCGTCGATGCGCAGACCGGACGCCGCACGCCGTCCGCGCAGTTGCGCATGTATAGCGATGCGCACGTCGCCGAGGCCTTGCATTGCCATCCCGGCCGCCATCTGTGGCAGGTGCTCGGGCCGTTTCCGCCGGCGCACTCGGTGTTCCAGCATCGCTTGCAGATGAACAGCTTTCTCACTCGATGGCTCGAATATCTGGCCGAGCAGGGGCATTCGGCAGGAACGCTGGAACGGGTCAGCAAGTAAGGGATGAGGGTGGGTGTTTTTCGCAGGCAACAAAAAACCCGCAACATGCGGGCTTCTTGGAAGTGGCGGAGCGGACGGGACTCGAACCCGCGACCTCCGGCGTGACAGGCCAGCATTCTAACCGACTGAACTACCGCTCCACGTTTTACTGCCTTCCAGCGCACTCAAGCACACTAAGTCCTTTTCCACTTCATCTCGGCGGCCATCGTTGGCTGACGATTTAAAGTGGCGTCCCCACGGGGATTCGAACCCCGGTCGCCACCGTGAAAGGGTGATGTCCTAGGCCTCTAGACGATGGGGACGTATGTGTTGGTGGAGCCAGGCGGGATCGAACCGCCGACCTCCTGCATGCCATGCAGGCGCTCTCCCAGCTGAGCTATGGCCCCGCCGCTGGAAGCCAGAAAGAATAGGGTGGGTCCCGAATTCCGTCAAGCGCTTTTTAGGAAAAAGTTCACGCGAGGTGAATCGCGCCGGCAGCGATGGCGGTCTGCGGCGCACGCACAGCATCCGGTTAAGCTGTGCTTGAAACGTACTCATGAGCCCGGCATGCACGATATCGGTTTCATTCGCGACCTCGCACTGGTGATGCTCGTGGCCGGCGCCACCACGATTCTGTTTCAGCGACTGCGCTTGCCTGTGCTTCCGGGCTACATCCTCGCCGGCATCGTGATTGGTCCGCATACGCCGGGCGTGCTGGTGGCCGATCCGCGCGCCATTGCCGATATCTCCAACCTCGGCGTAGTGCTGCTGATGTTCACGTTGGGGCTCGAGTTCAGCGTGCGCAAGCTGCGCCAGGTGGGCGGAACCGTCCTCCTGGTCACCGTGGTCGAAGTGGGCTTCATGCTGTGGCTGGGCTATCAGCTGGGTCTGCTGTTCGGCTGGGGTGGGCGCAATGCGTTGTTCCTGGGTGCCATCGTGGCGCTGTCGTCCACCATGGTGGCCATGCGCGCGCTGGAGGAAACCGGTTTCCGTCAATGGCCGTTCGCGCGCCTGGTGATCGGCATGCTGGTGGCCGAGGACATGCTCACCATTGTGCTGCTCACCTTGCTAACGGCCATTGCCATCAGCGGCACGGTCGAGACGGGAACGGCATTCACGGTTGTCGGGCATCTGGGTTTGTTCGTGGTGGCCGGCATGATCGTGGGTCTGTTGCTGGTGCCCCGATTGGTGGATTACGTCGCGCACTTCGATCGCGACGAAACGTTGCTTGTGAGCGTGCTCGGCATCTGTTTTGGCACCAGTCTGCTGGCCGCATGGCTGGGCTTCAGTGTGGCGCTTGGTGCTTTTTTGGCTGGGGCCGTGGTGGCCGAATCGCGCAGTGCCGCACGCGTCGTGCACTTGGTCGAGCCGTTGCGCGATATGTTCGCGGCGCTGTTCTTCGTAGCGATCGGTTTGAAGATCGATCCGTCCTTGCTGGTGCATTACGCCTTGCCTGCCATCGCCATTGCCTTGACCGTGATGCTCGGCAAAAGCTTGGTATGCAGTGCCGGCATGTTTCTAATTGGCCATGATCTGCGTACGTCACTGCGCGCCGGGCTTTGCATGGCCCAGATCGGCGAATTCTCGTTCGTGATTGCCTCGCTCGGGCTTACTTTGCATGCCGTGGACAATTTCATTTATCCGACCGCGGTGGCGACAGCCCTGATTTGCATGCTGGCCTCACCGTATCTGCTGCGTTCAGCCGATTTGTTGGCGAAAGCAGGCCGGCGCGTGGTGCCTCGGCCTCTGCGGCTGGTGATTACCAGCTACAGCGGATGGCTGGAAAATTTGCGGCCCGTCGATGAGAACGCTCTCGTGGCGCGCATGTTTCGTCGACTGCTTTGGCACATCGCCATCAATATCGCGCTCGTCGTTACGCTGTTCGTGATCGGGGCGTATGTCAACGCCCATAACGCGGCCTGGTTCGAGCGTCTGAGGCTTGGCCTCGAGATGCGTCACTCGGTGATTTGGGCATGCGCGCTTTTTTTGTCGTTGCCCTTGTTGATTGCGGTCTATCGCAAAGCCGAAGCCTTGGGGATGTTGCTAGCGGAGCTGGGTATACGTGAGCGTTTTGCCGGCGCCTATACGCAAGCCATTCGACAGGTTCTTGCGAAAGTCATTCCATTGGCGACATTGCTGGTACTGGCCTTGCTGGTTGGGGTATTGGGCTCGACGATTTTGCCCCCGCGTGGCGTGGCATT
>NZ_DATJMN010000049.1:0-7436 GCF_035508675.1 Dyella sp.
TCCTCGCGCGGCACGCTCACCTTGCCGCCGACTTCACTATGAACGATGTCACCGCTGCCTTTCGCGCCCACGGTGAAATCGCCACGCACGTCCTTCACCGTCACATCGCCCGAGCCGATGGTGCCCACGTAGACGCTGCCACCCACGTGCTCCAGCGTGATATCACCGGAGCCGACGTTGCCGATATTCACGCCCGCATGCACGTTGCGCGCCTTGATATCGCCCGAACCCATCGAGCCCACGCGCAGGCTGCCGATATCGGAGAGCTCGACATCGCCCGAACCGCTCGTGACCGAGACCTCGCCAGCGATGTGGTCGATGTGCAGATCGCCCGAACCGGTCTGCGCACTGAGCTGCGAGAGTCCCTCGACGTAGACGTCACCGGAATTGGAGTGGATGCTCACCGGCACGTTGGGCGGTAGCTGTGCCTGCAAGTCCAGGTACTCGTAAGAAACACCGAACAGACCGACGTTGAACGAGCCATGGCCGCCGACGTCGATGATGAGCTGGTCGCCCTCGCGGTGCGAGGTCACCTGCAGGTTGTCCAGTGCTGACTGAGAGGAAGCACAGGCGCGGCCATTGAGCTGGAAGCCGCTGGCACCATTATTGCCGACCAGGTGCAGGTCATGGCTGTGCAGTTGGATCTGCACCTGGCGCACGCCGGCCAGATCGTCATGCAGGTTGCGAGGGGCGCTGTAGCGGCAATCCGCGGCGTTCGCGGCCATGGGAAGCAGCACAAGCAAAGCGAGCAGGTAACGCATACGAAATCTCCGGCTGTGTTTGAATGCTTCAGATGCGCAACGGGGACAAAAGGTTGAAGACCCCGCCAAGATATGAAGGGACGCTAGCCTTCTTCCGCTTTGGCCTGCTGCCAAAGCGCTTCCTGCTCCACCAAAGCTTGCGACGACAGCGGGTTCCCCGCCGCGGCCGCCAATTGCTCCATGCGCCGGAAGCGCCGCTCGAATTTCGCATTGGCATGGTGCATGGCGCGGGCGAAATCCACCTTGGCGTGGCGCGCCAGGTTCACCGCGACAAACAGCACATCGCCAATCTCGTCTTCCAGCCGGGCCGGATCGGCACCAGCGTCGAATTCGGCGGCCACTTCGGCCAACTCTTCGTGCAACTTGCCGATCACGGGTCGATGATCGGGCCAATCGAAACCGACGGTCGCGGCGCGCTGCTGCAGCTTCAAGGCGCGCTGCCATTCCGGCTGGCCGCGCGAAACGCCGGCCAGCGCGCTGTCGTCATGTGACGCGCCTTTCGCCGCGCGCTCGGCGTGCTTGATCTCCTCCCAGGCGCGCTTCTGTTCGTCGATGTCCGCATAGCTGACATCGCCAAACACATGCGGATGCCGGCGCAACATCTTTGCGCTGATCGCGTGCGCCACGTCGTCGAAATCGAACAGGCCCTGCTCCTGCGCCATCTGCGAATGGAACACCACCTGCAGCAGCAGGTCACCCAATTCATCGCACAGGTCGGGCCAGTCCTTGCGGTCGATGGCGTCGGCGACTTCGTAGGCCTCTTCGATGGTGTAGGGCGCGATGCTGCTGAAATCCTGCTGCAGGTCCCACGGGCAGCCGCGTTCGGGATCGCGCAGGCGGGCCATGATGGCAAGCAGATCGGCCAGGCTGTGACGCGCGGCCGTGCTCACGGCAAGCCCGCGTCACGCAAGCGGGCCGGCCAATCGATATCGGTATCGCCCACCGCCACAAATTCCGGATTGATCAGCGATTCGCCGCGGTTGTAGTGCAGCGGCTTGCCGGTCAGGTCGAGCACCGCGCCACCGGCTTCTTCCAGCACGCATTGCGCGGCGGCGGTGTCCCATTCGCTGGTGGGGCCACGACGCAGGTAGACGTCCGCGGAGCCGCGCGCGATCAGGCAGAACTTGAGCGAGGAGCCCAGCGGGTGCAGCAGGTATTCCTCACCGAGCAAGCGGCGCAGCGTGTCTTCCGACGAACCGCCATGCGAACGGCTGCCTGCCGCAACCGGCGGGTTGGCCAACGCGCGCGTGGAAATGCGCTCCCAGTCGGCGCCGCTTTGCACCTGCCACCAGGCGCCATGCCCGCGCGCGGCGGCGAACAGCTCTTCGGTCACCGGCGCCAACACTACGCCGAGCACGGGCTGGCCGTGTTCGATGAGGGCGATGTTGACGGTAAATTCGCCGTTGCGCTTGACGAATTCACGCGTGCCGTCGAGCGGATCGACCAGCCAATAGCGCTCCCATTGGCGACGCTGTGACCACGGCAGCTGGCTGGCCTCTTCCGAGACCACCGGCAGTTGCGGATCGATCTGCGCGAGACCTGCGACGATGACTTTCTGGGCGGCCAGGTCCGCCGCGGTGAGCGGCGAGAAATCGGCCTTCATCTCGACATCGAAATCTTCGCGGTAAATGACCATGATGGCTTCGCCCGCGCGGCGCGCCAGCAGGCCAATATCAAGCAAAAGCGGATGATCGGGCATACGGTCAGCGCGTCCCCTGCAGCCGTCCGGCCAGGTATTCGCGCGCCAGGAACAGCGCGGCGATGGAACGGCCTTCGGTGACGTCGTCCCGCACGACCAGGGTGTGCAGTTCGGAGAGTTTCCAGGGCACCACTTCCATCTCTTCGGGCTCGTCGCCAGGCAGGCGCTCCGGATACAGATCCTGCGCCAGCACCACGTGCGCCATGTGGGTCATGTAGGCGGGCGACAGTGAAAGGTTGTGCAGGATCTTCAGCTTGCGTGCGCCGTAGCCCACTTCTTCTTTCAGCTCGCGATCGGCGCCCTGCTCGACCGTTTCATCCTGATCCAGGCGGCCTTTCGGCAGACCCAGTTCATAGCGGTCCAGGCCCACGCCGTATTCGCGCACCAGCAGCACGGTTTCGTCGTCGAGCATCGGCACGATGATCACCGCCCCGAGGCCATGGCCCTTGAGCCGCTCGTAGGTGCGGTGCTCGCCATTGGAGAATTCCAGGTCCACCTGCTCCGCATGCAGAAAACGGCTGGTGTCCGAGTCGCGTGTCGCGTGGATGATGGGGTAGCGAGGTGGCATGAGGTGGGATTGTACGGGAATCGTTAATGACGTAAATCGGGAATCGTCAATGGTGAAAAACGGGCCTCCGCAGATTTACTGCGCTACTCCCGATCGGCGATTCATGATTCCCGGCGAGCAAAGCGAGCCAACGCCTGCGCTTGGATCGCCGGCGTACCGGCCAGCACGCTGCGCGTATCCAGATTCAACGGCTTGCCCTCCAGATCGGTGAACACGCCACCCGCTTCGCGCACGATCACTGCCAGCGCAGCCACGTCGAGAATATTCACATCCGATTCGATCACCAGGTCCAAGCCGCCGCGTGCCAGCAAGTGGTAATGGCAAAAATCGCCGTAGCCGCGGATGCGATTGCTGTCACGGATCATCTGCCCGAGTGCGTCCCAGCGCGCATCGCCGGTGAGCGTTTTGACGTTGCCGATGGAGATCGACGCCTGCGCCATGTCGGTGGTAGATGCCACGTGCAGGCGTTCGCTGTTGAACCAAGCGCCACCGCCGAGGCTGGCCCACACCGTCTCGCCGTACACCGGCGCGCTCGAGACACCCAGCACCAGTTCTCCGCGCTGCATCAGCGCGATCTGCGTGGAGAAAAACGGCGTGCGGCGCACGAAGCTCTTGGTGCCGTCCAGCGGATCGACCAGCCAGAGCAAGTCGGCGCCCTCGTTGTCCAGGCCGAATTCTTCGCCGTAGATAGCGGCGCCCGGCAAGGCCGGAGCAAGGATGGCGCGAATGGCCTGCTCGGCTTCGCGGTCGGCGATCGTCACCGGCGTGGCATCGGATTTGATCTCGACGTCTACGCCACGGCACCAGTAATGCCGGATCACTTCGGCGGCCGCTTCCGCCGCTTCGCGTGCGGCCTTCAGCGCCGCCTCCCATCGCTGCTCGTTCATCGTCACCTTGTTGCAGGACTTAACTGGGCCAAACCACCACGATAGCGGAGTTCGAGCGCGCCGTCCGCTGCGGGTTCACCGAAACTGCGCAACCAGCTCAGCAAGGCTGGATTGTCGCTGCGAGGAACCAGGCGCAGTTGCAGATCCCAGCCCAGCGGGCTGAAAGATAGCCGTCCAACCGTCTGCAACGCACCGTTGCCGTCATCACTCAACGTACCGCGGATGGCGCCCGATTGCCCGCTCACCGCCAGCGACAGCGTGCCCAGCGACACCTTGCCCTGAGGCGTGCGCACGGCGGCGTGCGACCACGTACCGGTCGCATCCAATTGCATCGGCCAATGACCCTGCAACTGTGCCTGCGGCGCCTGCAAATCGAGTTGCCCTTGCGGTTGCCCGCGTAGCCACGCTGGGGCGCCGAACTCGGCCATGTCGATGTGCAAACGGATGTCGTGCAGATCGAGCTGCGCAGAAGAAATGCGATGCAGTTGTCCCTGCAGTCGCAGTTGTGGCTGGCGCAGATCCAAGCCCACGCGGATATCGCCGAACAAGGCGCGCCGCGAGAGCGTCCAGGCCAGGCTGCCGAGCTGCGTGCCGTTCACCAGCGACACCTGCCCTGCCCGCCCCTGCCATAGCGTTCCGCTGACATCGTCCAGGCGCACCCCGCGCAGTTGCGCCTGCAGCCACGGCAACGCCCAGCGCGCCGGCAAAAACCACACCAGCGCGGCAAGGGCGAGCACGCCCGCCATCAAACCCACCAACCAGCGCTTCATCGATCCAACCATGCTTGAGCAACACCCTTGACTACCCCGATCATAGCGGGATGACTCAGCCAGCCGATGCCAACACCCTCCTCGCCGAGCGCGATCTTCGCCATATCTGGCACCCTTGCACCCAGATGCATGATCACCACCAGCACGTACCGATGGTGCCGATCGTGCGCGGCGAAGGTCCGTGGCTGATCGATGCGAACGGCCGCCGCTATCTGGACGGCATCAGCTCCTGGTGGACCAATCTGTTCGGACACGCCAACCCACGCATCGCCGCCGCGCTGGCGGAGCAGGCGGCCACGCTGGAGCACGTGATCTTTGCCGGCTTTACGCATCCGGTGGCGATCGAACTGGCCGAGCGGCTGGTGGCGATCACCCCCCAAGGCCTGGAAAAAGTCTTCTTCGCCGACAACGGTTCGGCGGCCGTCGAAGTCGCGCTGAAAATGAGCTTTCACTACTGGCTCAACCTGGGACACGGCGAGAAGACACGCTTTATCGCGCTGACCGGCAGCTACCACGGCGAAACGCTGGGCGCACTATCGGTCAGTGACGTCGCGCTGTATCGCAAGACCTACGCCCCATTATTGCTGACGCCCATGCTCGCACCCTCGCCCGATGCGTATGAAGGCGAACCGGGCGAAGCGCCCGAGCATGTCGCCACGCGCCGGCTGGAAGCGATGCGCGTGCTGCTGGAGCGCCATGCGCATGAAACCTGCGCGGTGATCGTGGAGCCACTGGTGCAATGCGCAGGCGGCATGCGCATGTATCACCCGGTGTATCTCAGCGGCCTGCGCGCCTTGTGCGACCAGTACAACGTGCATCTGATCGCCGATGAAATCGCCGTCGGTTTCGGCCGCACCGGTACACTCTTTGCCTGCGAACAGGCGCGTATCGCACCGGATTTCATGTGCCTGTCGAAAGGACTGACCGGCGGCACCTTGCCGCTCTCCGCGGTGCTGACGACACAACACGTTTACGACGCCTTCTACGCTGAATACAACGCAGGCAAAGCATTTCTGCATTCGCATAGCTATACCGGCAATCCACTGGCGTGCCGCGCGGCACTGGAAACCTTGAACATCTTTCGCGATGAGCCGGTACTGGCGCGCAATCGCGTGCTGGCGGCGCACCTTGCTAACCGGCTGGCGCCGCTACGCGAGCATCCGAACGTGGCCGATGTACGCCAGCACGGCATGATCGCCGCGGTGGAGCTGGTGGCCGACAAGGCGACGCGGCGCCCGTTTGCGGCCGAGGAACGACGCGGCCTGCGTGTTTATTTGCATGGGCTCGAGCACGGCGCCTTGCTGCGCCCACTGGGCAACGTGATCTACTTCATGCCGCCTTACGTGGTGAGCGAAAGCGAGCTGGATCACCTGATCGAGGTGGCAAGAGACGGCATCATCCACGCCGTGGCGTAGCCTCTCTACGCCGTGTGCACCATGGTCAGTGACCGCGACCATATGTCGTAATGGCTGGATCCAGCCGCTGCAATGCCGGCCCTAGCGTGGTTTCGCCAGTGGCGTCGATATCCTGCTTGCTGTAGGAGCGACCCGGAACGGGCAGGCATTCGCCTTTCTTGGCCGGGATCAGGCTGCCGGTATCGCGGATGCACTGGCGGTCACCCGGCTTGAGCGGCGAGCGATTGACGTGGTGCGCGCTGGCGGATGCCGTATCGGCCTGGGTTTGACCTGCCGAAGGCGCGTTCTGGGGAGTGGCAAGCGCCACCGTCGCAGTTGCCAGCAAGACAGCGGAAATCATCAGCTTGATCATAGGAACCTCCTAGCTCGATGGATGGGGGAAAACACGAGCTTTTACAGGGGTGGATCCATCCTGCTACCAGCGGCGGTTCATCGCAAGAGGCTCCGCAAGCCAGATCGTTCAGATGGCTGAACCATGGCGCAGCAGGCGGTATGCTCGTCCTCCTTCCCGCAATCGAAAGCTTATGCGCACCACCCGCATCCATGTCGAACAGCCGCTGGCGCTTGGCGCCGAACTGGCACTGCCCGCGCAGGCCGCCGAACACGTGGTGCGCGTGCTGCGCATGAATGCAGGCGATGCGCTGACCGTGTTCAACGGCGATGGTTTCGATTACACGGCCATGCTGATCAGCTTCGGCAAGCGCGACGTGATGGTTCGTATCGACGGCCGCGAAGCCGTTGCGAACGAGTCGCCGCTCAGGCTCACCTTGGCGCAAGCGGTTGCGCGCGGCGAGAAGATGGACCTGATCGTGCAGAAAGCCACCGAATTGGGCGTGGCGCGCATCGTGCCGCTGCTCACCGAGCGCTCCGAAGTGAAACTGGATGCAGCGCGCGCCGAAAAACGCCTGCAGCATTGGCGCGCGGTGGCAGCCAGTGCATGTGAGCAGAGCGGACGTGTACGCGTTCCCGAAGTGATGCCTACGCAGGCGCTGCAAAACTGGCTGGAAAGCCTGGCCGATGATGATGCGCAACGTCTG
This sequence comes from Dyella sp., assembly GCF_035508675.1. Taxonomy (GTDB): domain Bacteria; phylum Pseudomonadota; class Gammaproteobacteria; order Xanthomonadales; family Rhodanobacteraceae; genus Dyella_B. Next base: position 7,138 of record NZ_DATJMN010000049.1, read on the forward strand.
GCCTTGTTGCCAGAAGGCACGCTGCGGGCACGCGAAGTCCAGTTTGGCGCGGCAGGGGGATTGCTGGTGGTGGGGCCGGAAGGCGGCCTGGGCCATCGTGATGTCGCAGCTTTACACCAAGCGGGCTTTCGGGGTCTGCGCCTGGGGCCGCGGATTTTGCGCACAGAAACCGCAGGCTTGGCGGCACTGGCCGCCTTGCAAGCGACGCACGGGGACTTTTAGGGCAAGGCAACGCGCGTCTGCCACTGACGTCCCAATCGAATGTCGCTTCCCAACCGCCTTCACGCTGCAAATATATG
>NZ_DATJMN010000050.1:0-4983 GCF_035508675.1 Dyella sp.
CGCGAATACGTCGGTGTGGATACTCGACGATCAACAACAACCCTGCCCGATCGGCGCGATCGGCGACATCCATGTGGGTGGCATGTCGCTCAGCAGGCCGTTCGGTGTGCGTGCCGAGGCCGGGCTTTCATCCCCTCTCCCCTCCGGGGAGAGGGCCAGGGTGAGGGGCGAATCTCGCGATGAACTTCACCGCACCCACCGCCGCGGCCGCTGGCTGGTCAGCGGCCACATCCAGGAAACGGGCCGCACCGATCGCCGCGAGCGTATCCACGGCCGTGACGTCAACCTGGCGACGGTGGAAGCGGAACTGCTCAGCCAACCGGGCGTGATGCGCGCAATCGCCGTGCCGCGCATGAACCAGGTCGGCAACACGCGCATCGATGCGTATGTGGTTGCCGCTTCCGGGCATGCGCTCCAATCCCATCAGCTGATCGCCGCGCTTGCCGCCGCGCTGCCTGCACACGAAGTGCCGCAGCATGTGGTCCTGCTCGATGCATGGCCCGCGCTGGCGAACGGCATGGTGGATATCGCCGCCTTGCCGCTGCCGGCCGAATCGTCCGGCGACGATGACCTCGACAGCGCCACGCAACCGAAGACCGCCAACGAGCAACTGCTGGCCGCGTTGTGGAAAGAACTGCTGAACATCACGCGCGTCCGCACCAGCGACAACTTCTTCGATATCGGCGGCCATTCCTTGCTGGCCGTGGATATGGCGGCGCGAGTGCAACGCGCGACCGGCATGTCGTTGAACCTGCTGGATATCGCCAACGGCACGCTGGGCACGCTGGCGGCGGGGTTGTCCGAAGGCGTTGCGAAGGAGACGCAGCCTGTGAAGCTGGGTTCGCGCTTGAGTCGGTTGTTTGGGCGGCGTTGATATGAGAGCGACGCTGCCGACACCCTTTTCCCCTCGCCTCCATCTTCTGGGGGAGACGGAGCAGCTCTTATGTCCCCTCCCCTGCTTGCAGGGGAGGGTTAGGGTGGGGTGCGAGCGCAGCGAGCTGCCGGATTCCGACGTCGCCGCTGTGTGCTTCTTGCGGCCAGAAATCACGGCCATGTTCAGCCGCACGCTAAAGCACAAGCAACCCCACCCCAACCCTCCCCTGCTGCCGCAGGGGAGGGAGCAGAAGCGCCGCACCTTACACGCTGATGCACAGCACATAGGTTGTTGCAACTCAGAGCAAACGCGTCGTCCGCATCCACCACTGAGGATTCCATCATGCTGACTCATCAAGCAGATCACGGCAGGGCATCCGGTATCCGTGGGCGGGTGGCAGAGCTGTGCTACAGCACCGGCGCATTGCAACCTTTGCAGCGCATGCGCTCGTGGTTGCAAAAGGACTTGCGCATCCTCGCCTATCACCGCGTGATGCCGCTGCCCGATCCGGCCACGTTCGACTTCGACCTGGAATTGATCAGCACCACGCCAGAACGCTTTCGCGCGCAGATGCTGCGCCTGAAACAACATTTCCATCCCGTGCGCCTGACCGACGTCGCCGCCGCCCTGGATGCCGGCGAAACACTGCCGCCCGATGCGGTGGCGGTGACCTTCGACGACGGCTACGACGACAACTACCGCATCGCCTACCCCATCCTGCGCGAGCTGGGCATTCCCGCCACGTTCTTCGTCTCCACCGGCCACATCGACAGCGGCAAGCCGTTCGGCTACGACTGGCTGGTGCACATGATCCTGCTTACCAGCGCGCCGCGATTGGTGCTGCCGGAACTGAGCATGGACGTGCCGATGCCGCGCGACCGTGAGCTGCGGCGTTCGCTCGCGGGCACCGTCCTGCAGAACATGAAGAACATCGACGCGATCGCGCAGGAAGCGATGATCGCGCGGCTGGAACAGGCCTGGCAGATGCCGAGCAATACCCGCCCCGAAGAGTGCCGACCGATGACCTGGGAGCAGATACGCGAGATGGAAGCGGCGCGCTTCGAGATCGGCTCGCACGGCGTGCACCACCGCATGCTGGCCAAGATGCCGCACGAACGGATGGAAGAAGAAGTGCGGCGATCCAAGGCCACGCTGGATCGCGAACTGCGCACACCCGCCACCTTGATGTCCTACCCGGTTGGCGGCGACCGCGCCTTCGACGACGACGTCATCGCCGCCACCCACCATGCTGGCTTCCGCCTGGCGGTGTGCTACATCTGCGGCACCAATCCGCAGCCGGCATCGAACCGCTACGCGCTTCACCGCCTTCCGGTCGAACGCATGATGGGCCCGGGCTGGTTCGCCGCCATGCTGACGCTGCCGAGCCTGGTCAGCTATCCCACCATTCACCGCGAGCCGGCTCGCGAACAGGTCCACGCCTGATGTTTCCGCTGATCCTGCTCTATTTGGTCCTGACCATCATCCGGCCGCAGGAATACATGCCGCTATTCATCGGCCTGCCGGTGCTGCCGGCGGTGCTGATCATGGCGTTCGGGTGCTGGCTGATCTCCAACGGCAAGACGTTCGCGGCGCCGCAATTCGTGATCCTGCCGATTTTCCTGCTGATCCTGATGGTCTCGGTGGCGGTCAACGGTTGGTTCGGCGGCGCGCTGGACCAGTTGGAGAAATTCGGCCCGATCATGATCGCCTTCTTCGTATTCGCCAGCGCGTGCAACACGCAACGGCGCGTGACGATCGCGATGGCCGTGTTCGTGCTTTGCTCGGTCGTGCTGGTCGTGCACGGTATCGGCCAGGCCAGGGACGGCGTCGGCTGGACGGGCGTGCCGCTGTCCGAAGACGGGCGCATCCAGTATGTCGGCATTTTCAACGACCCGAACGACCTGGGCCTGTTGTTCGCCACCACCATGCCCATGGCGGTCTTTCTCAGCACGCTGCGCGGATCGTTGCTGCGCCTGTTCTGGCTGGGCTGCGCGGCGCTGCTGTTCTACGGCACCTATCTCACCAATTCGCGCGGCGCGCTGCTGGCCGTGCTGGTCGTGGCCGGCGTGTATGTCTGGTATCGGCGCGGCCTCGTCACCGCGGGCACGCTGGGTGTCGTCGGGCTGGCATGCCTGAAGCTGTTGTCGTCCCGCATGCAGGAGCTGGATCCGGACGAGGAATCGGCATCCGGCCGCGTGAATGCGTGGTACGAAGGCCTGCACATGTTCCTGTCGCATCCGGTGTTCGGCGTCGGCGCCGGCAACTTCACCGAGTACAACGATCTCACCGCGCACAACTCATTCGTGCTGGTGTTGGCCGAAACCGGATTCGTGGGCTACTTCCTGTGGCTGGCCTTCGTCGGCTACAGCTTCTGGATGCTGCTGACGGTGCTGCGCTACAAGCCCGACGGCATCGACGACCCCGCGCGCGCCAGCGCATGGCAAAGCGAACGGCGCATGGCGCTGACCTTGCTGTTGGCGCTGTGCGGACTGTTTTCGGCGGCCTTCTTTCTCAGCCGCAGCTACACGGTGGTGATGTACCTGGTGGCCGCCATGGTGGTGGGCTACTACGTCGGCGCGCGGCAGCGCTTTCCCGGCCTGCGCCTGTTCACGCTGGCCGATAGCGGCTGGCGCTGGCTGCCGGCCGCGGCGGGGAGCATCGCCGGGTTCTTCGTGCTGGTCGCCGTGCTGCTGCGTGTCGCCACATGAGCGCGCTCTACGAAACCGCCTTCCGGCGCGTGCTGTTCCCGGCCTACGAATCGGTCCGGCGCCGTCGCACGCTGGCCTATCTGGACGATTACCGGCGCGATCAATGGCTGGCGCCCGAACGCATCGCGGCCCTGCAGTGGGAGCGGCTGCAGCGCCTGCTCGAACACTGCTACCGCGAAGTGCCCTACTACCGCAGGCAATGGCGCGAGCTGGGCATTATGCCCCGGGACATCCGCAACCTCGACGACTACGCGAAACTGCCGGTACTGACCAAGGCCGACATCCGCACGCATTTCGACGAGCTGAAGGCCGATTCGCTGCGCGATCGCCTGCTGTACAAGGCCACCGGCGGCTCGACCGGCGAACCGATGCGCTTCGGCTACACCCGCGAAAGCAACGATCGCCGCACGGCGGTGATGTGGCGCGGCTACGAATGGGCCGGCTCGCGCATGGGACGGCGCACGCTGTTCCTTTGGGGCGGACCGGTCGGCGATCCGACGCGCGCGCATCAGCTCAAGGATCGCCTGTACAACACCATGTTCGCGCGGCGCGTGCTCAACAGCTTCAAGATGACCGAAGCGAACATGGCCGACTACGCCGATGCGATCGACCGCTATCGCCCGGACATCATCGTCGCCTACGTCGGGCCGCTGGTGCAGTTGTCGCAATGGCTGACCGCAACCGGGCGCAGCATCTGGCCGCCGCAAGGCATCATCGGCGGCGCCGAGGCGCTGCACGAATTCCAGCGCGAGGCGATCCAGCAGGCGTTCGGGGCGCCGGTGTTCAACACCTATGGCTGCCGCGAGTTCATGCTGATCGCCGCCGAGTGCGAGCAGCGCCACGGCCTGCACGTCAACAGCGATCATCTGCTGGTGGAGCTGCGCATGCCACACGGCGCCGCATGCGGCCACCAGGCCGGCGACGTCGTCATCACCGATCTTTTCAACTACGGCATGCCGTTCGTGCGCTACGCCAATGGCGATACCGCAACCCTTTCCGCGCAGCGATGCGCCTGCGGCCGCGGCCTGCCGCTGCTGGAGCGTGTCGACGGCCGCGTGCTGGATGCGATCCGCACACCGCAGGGACACGTGCTGCCCGGCGAATTCTTTCCGCACATGCTGAAGGACGTGCCTGGCCTGCAACGCTTCCAGCTGGTGCAGCGCCGTCTCGACCGGCTCGATCTTTCCATCGTTCGCGGCGCCGGCTTCGACGAGGCCTCGCTGGAGTACATCCGCAACGAGGTCGACAAGGTGCTCGGCGACAGCGTGCAACTGCATTGCCATTTCGTCGACGACATTCCACTTACGCGCAGCGGAAAAATGCGGGTCACGGTATCGGAGCTGGCGCCGTGAACATCACCCACTTCGTGGAAAGCCTGGACCGCGGCGGCCTCGAGCGCAT
>NZ_DATJMN010000051.1:0-2968 GCF_035508675.1 Dyella sp.
ACGATTTCCGCTTCGCAGGACCGGCAGGAACAGACCGCCAACAGCATGGACACGGCACGCTTCGCGGAGGTCGAAGCGCGCCTGGCGCAACTGATGAACGGCGATGCCCCGCTCTATCTCGAACCGGCGCTGACCATCGGCCAGGTCGCCAAGCGCAGCGGCTATCCGGAATATCTCGTTTCTGCCGTGATCAACCGGCGACTGGGCGGCAGCTTCTGCGACTACGTCAACCGTCTGCGCGTCGAGGCAGTACGAGCACGCTTGGCGGATCCCGCCGAATCGCGCACCATCCTCGATCTGGCGTATGCCTGCGGCTTCACCTCCAAATCCACTTTCAACGCCGCATTCAAGCGAGAGGTCGGCGATACCCCCAGCAACTATCGCCGGCAGCACACCGCCGCCGCGCCTGTCACCTGACGGCACGCCCAGCTGCTGGCGCGTGATGGAGCGCGGCGATGATCGCCGCAGTTGCATCGCCCATGCCGGCGCCACCGCCCTGCACGCTCAGCCCAAGACGCACCACCACCAAGTGTTCGGAAGGCACGATGATGACGTACTGGCCGAACGCACCGCGTGCGTAATACATGTCTTTGGGCAACTGCGGCATGCCCCACGGCGCATCCCACACCGGCACGCTGCCGGTGTTCACCAGATTGGTCCAGAAGCCCGCGCCATAACCTGTGTGCAAGGTCTGCGAGCGCGAATAATCCGCCCATCCCTGCGGCAGGATGCGCTTGCCGTCCACCATGCCGTCATCCAGGTAAAGCTGGCCGAAGCGTGCAAGATCGCGTGCAGACGCGTACATGAAACCGGAGCCGAGCAAGCTGCCGCTCTGATCGACTTCGATCACCGAATGATGCATGCCCAGCGGCGCAAACAAGGCATCGCGCGCGAACGTTTCGGCGCCGACGGCCGTGCCGCCGGTGGCATTGCCGATCAGCTTCGATAGCAGCGCATAGCTGAGATTGCCGTAAGCCCAAACGGTACCCGGCGCATGCGCCAGCGGCGTGCGCGCGGCAAAGCCGGCCGTATCGGCCTCGCGAAACCACATGTGGGTGGCCAGGTTGACCGCGCCGTTGGTTTCGTCGAAGGGCAATCCGCTGTCCATGCGCAGCAATTGATCGACCGTAATGGCGTGATGCGGATCGGCCGGCGACGCCCAGGCGGCGATCGGTGCAGGCTGATCCAGGCGCAAGCGGCCCTGGCGCACAAGCACGCCGATCAGCGCCTGCGTCACCGATTTGGTCACCGAATGCACCCAGATCGGCGTTTCCGGACCGTAACCGTTGGCGTAACGCTCCGCGATCAGTCGGCCGTCATGCAGCACCACCACGGCCTTGGTCCGGCGCAGGTGCGACGGGTCCGGCTCGGCGAAGGCCTGGTCAAGCGCGGCGCGCAAGGCCGGATCGGTTGGGGTGACGATGCGTGCGCCGAAACGATCGGGCTCGGCCTGCTCGCTGAGAGCCGCCGCGGGGAGCGGGTCATCGCCCAGCACGAGCGTGCAGCCCAGGCCTTCGCGGTAGACCGAGCGGGCACGGAACACGGCCAGCAGGCTGCTGCGTACTTCACGCTGCGAACGGTCAACCGCGTAACGCACTGCCCAGTTGATACCGCGCAGCAGCGGCCGCTGCTCTTCGGCGTAGACCCGGTCTGGATCGACGTGCGACACGAAGGCAGCGGCACACAGCGACTGGCTGACCGAGGCTGCGCCAACGTACATCGCGTCGCGGTTGAGCCCGGTGACAACGCCGCCGGCGAACATCAGCACCAGCAGACTCAGCAATACGTATCGGGCGGACTTCATGGGCTTGGGCTCCGGCAGCGGGAAAGGCTGCAGAATCCAGCTGCCCGGCCGTCCGGTCGTCCTGTCCGGCGGATTCGTACCGCTGTACCACGCTATCGGACGTGTGCCGGTTGGCAGTCAGCGTAGGCGAACCCCACGCTGCCATGAACCCGTAAGGTAGGGGTTCGCCCCGGAGCAAGTCCGGGGCTCACCGCCAACCTACCACCCGCCGCTGCCCGCCCTCTCCGTTGCGAAAAAGGCGGCGCGGGCGTTACCAGCCAATCCCAAACGCCATATGTTCCGGCTGCTGCGTGGTAATGGTCGTGCTCTGGTTGTTGTTGTCGTCGTACGAGAAGCCGTAGGCCAAACCGCCCACCGAGTGCTGGTGCCAGAACCAGGAATAGAAGTTGGCTGGCGACGAGGACGGGTAATAGGCTGGGGCATTCGCCCAGTTCGCCGTATTCAGCAGCACGCCGCGATTGGTCGCTGCGCAGATCTGGTTCTCCAACTGCAGCTGGATGGCGTTTTCATCCTGCTGCTGCGCCGAACTTCCCGCCACGCCGGAGGCCATCGTGCCGGCGCACAGCAGGATGTCCTGCGTGGACGGTTGCTGCACGACAAAGGTTTCGCCTACGTTGGCCGCCGCCGGATTGACCTCGGTAAAGGTCAAGGTCGAGCCGGAGGCTTTGCCGCTGAACTGCCGGCCGTTGACGGTGAGAGTTACCGGCGAGCTGCTGTACTGCGACCACGCACCGGCGATGTAACTGTCGAAGTAATGGCCGTTGGCGCCACCAGCATTGAAGGTGGTTTCCGCCGGCGACAGGATGCGCAGGTTGCTGGGCGCAGGCGTGTGGAAGGCTGCCGGCGTCTGGCTGGCGTACTCCTGGTCCAGGTTGGCGATCGACTCGTTGATGCCGACCTGCATGTGATAGGTCTCGTTGGCACCCCACACATCCAGCAACAGCGGCAAGCCGAACTGATTCACCTGGGTGGTGTTGATGAAGATCCCACCGTTGGCCGCGTAGTTGAACTCATACCAATCGTAGTGAACGTTGATGTTCGGATCGGTATTGTTTTGCGGATTCGGACCGGCGTAGCCATTGTTGCCGTTGGCACCTGCCACGATCGACATGTACAGCGGGCTGCCTTCCGAAATATAGATGCGCCCGGAGGTTATCGGCGGCA
>NZ_DATJMN010000052.1:0-3102 GCF_035508675.1 Dyella sp.
CGTCGAACAAACCCAGCACATCGGCAACCTGCACCGGGCCATAAGCAACGCGCCCGCTTGGCGTTGCCACTTCCACCAGCGGTTCCAGCCAATACAGTCCGCGCGAACCGTTGCGCACGATGTGGATATCCAGGTTGCGCGAAGCGGCTTCGCATTCGATCGCCTTGGCCACCGCGTCGGCGTCAAGCGACAAGGCGCTGGCATCGCCCGGAACGTAAACGGTCACGCTCATGTCGCCTCCGACAGCAGCCACGCGTCAAAACGTTCCGGCGTTATGCGGCCCTTCAATTCGTCACCCACCATCATGGCTGGCGAGCACGCGCAGTTGCCGAGGCAATACACCGGCTCCAGCGTCCACGCACCATCAGCGGTGGTCTGGTGGAAATCCACGCCGAGCCGCTGTTTTACGTGCTGCTCGAGCTGCGCCGCACCCATCGATTGGCATGATTCCGCCCGGCACAGATAGATGGTGCGCTTGCCAGCCGGATGCGTGCGGAAGTAGTGATAGAACGTCACCACGCCGTGTACGTCGGCACGCGACAGGTTCAGCTCGCGCGCGATCAGCGGGATGGCTTCCTCAGGTACGTAACCCAGGGCGTCCTGCACGCCGTGCAGGATCGGGAGCAAAGCGCCAGGCTGGTCCTTCAGCCTGGCGGTCACGTCGAGAACGGCACCGCGGATCGTGTCATCGATAGGCGGCAGCGATACGACGCTTTTTGCGGGTTTCATAACGGATAGATCCTTAGAACAATGCGGCAGCCTTGCTCAGCGCAATCCACACGCCGATCAGGAACGGAATGCCGACCAAGGCCCAGGCAACCACGCCCACGATGCCGAAGCTGCCGCGCGCCGCCTGCTCGACATTGGCTGCGATATGCGGCGCCTCGTGCTGCAGCGAGCGTTCGCGCGTGAGTTCCTCATCGGTCATATGGTGCGCTTCCTTGACCGGCCTGACCATTAAATTGGCGATAAGGCCGACCAGCAGCAGACCGGCCAGGATGTACAGCGTGCGGTCGTACACCAGGTTCTTGGCGACACCGGCGTTCAACTGCGCCTCACGCACCGCTGCAATCAGGAACGGCCCCGCGATACCCGCTGCCGACCAGGCCGTCAGCAAGCGTCCGTGGATGGCGCCGACCATTTGGGTGCCGAAAATATCAGCCAGGTAAGCCGGCACGGTGGAGAAGCCGCCGCCATACATGGAAAGGATGACGCACACCGCAATCACGAACACGCCCGCCAACCCCATGTGGCCCAGCGTAGGCAGGCTGCAATACAGCGCGATGCCCAGCACGAAGAACACGATATAGGTGTTTTTACGGCCAATGAAGTCGGACGTCGATGCCCAGAAAATGCGGCCCAGGCTGTTGAACAGGCTGATCAGGCCAACCAGGCCCGCGGCGGCCGCGGCGATCGATGCTTTCTGCGCCACGGTGAGCGCAGTGCCCGCACCGATACCCAGCAAACGGCCGCCGAATACTTCCTGGAACATCGGGCTGGCCATGGAAATCACGCCGATGCCCGCCGTCACGTTCATGCACAGCACAATCCAGATCAACCAGAACTGCGGCGTTTTCCAGGCGCGGTCCAAATGTACGTGCCTGCTGGTGATCAGGCTGCTCGTTGTGGTCGAGCCCGTCCAACCGGCAGGCTTCCAGCCGTTGGGCGGCACGCGAAAGCCGAAGGCGCCAGCCGACATCGCGAGGAAATAAATCGCTCCCAGCACCATCAAGGCGCTGGCGACGCCGGGTATCCCACCGTGCGCAAAGTGCCCCATCAAGGCCACCGCGATCGGGGCACCGATCATCGCGCCGCCGCCGTACCCCATGATCGCAAAGCCGGTGGCCAGCCCACGGCGATCAGGAAACCATTTGATCAGGGTGGACACCGGCGCGATGTAGCCGAGCCCCTGCCCGACACCGCCCAGCACACCGCAGCCCAGAAAGGTGAGCCACAACTGGTGCATCGACACGCCGATGCCGCCAATCACCAATCCACCGCCCCAGCACAGGGCGGCAATGAACCCCGCCTTGCGCGGTCCGGCATGCTCCAGCCAGCCGCCCCAGATCGCGGCGGAAATACCCAGCATGGCAATGAAAGTTTCGAAAATATGCGTGACGGCAGGCACCGTCCAATTGCACGATCCCGCAAAAAGCTGGGCGAAAAAGCCCAACTGCTCGCAACTGGGCGCCCCCGGCACAAGCTTGCTCATCGGCAGCCAGAACACCGAAAAACCGTATGCCATGCCGATGCACAAATGGATGGCCAAAGCCGCCGGCGGCACGAACCAGCGATTGAAACGTGGCCCCGCGATGGTGCGTTCCCTTGCCAAAAAACCTGACGCCGTTCCCCCCGACGCCGATACAGATTCAGGCACTGCTGTCATGTTCGTCTCCCAGGCTTCGATCGAGACAATCTGTCGCGACAACGACGAGCCGACTCTAGCTCAAATACATGCGGAGAATGATTACAAACGTGAAAGCAAAGCGATGATTGCTGCTGCGCAGCACATTCCTTCCAGCACCCGCGAGAAGTTTTAGGCAGACCCGGCGGTTATCGCACAAGCATGCAGGTGCGCATCAAAAAATGCAGTGGGTTCTTCATTCTACGCATGGCCAGCATGACGGCGTGCATCGACATGCTCTGCGGCATGCGTCACTGACAGGTCCTTTGGAACACCGACTGCCGCAAACACAGCGCAGGATTCGGCAAGCGTCGTCGTGCGATCGCGGTCGTCAACGACCAGTGGCAACGGCGTGGAATGTTCCCGGTGATTGGCCTGCAGCGCATAGGCTGGGATGCAATCCCCGCATCAGGATGCGGAAAGAAAGCTGGGATTTCATCCCAGCCTGCGGCATCCGGTGAAATTCGCTCGTCTCCCCAACCTTGATCAAGGATGGGAAGACGAGCGGGTGTCCCACTGGATCAGGGAACATCGTCCGAATCAGCCGGCGCTTCGGCATGCAGCTGATGTGCGGACGGCACGGTAATCGCCGTGATGCTTGCGGCGTGCAGCTTCGCATTGAGCGCCGGCAGATCCGTACCGCGAATCGACTGCCACTGCGCAACGGCCCTGTCCAGATTCGCTTTGTACTCCGCAAA
>NZ_DATJMN010000053.1:0-4085 GCF_035508675.1 Dyella sp.
GCTTTGCGAACGAAACCAAAAGGTTCCGGCTGCTCAGTCTTCGTCGGCCACCGCAACGTTGGTGTCGATCACCTTCTTGCCGCGGTAGTAGCCATCGGCGGTCACGTGGTGACGGCGATGCACTTCACCGCTGGTCTGATCGGTGGCCAACTGCACGGTGCTCAGCTTGTCGTGCGAGCGACGCATGCCGCGGGTGGACGGGGTCTTGCGGCTCTTTTGAACAGCCATGATGGTTTCTCCAGCTAAATCATTTGTTCTTGAGTTCGCGCAACACCGCGAACGGGTTATCGGGACGCTCTTCGGCGGAAATCGCTTCCTCCGGCGGGCGTATGACTTCTTCGGGCAATGCGCCGTCCGGGTTGACCGGTACCAGCGGCAGCGCCAACAGCAGTTCGTCCTCGATCACATCGACCGGGTTCAGCTTGTCGTCCTCGGCTACCAGCAAGGGCTCGAACCCTCCCGGCAGCGCGGCTTCCTCTTGCTCCGAACGGATCAAGCCCAGACGGCTGTCCACCGTAACAGACATGACGAACGGCTCAAGCGTACGCTGGCAGACCAGCCACAAGGACGCCTGGACGCGCACTTCGACGTAGGCGGTGCCGAACTCGTCCCGACCGAAGTCGAGCTGGTACTGGGCCAAACCTGCATCATCCTCCAGTGTCCCGCGGAGGCGAGACATTGCGGCGATGGGCAGTGACCCCTGGAACGAACGCCGCGCGGAAACCATGCGCCAAGCGTCCACGGACTCTGGCAGTGTCGCGGACATAACCGGGAAATAGTAAGTTTCCCCGCAGGTTAAGTCAACCGCGCGGGCCGTCACATCGCCGGGCAGCCGTCTTTCCCTGAACCGGGTGCATGCGGCAGACTGCTCGCATCTTAAAGCGCAAGCCGACTTTCCCTTGGATACTTCCCTCACGCTCGGCTTGGCCGCCCTGTTCGTTCTACTGGCCGTTGCCATCGTCGGCGCCTTCCTGTTGCGCCGATTGAGCCGGCGCAACGCCAGCTTTCGGCACCTGCTGGAACTGGCCGACCGGGTGGAGGCCGACCTCAAATCCTGCCGTGCCAAGCTCAAGCAAGCCCATGCCGTGATGTCGATGAATCCGGATCTGCCGGCCGCCGGCGAGCAGGAGGCCGCCAACGCCGTGGACGCCGGCCTGCGCGCCCTGCTGCAGCATCGCCTATGGATCCGCGACCATGCTCCCACCGCCAGCCAGCGGGAACTGGATGCTGCCACCCAGGCCATGGGCCAGACCCGCGACCGGCTGCGCCCCCTGCTCCAGGCCCTGGGCCAAGCCCAGGATGAGCTGGATACCGCCATGCGGGAGCACATCCGCCAGGATTCGCATTTGTGACGCGCCAACGACGATTGGTGCTCGGCTCCACCTCCCGCTACCGCGCCGAGCTGCTCGGCCGGCTGGGACTGGCGTTCGAGCAACGGGCGCAGGGTGTCGAGGAGGCTGAGCGACCCGGCGAACAACCCGTGGGCCGTGCCATCCGGCTGGCCATCGCCAAAGCCATTGCCGTCGGCGAAGGCCTGACGGATGCGCTGGTGATCGGGTCCGACCAGGTTGCCGACCTCAATGGCGAGCTGCTGGAAAAACCAGGCTCCATGGAGCGAGCGCACGCACAACTCAGCGCGTGCTCAGGTCAGGAAGTGAGCTTTCATACCGCCGTGTGCGTATTCGATACGGACAGCGGGCAGCAGTATCCCTATCTCGATCTCACACAGGTGACATTCCGCCGTTTGCAACCGGATGAAATCAGCCGCTACATCGCGCGCGAGCAACCACTGGATTGCGCTGGAAGTTTCAAATGCGAGGGACTGGGCATCAGCTTGTTCGAGCGCATTGACAGCAATGATCCCACGGCGTTGATAGGCTTGCCGTTGATCGGATTGGCGAAGATATTGCGCAAGGCAGGGCTCACCCTGCCGTGATGCACGAGGTGCTGGGATTTCATCGCACCCTACGAATTCGACACTGACGCGTAGGCTTTCCAGGCAACGCAATCATCAGCGTTGTTTTTACGCACGACGGGGGCAACCTGCCCTCGATAGAACGCGATGCTCTTGCGTCCCGCAAACAAACTCAAACGCTGCACGGGTTGCAGATGATCGATCCGCGCACACAGCGAACCCAGCCATGCCTCGCGGTCGCGTCCGCGCGCGGCGTTTTCATCGACGACCAGCAGCACCGGTGCACCGGGATGGTTGCGGCGAAGTGCGGTTTCATCCATCGCCCATATCGCCAACTGCGGCGCGCGCCCGTATTTCAGGTTGAGCGGATTGTCGAGCGTGTAGACCTCGCGCTTCCCATCGAATTGGAAATCCAGCTCGGCGGCCATCATGAAATTGTCCGCTACCAGCAACGCCGGCCGTGCAGCGAGCTGCTGTCTTGCGACATTGGCACTTTCACGCCAACCGACAAAGGCCGTCGGTACGACACGCACCACGCCAAGCGCCTGCGCCGTACCGGGATAAGCCGCAAGGCCGAGGTAAATCAACCCCACCACTTGCAACAGCAACGCGAGCACGGCACCTCCTAGGGTGAGCCCGCGCCACGGGCGAAAACCGTTCGATCGGTACAGCAATGCCGGCAGCGCCACCAGCAACGGCAAGTAGCCCGGCAACGGCCAATGCACGCGAAAGCGCTCGTCGTCGGCAAACAATCCCGCTGCGAAATAAACCACGATGAAGGTCAGCGACATCAAGGCGAGCACATCCCACGGGCCGCCTTCGCGACGCCGGCGCCAGCATTGCCACGCTGCCCAAAGCAAACACACATACAGCAGCGGCGTGCAGGTTACTGCTTGCTCCAATGGCTGTACCAAGGCATCCGCATGAAAACGCCAGGGATTGCGTTCGAGCAACTGAAAACTGAGGCCGGCGCCATGTTGCTGCCAATTGGAAATCAGCAAGGGCACCAGGCCTAGCGCAGCGACGATCATCGCCATCCAGAAACCTGCACGCTGCCACTGCACACGCCCGCGTGGTGTCAGCAGCAGCAACAGCAAACCGGCCAACATGTACATCGCGGCGCGGTAATGGCTCATCCAGCAACATGCGAGCGCCACGCCAAGCCATAGCCAATGGCGCAAGCGGTCCTCATCCATCGCACGCAGCAGCGCGAGCATGGCGATAGCACCGGCAACAGTGAGTGGCACATCCGGCATGGCCATCACACCCAGGCTGCCGGCCAGCGGCAGGCACAGGCACAGCAAGCCGGCTTGCCAACCGGCCAGCGCATGGAAGGCGCGACGACCGCACAGCACCAGCAGCCACGGCAATGCACTGCCCAACAGCAGGAACGGCCAGCGCATGCCTAATAATCCGTGCCCCGCCACGCTCTCGCCCAACCGGATCAGCCAGGCCGTCAACGGTGGCAGGTCGCTGTAGCCCCAGGCAAGGTGGCGGCTTTCCTCCCAATAGAACGCTTCATCGCCGAAGGGCTGGACCGTCAAGACAAGCAGCAGCTTCAACAACGACAGCCCAAGGAACACTGTGACGAAAGCCGCTCGCCAGCGCGCGAGGTCGGCGACTACACTGGCGCCGCCCCCCTTATCTATCCCCGGTTTCCGCAAATCCATGTCAGCCATCACTCCGCTTCGTGATGAAAACCTGCAAAAGCGCCTTCACGCCGCCATTGCCCAAGTCAATAAAGTGCTGCTCGGCAAGGCACGCCAAGTCAAGTTGGCTTTTACCTGCCTGATCGCTGGCGGCCACTTGCTGCTGGAAGACGTGCCCGGCGTCGGCAAGACCACGCTGGCGCATGCGCTGGCTGCCAGTTTTGCGCTGGACTTCCAGCGCGTGCAGTTCACCAGCGACCTGCTGCCGTCCGACATTATCGGGGTCAGCATGTACGAGCGCGAGACAGGGCAATTCCGTTTTCACCCCGGCCCGGTGTTCGCAGGGCTGTTGTTGGCCGACGAAATCAACCGCGCGACGCCGAAAACGCAGAGCGCGCTGCTGGAAGCGATGGCCGAGCAGCAAGTCACCGTCGATGGCCGCACGCGCGCCTTGCCGCAGCCGTTTTTCGTCGTCGCCACGCAGAACCCGCTTGACCTGCACGGCACCTATCCGTTGCCTG
>NZ_DATJMN010000054.1:0-29116 GCF_035508675.1 Dyella sp.
CAGGCAACGCGCCTGCATTAGAACACCGGCAACGCAGCACGATAAAATCCGACTGTTTCCTCACCGTCATTCTGGCGAAGGCGCCACCGCATGGATTCACCCGCTCAGCAACATCCCGTCGTGCTGATCACCGGTGGCGCAAAACGCGTCGGCGCGGTGATTGCACGGACACTGCATGCCGCCGGCTACGATCTCGCCCTGCACTGCCGCCATTCGATCGCCGAGGCGGATGCGCTGGCCGCCGAACTTTCCGCGCAACGCGCCAACAGCGTACTGGTAGTGCAAGGCGACCTTGCCGATTTGCCCTCACTGCCGAAGCTGATCGACACCACGTTGACTCGCTATGGCCGCCTGGATGCGCTGGTCAACAACGCCTCCGCGTTCTATCCCACGCCGCTGGAAACGGCCACGCTCGCGCAATGGAGTGAGCTGTTCGCTTCCAACGCACAAGCGCCGTTCTTTCTCGCGCAGGCTGCGCTGCCCGCCTTGCGCGCAGCGCATGGCGCCATCGTGAATCTGGTGGACGTCTACGCAGAACGTGCGCTGGCGCAACATCCCATCTACGTGATGGCAAAAGCCGCGCTCGCTGCCATGACTCGCTGCCTGGCACTGGATCTCGGCCCCGATGTGCGCGTCAACGGCGTCGCACCTGGCGCGGTGATGTGGCCAAGCGATGGCAAGCCCTACGCAGAGCAGGAAACCATGCTCGCACGCACGCCGCTCCAGCGCAGCGGCACCCCTGAAGATGTCGCCAGCGCGGTGTTGTGGTTGCTGCGCGATGCGCCGTTCGTGACCGGCCAGATCATCCGCGTGGACGGCGGGCGCAGCGTGACCGTCTGACGCCGCATCGATTTCTCCGTCATGTCATGACAGGAGTGACCACGCCATGGGTGGCGCAGCGGGCGAACCGGCGTGATGTCGTAGGTGCTGACGCTCCACCAGACGCCATATAGGCCGACCCTTACAAGCCAACGCGTTACAGCGGCCGTATGGCGCGCTGCATCGGTGGACATCCCGGCTGGCTTCTCACTTATAGAATGCGGATATTCATGACGTTTGGATTTTCCGTATGACGTATTGCGTCGGCATCCAGATCGAACAAGGCCTGGTTCTCGCTTCCGATACGCGCACGAGCGCATCATTCGATGACGTGCGCGTGTACACCAAGATGCATGTGTTCGACTTCCCCGGCGACCGCAGCATCGTCCTGATGTCCGCGGGCAACCTCGGCACCTCGCAAGCCGTCATGTCCCGCCTGCAACGGGATATCGCGGACAACGCGCACACCAACCTGCGTACGCCGCGGCATCTGTTCGAGGTGGCCGAGTACGTAGGCCAGGCGCTTGTTGCAGCACAGGCCCAGGTGGCCGGCAATGCTCTGCAGAACGGCGTGAACGTGGAATCCACCTTGATCCTCGGTGGCCAGATCGCCGGCGAGCCACCTGGACTATTCCTGATCTACCCCTTGGGCAACTGCATCGCCGCCTCACCGGAAACACCTTATCTGCAGATCGGTGAATCCAAGTACGGCAAACCGATATTGGATCTCCTGATCGGTCCTGGCACCTCGCTGGAAGATGCCGCGCGTTGCGCCTTGCTGTCGCTGGATTCGACCATCCGCTCGAACGTGTCCGTCGGTTTGCCGATTGATCTGGTCCTGCTGCGCAGCGATGACGCGAAAGTCAGCGAGCGCATGCGACTGGATGCCGATGCGCCGCTTTATCGGGATATCTGTGACAGGTGGGCGGACAAGTTGGCGATAGCGCTGCAAAGCCTGCCGCGTTTCGCCTGGGAACCTGCCGGTGCGTCAACCACTCAGTCGTTGCCGCAAGCCCAACGCAAATCAGCGTCTTATGCTGAGCCGGCGCTCGACCAGGCTGCTGCGCAGCAGTAACCCCCGCTCACAGGTTGACGTGCGACCCTTGGGACGTTCCCACGGGTCTGGCTTCAAAGCCGAGCGGGTCCATGTGCTTTTGCACGCACGACGGCCTTCGCCGATGCGCTTTACAACAGCGAAGCTAGCGAATGACGATCTGCCTTGAAGCAGCATCGACGCGACCTTGAGAGACCGCGCCAGCGGCTGGGATTGTCATCCCAGCCTGTTTGCCCATCAACGAAGCGATGCCTCAGGCCTGGAAGTAGGACTCATGTACCGCGCCATGCAGCGCTGACAACTCCTGCTGCAGGCGATCCACGAATGCGCACGGCCCCACGGCCGCCAGGCGTGAAGGATTGGCGTCGAACACCAGCCCCATGGCGCCACGGAACACCTGCTCCACCTGCTTGCGCGGCGGCATCTGCGGCAGGATGCCCTGGATGCGGCTGAGGCAGAACAGCACGCTGCGCGGGAATTCCCGGTTCTTGAGCAGGAATTCCAAGGCGAGTTCCACACTGACTTTCTGGCGCAGCTGACGACGATACATCTGATAGGCCGCCAGAGAACGCAATACGCCCATCCACTGCATCGCCTGGAATGCTTCCGCGTCATCGTCCGAGCGCGCCTGGATCAAGCCTGCCGCGGCAGTGTCGATGATGCGCGAGGTCATGTCTGCCTGTTCGATGGCCGTACCCAGGCGCAGGAATTGATAGCCGGTATCGCGGCTCACATTTGAGGTGAGCAGCGCGGAAACATGCATGCATCCGTCAATGATGCGCCCCAGGAATTCCGGGCGGTGACGACGGCTACCGGCGCGCTCGGGATTGGATTCGATATACAGGTGCAGGTCGTTGATCGCCACCCAGCAGTCCTGCGGCAAGGTTTCACGCACGGTGCGCAGCGTTTCGCGGGCATGGTTCACGACATTGCGCAGGGAGACGGGGTTATCCGGCTCCACCAGCAGGAAGTGCACCACGTCCACCTCGGTCGGCGTATCCGCGCCGTGCAAGCGCTCGAACTCGGCGCCAGCGCCCAAGGTGTTCACCAGGGGGCGCCATGCGATATGCGCGCCACGGGGAAGATCAAGCTGGATCTGGCCATTCACATCAAGCAACCGCGCCATGTTTTCCGCGCGACGCACATAACGGCTGAACCAGTAAAGATTATCAGCAACACGGGACAGCATCAGGCAGCCTCCTCCAGATCCACGACCCAGGTGTCCTTGGCGCCACCGCCTTGCGATGAATTGACTACCAGGGAGCCCTTTTGCATGGCGACGCGGGTCAATCCACCGGTGGTTACAAAGACGTCTTCACGCGAAAGGATGAACGGGCGCAGATCCAGGTGACGCGGTTCCGGCTCCTTGGCGCCGAGGATGGGCGCAGTGGACAGCGACAAGGTGGGCTGCGCCATGTAGTTGCGCGGATCGGCCTCGATCAGGCGGCGGAATTTTTCACGCTCGCGCTTGGTAGAGCGCGGGCCGATCAGCATGCCGTAGCCGCCCGATTCGTTGGCGGGCTTGACCACCAGTTCGTCCAGGTGCGCCAACACGTAGGCGCGATCCTTCGCGTCGTGGCACAGATAGCTCGGTACATTGGGCAGGATCGGCTCTTCGCCCAGGTAGTACTTGATCATCTTGGGCACATAGGTGAACACCACCTTGTCGTCCGCCACACCGGCTCCCGGCGCATTCGCCAAGGCCACCTTGCCGGCCCGCCAGCTGCGCAGCAGGCCGCGCACGCCGAGTACCGAATCGGGATGGAACACTTCCGGATCGAGGAACATGTCGTCGACGCGGCGGTAGATCACATCCACCCGTTTGGGTCCGTACACCGTACGCATGTAGCAGATGTCGTCATCGCCCACGAACAGGTCGCCGCCCTCGACCAGCTCGATGCCCATGCTTTGCGCCAGATAGCAATGCTCGAAATACGCGCTGTTGAAAATACCTGGCGTAAGCAGCGCGATGACGGGCGTATCGCCGGGACGCGGACTGAGCGCCGCCAGCGTGTCGTAGAGCTGCGTGGGATAGTTGTCCACCGGCAAAATCGCGCTGGTGTCGAACAGCTCCGGAAACACACGCTTGGCGACCATGCGATTTTCGATCATGTAGGACACGCCGCTGGGGATGCGCAGGTTGTCTTCCAGGGCATAGAGCGTGCCGTCGGCGTCACGCACCAGATCCGAGCCGCAGATGTGCGCCCACACGCCAAGCGGCGGTTTCACGCCCACGCATTGAGGACGAAAGTTGACCGATTCGGTGAGCAACTCGCGCGGAAAGACGTTGTCGTTGACGATCTTTTGCTCACCATAGATGTCGCCGATGAACAGGTTCAGCGCCCGCATGCGCTGGCGCAAACCAGCCGCGGTGCGCTCCCATTCACGGCGCTCGATGACGCGTGGAATCAGATCGAACGGCAGCGTGCGGTCGACATTGCGTCCTTCGCTGTACACCGTGAAGGTGATGCCCATGACGCGGGCGGTGACGTCCGCAGCAAGCTGACGTTCGTTCAATTCGTGCCGGCTCAGGCTGGACAGGTAATCGAGCAGTGGGCGTGCTGCGGGTCGTGGTTGGCCATCGGATGCAACGAGTTCGTCCCATGTCGATGATCGATATCGCGTCCAGTCCATGCATGTCTCCTCGCAGTGCCAAGCTGTCCATCACGGCTGCGTTGTGGAAAGCAGCACGTTCCTTGCTTGGCAAACTGCATGGATCGTCGCATATCGTCAAGGCGAGCTCGGACGCAGCGATGCGCGCGCAAACTGCCCGTGCATCGCCGCTGTATCGGCGTTTACAACATGACGATCGTCAATGGCTCACTGTTGATAGGGAAGCTCGCCCACAACTCGCTCATCGTTTTTCCGCTCACGGGATGGCGAACATCTGGCGCGATATCGGCGATCGGCTTCAGCACGAAGGCGTGTTTCAATTCCTTGCGCGGGATGTCCAGGTGCCCTGGACCCTGGGCCACCAGATCGTCGTACAGCACGATGTCCACATCGAGGGTGCGATCGGCATAACGCGGCACGTCGCGGCGGCGACCATGGCGATCTTCCAGTGCATGCAGCCAATCGTTGAGTTCGGTGGGCGAGAGGTCCGTATCCAGGCCGATGGCGAGATTGACGAAATCGGCGCCATCGAAACCCACCGCGGCGCTGCGGTAGGCCGGCGACACGCCAAGCGGCCCGAAACGCGCACGCAGCTCCTCGATCGCGGCCGGCAGGTAGCGTTGCGGCTCCTGGTTGGAGCCCAGGCTCAAATAGACGCGTGCCATATCAGCGTGGCCGCTGCCCGCGCTCGATGCACACGCCCACCGCCTTGGCGCCGCGCACCGCACCGGGCTTGGACAGTTTCAGCCGCACCCACGCCACGCCAAATTCCTCGCGAATGATCGCGGCGCAACGCTCGGCCAGCGTTTCCACCAGGCCGAAGCTCGATTCGCCCACATACGCGATCAATCGCTTGGACACGTCCTTGTAATTGAGCGTGTCGGCGATGTCGTCGGAAGCGGCGGGCACGGTATTGTCGAACGCCATGTCGATATCGAACGACAAGGTCTGGCGCACGCGCCGCTCCCAGTCGTAGATGCCGATGACGGTGTCGATGCGCAGGTCTTCGATGAAAACGATGTCCATGGTCTTTGGCGTGAAGCGTCAAGCGGCCATCGTAAATCGTAAGCGCGATGCACCGCGAGCCGGCAGTGCCCGATTCACGCTTCCATGGCCTGCAGCGCGGTCAGGTCCCAGCGTGGGAACACCTGCACCGATTCGTCCTGATGCTGCCCGTGCGCCAGCCGGATGGCGCCGGCCAGGGCGATCATCGCGCCGTTGTCGGTACAGAACTGCAGGCGGGGGAAATAGGTTTTGAAACCGTCCTTGGCGCCGGCGGCGGCCAGTTCCTCACGCAAATGGCGATTGGCGCCGACGCCCCCGGCAATCACCAGCCGCTTCGTGCCGGTCTCGGCCAGGGCGCGGCGGCACTTGATCATCAGGGTGTCGACGATGGCTTCTTCGAAGGCCCGGGCGATGTCGGCCCGGGTCTGTTCGCGCTGGTCGGATTGCTGCCAGGCCAGCAGCACCTGGGTCTTCAGGCCGGAGAAACTGAAATCCAGCCCGGGGCGATCGGTCATCGGGCGCGAAAAACGGAACGCGCCCGGGCGTCCCTGCCCAGCCAAGGCGGCCAGCGCCGGACCGCCGGGGTACGGCAACCCCATCAGCTTGGCGGTCTTGTCGAACGCCTCGCCCGCGGCATCGTCCAGGGTATCGCCCAGGATGCGGTAACAGCCGATGGCTTCCACCTCCACCAGCATCGAATGGCCGCCGGACACCAGCAGGGCCACAAAGGGCGCTTCTGGCGGGGCATCCTCCAGCAGGGGCGCCAGCAAATGCCCTTCCATATGATGTACGCCGATGGCCGGCACCCCGAGCGCCCAGGCCATCGCCCGCCCCGTGGCTGCGCCGACCAGCAGCGCACCCACCAGGCCGGGGCCGGCGGTGTAGGCCACGCCGCCCAGATCAGCCGGGCTCAAGCCCGCCTCCCTCAAGGCCTCGCGCACCAGCGGCAGCAGCTTGCGCACGTGATCGCGGCTGGCCAGCTCCGGCACCACGCCGCCATAGTCGGCATGCAGCTTTACCTGGGTGTACAGGGCATGCGCGAGCAGGCCGTGCCCCGGTTGCGCGGGCTCCCAGCGCAGCAGGGCCACGCCGGTTTCGTCGCAGGAGGTCTCGATGCCGAGGATGGGGCGGAGCGCGTCAGGCATCTTGGAAATAAGCGGGTCTTAGGACGTAGGTCGCCATTTTTGCCGATAAACTGGTCTGCGCGACACCCTCCGCGCCTTACTCTTTGAATTTTTCACTCATATCGGCGTATACTTTGCGGCTCGCCGCATCTCTGCGGCACGTTTACTACCCGGAGTTTCCATGCCCAGCGTAAAAGTCCGCGAGAACGAGCCGTTCGAACTCGCCCTGCGCCGCTTCAAGCGCACCTGCGAAAAAGCCGGCATTCTCGCCGAGACCCGCAAGCGCGAGTTCTATGAAAAGCCGACCCAGGAACGCAAGCGCAAGCGCGCCGCCGCCGTGAAGCGTCACCTGCGCCGCCTGTCGCGCGACGTGTCGCGCAAGACCCGCCTGTACTGAGTGCTGCCTGCGGCGCGCCACGCGCCGTACTTGTACAGCACTCGCAGCCGGCGCGTCCATTCGCAGCCGCTGCCTACCAGGCAACAGCATTGGCCGACGTTGTTCTGCAACGTCGGCTTTGTGCTTTCCGAAGGAGACGTTTTATGTCGTTGAAGCAACAGCTTACCGAAGACATGAAAACCGCCATGCGCGGCGGTGACAAGGATCGCCTCGGAGTGATCCGCCTGATCCTTGCTGCCGTCAAGCAGCGCGAGGTGGACGAGCGGATCCAGCTGGATGACACCCAGATCATTGCCGTGCTGGAGAAGATGCTCAAGCAGCGCAAGGATTCGGTCAGCCAGTACGCCGCCGCTGGCCGCGAGGACCTGGCCAATGTGGAGCGCGCTGAAATGGTGGTGATCGAAGCCTATCTACCCGCCAAGCTCAGCGATGCCGAGATCGATGCGATGATCGAGGCCGCCATCACCGAAACCGGCGCAAGCAGCGCGCGCGACATGGGCAAGGTGGTCGCCGCGGTCAAGGCTAAAGCCGCCGGCCGCGCCGACATGGCGCAGGTGTCGGCGCGCATCAAGTCTCGGCTGAACTGATCCCCGCCAAGGCAGCGCTCCATGGCGCTGCCTTCACGCCCACCACGCTTAGATGCTTCCACGCAACACACCGTGGGAGAAAACGCATGCTCAAGTGGGCGATCATCTTCGCGATTGTTTCCCTCATTGCCGGCTGGCTCGGCTTCGGAACCTTGTCCGGTGTCGCTGCCGGCATCGCCAAGGTGTTGTTTGCGATTTTCGTGATCATTTTCCTGATCGCCCTGCTGGCGGTGATCGGCGTGATCCACATGGCTGCTTAGGAGCCGGTCGGACTTGAATTGGCCGGGCTGCAAAGGCGCCTGCGCGGTGCATATGTCCGTCGCTGCTTGATCCATAGAACCCTATGGGTCTGCGCATCGCCGAACATCTGTCCTCGCGCAGCCGCACTACGCCTCGACCATTCAAATCCGACAGGCTCCTAGGCCATGTCCCTTAGCGATCTGAACCCGGTGTCCGGCTAGACTAGCCGGATGCGCGGCCGCATCCCCGACAGCTTCATCGACGAACTGCTTGCTCGCGTCGACATCGTCGACGTGATCGAGCGGCGCGTGCCGTTGAAAAAAGCCGGACGCGAATGGACCGCCTGCTGCCCCTTCCACAACGAACGCACGCCATCGTTCTACGTGAGCCCCGCCAAGCAGTTTTTCCACTGCTTTGGTTGCGGCGCACACGGCAGCGCCATCAAATTCCTGATGGATTACGAGCGGCTCGAATTTCCTGACGCGGTGGAAGAACTGGCTCAATCCGTGAGCCTGAAAGTTCCCTATGAAGGCGGCCGCGACAACGCCCCGCGCGAAGACAAGACCGATCTCTACGCGATGCTCGACGCCGCCGCGCGCTGGTACGAAGGCGAGCTGAAAAAGAGCAGCGAAGCCAGCGCGTATTGCCAAAAACGCGGCCTGGACGCGGACACCATCGCGCGCTTTCGCATCGGGTGGGCGCCGGCGGGTTTCGATGGTGTGATCCGCCAGCTCGGCAGCAACGAAAAGCGCATGCAACTGCTGACCGAAGCAGGCATGGTCGCTAACAACGAGCGCGGCAATAAATACGATCGCTTCCGCGAACGGCTGATGTTCCCGATCCTCGACCGGCGCGGGCGCGTGATCGCCTTTGGCGGACGCGTGCTGCAATCGGAACAAGGTCCGAAGTACCTCAACTCGCCGGAAACGCCGCTGTTCCACAAGGGGCGCGAGTTGTTCGCGCTATGGCAGGTCAAGCAGGCCAACAGCCAACTTGCGCGCATCGTAGTGGTGGAAGGCTACATGGATGTGATCGCGCTGCATCAGGCCGGCTTGCCGATCGCGGTCGCCACCTTGGGCACCGCCACCACGCCGGAACACACCGAAGTGCTGTTTCGCGCCGCGCCGGACGTCGTGTTCTGCTTCGACGGTGACCGCGCCGGCCGCGCGGCGGCGTGGAAAGCCTTGGAATCCGCGCTGCCCCGCTTGCGCGATGGGCGCCAGGCCTATTTCCTGTTTTTGCCGGACGGCGAAGATCCGGACACACTGGTACGCAAGGAAGGCAAGGCGGGTTTCGAGAAACGCTTGCGTGAAGCGACGTCGCTGTCCGAATACTTCTTCGGCGAACTGTCCCATGACGTGGACGTGAGCAAACTCGATGGGCGCGCGCGCCTGGCCGAACGCGCCCGTCCGCTGATCGCGCGCCTGCCCGATGGCGCATTCCGCGACCTGATGGCGCAAGAGCTGGAAAAACGGACCGGCGCACGCGCCATCTGGGAAGCCGAACCGGCTGCGCGAAAGGCCATCCAACGTCCGGGCGCGGTGCAACGCTCGCTGGTGCGCAGCGCCATCGCACTGTTGCTCGCGCAACCGGGGGTGGCCGACGAAGTGGAACGGCCTTACGGTTTTCTGCGCCTGGCCAAGCCCGGCGTCGACCTGCTGGCGGAGCTGATCGACACTGCCCGCGCCAGGCCGGGCATCAACGCCGCGATGCTGGTGGAACATTTCACCGAGCGGCCCGAATACGCCTCGCTGCAAAAGCTGATGGCCACCTCGGTCGTCGGTGAACCGGAGACGCAGCGCGTCGAATTCTTCGACGCGCTGGCGCGCATGGAAAAGCAGGCGATCGACCAGCGTCGCGACGCGCTGGTTGCCAAGAACCGCGAAGGCACATTGACTAGTGCCGAAAAGGCCGAACTGCGCGAGCTGCTCGCCGCACGCGCCCCGAAGCCTACCGCCGCGTCATGACCGGCTTGCCGACAACAAGGAACGTCGATGGATTTGCTTGAACGCCTGATCACCTTTTTCGCCGAGAACGGCTACGTGGCCGTGTTCATGGCGCTCATGCTGTGCGGTGCCGGCCTGCCGCTGCCGGAAGACATCACCCTGGTGGCCGGCGGCGTGATCGCGGGCCTCGGCTACGCCAACGTGCACATCATGGTCGGCGTCACCATGGTCGGCGTGCTCGTCGGTGATGCCGGCATGTTCCTGCTTGGCCATCACTTCGGTACGCATATCCTGCAGTGGAAACCCATCTCGTGGCTGATGCCGCCACGCCGCTACGCGAAGGTGCAGGACCAGTTCACACGCTACGGCAACCGCCTGATGTTCTTCGCGCGCTTTCTGCCCGGCATGCGCACGGCGATCTACACCACGGCAGGCGCCACGCATCGCGTGAGTTTCTGGCGTTTTTTGCTGCTCGACGGCCTTGCCGCACTGATCAGCGTGCCGCTATGGGTGTACCTGGGCTACTTCGGTGCGAATCGGCGCGAATGGCTGGGCATGTGGATCCACCGTGGACAGAACAGTCTCTGGCTGGTCGGCGTAGTGGCAGTGCTGATACTGCTGGCGCTGTGGTGGCGACGGCGGCGCAAGCGCGATGCTGAAGCGTAATGAGTAGGCCGGGTGAGCAGGTGCGAACCCCAACCTCGCAAGCAGCATGAACGGGCAACACCGGGGTTCGCCTGCGTTCACCCCGGCCCACGATTACCGTACCACGGCCACGTCGTGACGATTCCACCAGCCTCCACCCAGCGCCTGGAACAGGGCCACCGTATCCGCATAGCGCGCGGCCCGCGCCTGGATCAGGCTGAGTTGCGCCTGCCGATACGTCACCTGCGCATTGAGCAGGGCCACCATACTGATGTCGCCCACCGCATATTGCTTCTGCGCGATGTCGAAGCTGCGTGCAGCCGCCTGTTCCGCACGCGCCGATGCGGCCATCGCCTCCGCGTCAGCCTGCAAGGCGTGCAAGGTATCGGCGACGTTCTGCAAGGCAGACAACACCGTGCTGCGATACTGCTCGGCTGCCTGCTGGTACGCGGCTTCCGCGGCACGCTGCTTGTGCTTCAACGTGCCACCGTCGAACAACGGCGCGGTGACGGCCGCTCCGATATTCCAGAAACCGGTGCCTGTACCGAACAGGGTGTGCATCTGATCGGTGGCGCTGCCCCAGCTGGCGGTGATGTTGATATTCGGCAGACGTGCCGCAAACGCCACACCGACCTGCGCGCACGCAGCGTGCAACTGTGCATCAGCCATCCGCACATCCGGACGCTGCTCGACCAGTCGCGCGGGCAGCGTCAACGGGAGGTCTTGCGGCAGTTGCAAGCTATCCAGGGTGAACTGGGCGCCGACATCCTGATCGGGCGTGCGGCCGGCAAGCACGGCCAGCGCGTCGCGTTGCTGCGCCAACTGTTTGCGCAAGGGTGGCAAGCCTGCACGCGTCTGCTCCAGCGTAGCCTGCTGCGCCGCCACGTCGCTTTCCGAGGCGTCGCCTGCACCGGATTGTTTTTGGGTGGTCTGCAGAATCCTCCACTGGCTGTCGATCATGTCCTGCGTAGCCGCCATTTGCGCGCGCAGCGAGGCTTCCTGTATCGCGGCATTGACCAGATTCGTCGTCAACGTCAGGTAGGTCGCTTCCAACTGGAACCGCTGTGCATCCGCCTGCGCCACCAGCGATTCCACCGCGCGGCGATTGGCACCCCATATGTCCGGTGCGTACGAGACGCTGACCTGTGCGGTGGTCAGATCGTAGAACGAGGCGCCCGACGAAGCCGGGCTGGCGAGCGTACCGGCGATCTTCTGCCGGGTGGGATCCACGCCGGCGTCCACGCTTGGCCAATAGAAGCCGCGCTGTGCATAGACGTTTTCCCGCGCCGACTTCAAAGCGGCCTGTGCGGCGGCGGCATCGGGATTGTTCTTCAGCGCATCGTCGATCAAGCCGTTCAACGGCTGCGAGTGGAACAGCGTCCACCATTGGCCGGGAATATCCATGCCTTGCACAAAGTGCTGCGCTCCACCCTCAGTACCCGGCGCGGCTGCGGTAGCCGGCAACGCCCCTTCTGTCGTGTACCCCTGCGCAGTGGGCGGCGCAGGCCGGTGGTAATCGGGCCCTACGGCACAACCGGTGAGCACAAGGCTCACGCCAAGCGCCAACCCACCTACACGCCATTTGGAAAAACGAATCATCGGCATCATGATCAAATCTCCACGTCGCCCGGCGGATGTCCGAAGCGCTTGTGGATGAAGTTCTCCATCGCGTAGTACAGCGCCGGCAATATGTAGAGCGTCAGCATGGTGGCGATCGGCAAGCCACCCACCACCACCGTGGCGAGGCCGCGTTGCACGTCGGTGCCGATACCGGTCGCCAACGCCGCCGGCAGCATGCCGATGCTGGCTACCGTGGCGGTCATCAGCACCGGCCGGAAGCGTTCGGTCGCGCCCACCACCACGGCTTCCAGCAGCGACAAACCTTCCCGACGCACGCGATTGATGTTCGACACCATGATGATGCCGTTCTGCACTGCAACGCCGAACAAGGCGATAAAGCCAACCGCGGTGGCGATGTTCAGCGTTTCGCCGCGCAGATGCAGCGCCATCAAGCCGCCCACCGTCGCCAACGGCACCACGCCAAGCACGAGGACTGCCTGGTGGAATTTGCCGAACTCGAAGAACAACAGCACGACCATGATCGCCATCACCATGGCCATCACCACCATCAGGCGCGCCTGGGCGCGCTGCTCGTTCTGGAAATTGCCTGCCCATTCCAGGCTGTAGGCCTGCGTGTCGAAATGCACTTTCGCATCGATCTGATGCTGCGCATCGGCGAGATACTCCGATAACGCTCGATCGTGATTGTCGATACGGATGGTCAGCTCGCGCTTGCCATGCTCGTGCGAAATGGTGCTTTCGCCGGTGGTGAGCCTGATGTCCGCCACCTGCTTCAACGGTATCTGCGCGCCGGTGCTGGACGTCAGCGGCAACTCACCGACCGACTGCAGACTGTTGGCCACGCCGTTGGAAACGCGCGCGGTAACGTTGTAGATGCGATCGGCCACATAAACCTGGGTGATCGGCGCGCCGCCGATAGCCGTCTGAATCAGGTTGGTGATATCACTGACATTGATGCCGTAGCGGGCCGCGGCATCACGGTTGGCGGTAATGGTCAGCTGCGGAATCGGCGGCTCCTGGAAGATCGACGCGTCGGCGGTGCCGCGAACCCCTCTCAGGATGTCCACGATCTGATTACCGATACGACGCATCTCGTGAAAATCGTCACCGTAGATACGCAGTACCAGTGGGCTGTGGGCACCGCCGATCATGTCGTTCTCACCGTCGATAATCGGTTGGCTGATACCCACGCTGATACCCGGAATCTGCTGCATGCGCGCGTTGAACTTGCGCAGGAATTCCGCCTTGGTCTCGCCATGCCAGGTGCTGTAGGGCGTCAAGCCGACCGCCGCCTCCGCATGCGACGGGGTCCACGGGTCGGTGCCGGTATCGTTGCGCCCCAACTGCGTGACGACGTACGACACTTCCGGAAATTCACGCACCACCTTGCGTAACTGGGCCGTCATCTGACTGGCCTTGTCCAGCGACAGGCCGCTGGGCATTTGTACCTGCAGCCACAGCGAGCCTTCATCCAGGTCAGGCAGGAATTCCCGGCCGATCGTCGCGCCGAGAATCAGCACGCCGCAAAACGCCATGCCGGCGATTGCGTACGCCACCGGCATACGATGCAACAGCCGGCCGAGGCTATGCGTAAAAGCGGCCTGCAGACGCTCCAGCGGCTTGTTGTGGAAAATCTTGCGCGGCTTGCGTAGAGCGAGGTAAGCCAGCGCGGGGGTCAGCGTCACCGTGCACAACAGCGCCGCCAGCAAGGCGTAGCCCACGGTGAACGCCATCGGGCGAAACAGCTTGCCTTCGGCATGTTCGAAGGCGAACAGCGGCGCATAAGCCGTAATGATGATCAGGGTCGCGAAGAAGATCGAACGGCCGACATGCCCGGTCACCATCATTACATCGTCTTCGGTCAATACTTCCGTGGGTTTGTTCTCACGCTGGCGCAAGATCGCCTCGGTGATCACGATGGCGCCGTCCACGATCACGCCGAAGTCGATCGCGCCTAGCGAAAACAAGTTCGCCGACATGTGCGTGAACTGCATCAGAATGAATACCGTCACCAGCGACATCGGGATCGCTACCGCCGCCACCATCGCCGAGCGCGGACTGCCCAGAAATAGAATCAACACGATGCAGACCAGGCCGATGCCTTCCATCACGGTGTGGAAGACTTTCTCCTTGGTGGCGTTCACCAGGTCGTCGCGGTCGATGTACGGCACGATCTGCACGTCCTGCGCCGCCAACTGCTTGTTCAACGCCGCCACCTTGGCATGCACACCATCGAGTACGCGCGAGGGATTCTCGTATTTGAGCAGGTCGACGATACCCTCGATGGTATCCGGATTGTTGTCCTTGCCCAGGATGCCTTCGCGCACCTGGTGGCCGTAGCGCAGCTTGCCAAGCTCGCGCACCAACACGGGCACGCCGTTATTCTGCGTGACGACGATATCGCCAAGGTCTTTCAACGAATGCACCATGCCGACGCCGCGCACGATGTACGATTGCTCGCCGCGCGTAATGCGTCCGCCGCCCGCATTGGACGTATTGGCGGAAATCGCCGCGGTGACCTGGTTCACGCTGACGCCGTAGTGCAGCAGTTGCTGCGGGTCCAGCTCCAGCTGAAATTCCTTGGTGAAGCCGCCGAAGTTGTCCACGTTGATCACGCCGGATACCTGCTGCAACGCCGGTATCACGATCCAGCGCTGGATCTCCGACAGCTGCATCAGGTTCTTGCTCTTGGACTCCAGCGTATAGCGATAGATTTCGCCAGCCGGACCGCTCACCGGATCGAGGCTGGGCGTTACGCCGGCAGGCAGCGTGACCTGGCCCAAGGCGTTCTGGACGCGCTGGCGCACCCAATAATCATCCGCGCCGTCCTTGAACACCATGGTGATCAGCGACAAGCCGAAGGTGCTGCTGGAGCGCATGCTGACCAGCTGTTGCGTGGTCGCCAGCTGGCGTTCGAGCGGAATGGTGATCTGCTGTTCGATTTCCTCGGCGGCCAGGCCCGGCACCTGCGTCGTGACCTGCGCGGTGACATCGCTCAACTCCGGATACGCCTCGATCGACAATTGGGTCCACGAGTAATAGCCGAAGCAGACGACCAGCATCGTCACCACGATGAACAACATGCGCTTCTCGAAGCAGAAGCGAAAAATCCGATTAATCATTGAGAAGCACTCCGCCTCTCACAATCACGCGATCGCCGGCACTCAACCCTTTGAGCACGCGCGTATCGCCGCTTTCGTCATAGCTCAGATCCACCGTGCGGCGCTGGAACGTCCACGGCGATACTTCGACGAACACGGTGGTGCTGTCGTTGTTCATCAGCAGGGCCGATTCCGGTACAAAGACCTGCGCCGGTTGCGGCACGTCGATGCTGACGTTGGCGTACATGTTCGGTTTGAGCCGGGTGTCCGCGTTGGCAAACACCGCGCGCACCAGATCGCGGCGCGTATCCGCCTGCAGCACCGGATTCACGAAAGCGACCGTGCCATGGAAGACCTGGCCCGGATACGCCGCCAGCACTGCGTCGACGTTCTCGCCCTTGGCGATCAGCCCCACATCGCTTTCCGGCACGTTGGCGGTAATCCACACCGAGTCCAGATTCGCAACGGTCATCATCGCCGCGGTGGCATCGTTGACGTAGGCACCGGGCGACACCGACAGCGCCGTGATATAGCCGCTGGTTGGCGCCACCACCTGCATCAAGCGTTGGCCCGCGACATCCTGTGCGCCGCTCACGGCAGTGAGACGTGTCTGCGCGCGATTGAATTCCGCCAACGCCTGGTTATAACCACTCTGCGCCGCTTCAAGATCCTTGGTGGCATTGCCGCCGGCCGCCTTCACGACGCGCGCGCGGTCGAGTGCTTTCTTCGCAAGATCCAGTGCATCGCGGGCTTTCGCGACATCGGCATAAGCCTGCGCGTAATCGCCCGAGTCCATAACGGCCAGCAGCTGGCCTTTAAGGACATGGTCGCCAAGTCCCACCCTCAACGCCATCACCTTGCCGGTGAGCGGCGGCAGTACGTTGGCTGTGTGCGCCGGATCGGCTTCCACGTTGGCCGGAAACACCATGGCATGCGGTGCCCGGCGCACTTCCACTGGCTGTACCACCAGCTCTTTGCGTAGCGGGGAGCCATCCGGGACCTTGATCACGCCGTTTTCGACGGTAAAGGCCGGCGGCTGTTCCGCCGATTCATTGGCACCATGCGAACAGGCCGCCAGATTCAGGGCAACGGCAATGGCGACCGACAGTCGCCGTCCATGGGTTTTCAGCAGGTGCAACATGGTGGGTTCCCTATTCGATTCGGCGCAATCGCGCTTGCTGCGGTCACAAAGCCACAGTGGTGTTGCAAAACGGTGAAGGGAACAAGGCAAAGCCTTGCGTACCCGGACCGCGGTTTGGCCGTCCAGACCGCCGCCCCGGGTCACGCGGAGCGGCAGTCAGCGAAACGGATTCATAGTCGGAGATTCGGCTTGCGTATGACTGTCCAAGTTCAGGCTTTTCCTTCTGCGATGGTGTGATGGCCGTTCGATTGAACCAGCCTGCCCTGGAGCAAGCCGGCACGCTCCAGCGGCAGGTAGGCGATGGCCGCTAGATGCGAGTGGATCCGGCGCAGGTCACGCAGGATGCGCAGGTATACGTCGCCACCACCGCCGTCGCGCTGCTGGCGCAGTTCGCGGATGTGCCGGTCGGACGCATCGTTTTCCAGGCGCCACAGCAATTCCTTGCGCTCCATCAATTGCTGGGCGGCACGCAGGTCGCCGCGCATGAACACGGCCAGGGCCAGGCGCAGGCTTTCCATGATCTGCGCATGCATGGCGGCAAGATCCTGGATGTCATCGGCCGAGAAATCCTGGCCGCGCTGCGCTTTCTTGGTGGCGAACTCCACCAGGTTGTTGGCGGTGATGTCGCCGATGTGCTCGATGTTGATGACGAAGGCATGGATTTCCTGGCTGCGCTCACCGTCTTCCTCGTTCAACGCTTCGCCGCCAAGGTCGGCCAGGTACTCGCGGATGGCGACACCGAGGCGATCCAGATACGGATCCATCTTGCCGATGGTGGCGGCGCGCACGCTGTCTTCCTTGCCGAAGATTTCCACCAGCCCTTTCAGCATGCCTTCGACCATGTCGGCCATGCGCATGGATTCGCGCTGCGCATTCACCAACGCCACGCCGGCGCTTTCCAGTGCAGCTTCTTCCAGATATAGCGGCATGCCCGGATCGGCCGGCTGCGGCGGCTCGGGCAGCAGCCGTACCAGCCATTGGGCGAGCTTGTTCACGGGCAGTATGAAAATCAGCGCCAACGCAAGATTGAAGGCGGTGTGAAAATTCACAGCGACGCGCGCAGGCGAATCGCCCAGCGCCGACAGCCAGTGCGCCATGGGATGCAGCAGCGGCAGGCAGATCACACAGCCAAACGCGCGCACCAGCAGATTGCCCAAGGGCAGGCGACGTGCGACGGGCGCGTGGGCTTCGAGCAACGCCGGCAAGGTGCTGCCGAGATTGGCCCCGAGCACCAGCGCCATCGCACCCGGCGCATCGACCACTCCGCCGGTGGCGAGCGATACGATCAACAGCACCACGGCTACGCTGGAATGGCACATCCAGGTCAGCAGTGCGGCGAGCAACACGGCAAACAGCGGCTCGTCCGCCAACGCATGCATGCCGACCTTGAGCAATTGCGCATTTTCCATCGGCGCCATGGTCAGCACGAGCAGATGCAGCGCCAGCAGCATCAGGCCCAGGCCAATACCGACACGGCCGATGTTTTCATAACGCACGTCATCGCTGCGGCGATGCAAGGCCGTGCCGAACAGAATCAGCACCGGCGCAATCAACGCGATGTTGAACGACATCACCTGCACGATCAGCGTGGTGCCGACGTTGGCGCCGAGCATCACGGCCAACCCCGGGGCAAGGCCCAGCATGCCGCTGGCAGCAAACGAGGTGGCCATCATGCCGGTGGCGGTACTGCTCTGCAGCAGTGCGGTGATGCAGATGCCGAACGCAAAGGCACTCGGCCGGGTGCCGAGGAAACGGCCCAGCGAACGGCGCAATGCGCTGCCATAGCCGCGCAGCACGCCACTGGTGACCATGTGCGTGCCCCACAAAAGCAGGGCGACATAGCCGGCGATATCGAAGAGTGCGAAGGTGCCTTTCATGGCATACCTCCCCTGAAATGATTATTTATGGCTTTGTATGCCGGGATGAATACCCGCATCAGGAGTTACCCGTAAGCCGGGATGGCATCCCAGCCTACGGGCCACACGCGGCAGGGTGCTACAGCCACCCTCGGTACCGGCGCATATACAGCACCTTCACTGCTTGCGTCAGCGCACAGTAAGCCACCACGGTGGCCGCCAGCCAGCCGAAGTATGCATCGGGCAAATGCACCATGCCGATCTTCGTGCCGACCCCGGTGAACGGAATGATCATGCCGATCACGATGATCGCCGTAGTGAGACCCAATACCGGCGCCGCGGCCACGCTCTGCAGGAACGGAATCCGGCGTGTGCGGATCATATGCACCACCAGCGTCTGCGTGAGCAGGCTTTCGATGAACCAGCCCGACTGGAAGAACGACTGATGCTCTGCACCGTTGGCGCCGAACACGTACCACAGCAGCAGGAAGGTGGTGATGTCGAACACCGAACTGGTTGGACCGATCCATACCATGAAGCGGCCGATATCGCTCGCATCCCACTTGCGCGGCTTGCGCAGGTATTCCTCGTCCATGCGGTCGAACGGAATCGACAACTGCGAAATGTCGTACAGCAGGTTCAGCACCAGCACCTGCAATGGCAGCATCGGCAGGAACGGCAGGAAGAAGCTCGCCACCACCATGCTCAGCACATTGCCGAAGTTGGAGCTGGCAGTCATCTTGATGTACTTGATGATGTTGCCGAAAGTGACGCGGCCTTCCACCACGCCTTCTTCCAGCACCATCAGGTTCTTTTCCAGCAAGATGATGTCGGCCGATTCCTTGGCGATATCCGTGGCGGTATCCACCGAGATACCTACGTCAGCTTCGCGCAAGGCTGGTGCATCGTTGATGCCGTCGCCGAGGAAACCCACGGTATGGCCCTGACGCTGCAGCGACTTCACCACGCGCGCCTTCTGCAGCGGCGACATCTTGGCGAACACGGCGGTGCGCTTGACCAGTTCGTCGAGTGCATCATCGTCCAGCGGTTCGATGTCGCGCCCTTGCGCGGAATGCTCCACATCGAGGCCGACTTCGCGGCAGATCTTGCGCGTCACCGCTTCGTTGTCGCCGGTGATCACCTTCACTTCCACGCCATGATGGTGAAGCGCGGCAATCGCCGTGGCCGCCGTATCCTTCGGCGGATCGAGGAAAGCCAGGCAACCCACGGCAGTGAGCTCGGTTTCGTCCGCCACGCCGTAGGTACGGTTGCTCGGCGGCTGCTGCTTGATCGCCACCACCAGCACGCGCAAGCCGTCCTCGTTGAGGCGGCGCGTCATCGCCTTGATTTCGCGGCGGCGCTCGTCCGTCAGCGGCACGATTTCATCGCCACGGCGCTCGGTGGTGGCGATGGCGAGCATCTCTTCCACCGCGCCCTTGCACACCAGTAGATGTTGGCCGTCGCCATTGGCCAGCACCACCGACATGCGGCGGCGCTGGAAGTCGAACGGGATTTCGTCTACCACGCGATAGCGCGCCACGATCGGTTCCAGATCGCGATGCGCCAGCACGGCCTTGTCCATCAGGTTTTTCAGTCCGGTCTGGAAGTGGCTGTTGAGGTAGCCGTATTCCAGCGCGTCGTCGGAATCCTCGCCGTCCAGGTCGAGGTGACGCTCCAACACGATCTTATCCAAGGTCAAGGTGCCGGTCTTGTCGGTGCACAGCACATCCATGGCGCCGAAGTTCTGGATCGCGTTGAGGCGCTTCACCACCACCTTGCGCTTGGACATCGCCAGCGCCCCCTTGGCGAGGTTGGCGGTAACGATCAGCGGCAGCATTTCCGGCGTAAGGCCCACCGCCACCGACAGCGCGAACATCAGCGCTTCCAGAAAGCCGTGCTTGTACCACTGAATGCCCAGCACCACCGGCACCATCACCAGCATGAAGCGGATCAACAGCCAGCTGACGCTCTTTACGCCGCGATCGAAGCTGGTCTGCACGCGCTCGCCGACGAGGGTGCTGGCCAGCGAACCCAGGTAGGTGCGCGGACCGGTCGCCACCACCACCGCCGCGGCCGTGCCGCTCACCACGTTGGTGCCCATGTAGCACACCGTGGGCAGGTCCAGCGGATTGCCCTTCTGCGCCCCGTGCGCACCGCTGTCCACCGCATGGGCCTGCGCCGGGCCGGCCTTTTCCACCGGCAAGGATTCGCCGGTAAGGATCGCCTGGCTGATGAACAGGTCCTTGGCGTTCAGCAGGCGCAGGTCCGCGGGCACCATGTCCCCCGCGGCCAGATGCACGATGTCGCCGACCACCAGCTCGTTCACCGGCACTTCGATGCGCTCGCTATGGCCATCCGACGCGCGGCGCGTCACCGTGGCGGTATTGCGCACCATTGCCTTGAGCTTTTCCGCCGCCTGCGAGGAACGGAATTCCTGGGTGAAGCTGAGCAGCACGCTGATGCCCACCATCACTGCGATGATGATCGGGCCGGAGAGATCGTCCGGCGTCACGAAAATCTGCACCGCCGCCAGGATCAGCAGCACGATGATGAAGGGATTGTTGAAAGCCCGCAGCAGTTGGATCGACCAGTGCGGGGGTTTCTCGTGCGACACCTCGTTGATGCCGTCGCGCTCAAGGCGCTCGGTGATCTGCTCTTCGTCGAGGCCCGCCAAACTGGTATCCAGGCCGCTCAACAAGGTTTCGTTTTCGCGAAACGCATCCTGCGCGGCCGCCACGTGCTGGGGGGGCGGGGCAGTCTTGGCCTTGGCCGCCTGGGTGACTCGGTTCATCATCGCTCGCTTCCGTGGGATCAAGTTGTTGCAGCGGAGGCGAGCTTTTTAAGGAAAACCCGTCCCCTAGGGCATTCCGCGGCCAGGACGACCCCCCGCGGACCGGCGCTGCGGTCCTGGCGGAGGCCACCCTTTCTGAAGCCTCGGATGACGCGCCAGATGACGCATCAGTGACTTGATACCAAATGAAGATGACGGGACGTGCGCGGCGCATCGGCCTGGGCACGCTCAACCGCCTGCCGCGCGGCGAGCGGCTGGGGAACGGTAACGGTGATGGCGGGACGCACGGCTTGACGGCGGCCGGCCACGGAAAACCGGCCCGCGGTGCGAAAACGGAAGAAATCGCGAAGGAGCTTCATTGGCCCATCTCCTCTATAACGGTGCCCACGGCACCGTTAGGAGCGGGCCGGACTTCCCTAGTAGAGGAAAGCGCCGGCCAACCGCTGGCGGTTGCCGCGAACGATCAGCTTGTTATGCAATGCCGGCACCCGATGCTCGCGGATGTCGACGTTGCGACTAGGGTAAACGTCCATATGCCTTGGTTAGTTCGGACAGAGGCCCGGCCGGCCAGATGGCGCCGGTGGGCGCGGGAATTGTCTTGCTGCGGTGCGAAACTGTCAAGCCTCGGAAACAAAGTTTTTCGCGGATCTCCGCTCGGGCGAGAGGTCGCGGTGAAGATGTGATCTACCCAAGAGGGGAGAAGGTCATAGCGTGCATCGGTTGCATTAGCCAATGGTCGGCCAACAGGAAGGCAAACAACGCCATCAGATAGATCACCGAATACTTGAATACACGCATCGCAAAATACTCGTCCGGCGGATTCATCAGGCGGATGGCGTAATAGAGAAACCCTATGCCCAGCACCGCCGCGCCGCCGAAGTAGATCAGGCCGCTATGCCCGGTGAGGGAAGGCAGCAAGCTGACGATGATCAGCAGGATGGTGTAGAGCAGGATGTTCCAGCGGGTATAGCGCACGCCGTGGGTGACCGGCAGCATGGGGATTTGTGCGCGGGCGTAGTCATCGCGGCGGAAGATGGCCAGTGCCCAGAAATGCGGCGGGGTCCATACGAAGATGATCAGGCACAGTTGCAACGCAAAAGGATGCAATGCGCCGGTGACGGCGGTCCAGCCCAGCACGGGCGGAATGGCGCCGGCCAGGCCGCCGATCACGATGTTTTGCGGCGTGGCGCGCTTGAGATAGGCGGTGTACACCAGGGCGTAGCCGATCAGGCCGCCAAAGGTGAGCCATGCGGTGAGCACATTCAC
The DNA here is from genome assembly GCF_035508675.1 of Dyella sp. Taxonomy (GTDB): domain Bacteria; phylum Pseudomonadota; class Gammaproteobacteria; order Xanthomonadales; family Rhodanobacteraceae; genus Dyella_B. The sequence continues at coordinate 22,167 of NZ_DATJMN010000054.1, forward strand.
CAGCGCGGCCAGCACGATCATCGAGATGACGCCAAGCACGGCCGCAAATACCAGCACCTGTCGCGCCTTGAGTTTGCCGGTGGCGAGCGGGCGGCGGGCGGTGCGGGCCATCAGCTTGTCGATGCGTTCGTCGATCAGGTGATTGAACGCGGCGGCGGAACCCGAGGCCAGCCAGATGCCGAGCGTGCCGAACACCAGCGCGCGCCACGGCGGGATGCCGGGCACGGCGAGGAACATGCCGATCACCGCGCAAAACACCAGCAGCGCGACCACGCGCGGTTTGGTGAGCTGAAAATATTCGCGCGCCAGCATCATGCAAACGACTCCACATCCGTCGCATGCCAGGATTGCAAGCGTGCGTAATTGGCCAGCAGCGTGAACAGCAGCAAGGCCGCGCCGCCGTTATGCATGGTTGCAACCGGCAACGGCAGGCCGAAATGCACGTTGCTGATGCCCAGCATTACTTGCACAACCAGCACCACTGCCAGCGCGGTGGCGCCGAAGCGGAATCCGCCGCGCAGCAAGCGGTACGCAAGCCAAAGCAGATAGCAGAACACCACCAGCGCGCCGATGCGATGCGCAATCTGGATGGCGCTGCGCGCTGCCATGTCGAGCACGCCGCCTTCGTAGTTCACGCCGATCTCGCGCCACAGCACGAAGCCTTGATGGAAATCCGTTGGCGGCGCCCATTGGCCCAGGCATGTCGGAAAATCGGTGCCGCATGCGAGCGCCGCGTAGTTTGCCGAGGTCCAGCCGCCCAGCGCGATCTGGCAGGCAAGCAGCACGATGCCCAGCACCACCGCCCTGCGCAGCGTGGCGTGGCGGTTGTCCGCTGCGCCAACGCCATTGCAACGCAACGCCGCATACGCCAGCAGGCCAAAGGTGGCCATGCCGCCCAGCAGATGCCCCATGACCACGATCGGTTTGAGCAGCAGCGTTACCGTCCACATCCCGAGCATGGCCTGGAAGACGATCACGCCCAGTGCCAGCACGCTCATCTTGAACGCGGCGCACTCGCGCAGCCAGAGCGCGCCGGCGGTGGGTAAAAGTATCGCCAGCAACGCTAGGCCCGACGATATGTTGCGTTCGCCATGCAGATACAGTGCGACACCGGCTGCCGCAAACAGCGCACTCAACACGATGGCCAGCATCACGACGCGATCACGGCGCGCCGCCAGCAGCGCAAGCACCACCACCAGCACACCCAGCGTACCGGCGAGCATGCGATGCACTTGTTCGCGCCAGGCCTTGTTTGCTTCGTAAGGCCGGTCGGGGAATGCCGCGTCGGCCTGGGCCACCGCTTGCGCGTGATGCGGCCAGGTGGCCTTGCCATAGCACGTCGGCCAATCCGGGCAGGAAAGCCCGGCATTCGACAGCCGCACGAATGCGCCGAACATCACCAGGCCGAAAGCGAACACGGCGGCGAGTATTGCCAGGTAAGGCACAATTTTTCGGACACGCAAATTCATCAGCGAATGACCTTCTGCAGATCCTTGCGCAGGCCGCTCGGATCGAAACCGACAGGATACCGTGCCAGCGCCGTGCCATCGGATTCCACCAATACGGCGCTGACGCTGTCGGGCGTGGTCGGCCGGTAGGCATCGAGCCGGCCACCCACGTCCGAGCCGAGCGTCCAGTAGTTCTCCATGCCGGTGGCGGCCGCATTGGCCGGCGGCTGTCCGACATACAGCAGGCGCAGGCGCGACATATTGTTGTTGAGGGTGATGCGCGCGGCGGCCATCTTGGTGAGCACGCCCACGCAATGGGCGGCGCAGCTCGGGCCAGCCAGGGCGATCAGCGTCATGCGCGGCGAGGTGTCACGCCAGGCCCAGGTGCGTCCGTCGGCAAGCCTGATCTGCAGGTGTTCCTGCTCGAAGTTGCGCTGCGGCAGGATCGGTTGGCCATACGCCTTGCCTGAGGGCTGCCAGCCGCTGACATTCAGCAGTGCGGCAGCAATGATCGGAACGGCGAATATGCACGCGATCAGCAGGAGTTTGAGGCGGCTTGCGCGTTGATCGGGTGAGTTGGAGGTATTCATGCTTGCCCAGTGGAATTCATGCGGGGAGCGTCACTCGGGAGGAGCCTGTTTGCGGAGTGATCAATCATCACGTTTCAGGCGCGGCTTTCTTCGATGCAACACCACAAACATCACCACCGCCGCCACCGCAAAGGTAAACCACTGGAACGCATACGCGCGATGCCGCGCCGGCGGCATCGACGAAAGGTCAAGCGCGTGCACGCGCACATAGATCGCCGAAGGATCAGGATCCAACGCCAGCACGCGCGGATAAAGCGCCGCATGTAAGTCCTTGGCGACCTGGCCCAGATCCAGGTAGATCGAGGTCTTCGGCCACTGCGTCTGCTGCGCCAGTGCGTTGCCGCCCAGCTCCAGTCCGGTGCCCGGCGGCGGCTGATACGTGCCTTGCAGGGTCTGCACGTTGGTGGGCAACGGCGGCAGCTGCGGCGCCTTGTCCGTACCGTTGCCAGGCAGAAAACCAAGATCCACCAGCAGCAGCTTGTGCTGATTCATGGGTTGGAACGGCGCGTATGCCTCCACCCCGCCGAGGCTGTCGTGTTTCGGGTTGTCGAGCAGATAGAGGCGGTCGGCGAGATAACGGCCCTGCACGCGCACGCGCGGATACGCATCCAGGGGGGGCTGGCCGGCCACCGCATCGAAGGCTTGCACCGGCGCACTGGCTGCCGCGGCATACCGTCGCAGAAGTTCGTCCTTGTAGTCTGCGCGGTGCAATTGCCAGATGCCAAGACGTATAAAAACAAGCACCCCAGCGACGGTGAGCAGCACCGACCACCATGCTGGACGCCGCATCAGGCCCACGCGGCAACTCCACGGTGCATGGCTATACTGGCGATGTCGGGCCTACTCGGAATTCTCACGTGGAAACCATCTACAAAGTAGCGCTGGTGATCATGTTCCTGGTGGTGATCTTCAACCTTGGCCAGGCCCTGTATTTCATGATGACCGACAAGGACGGCAGCAAACGCACCGTGTGGGCGCTGACCCGCCGCATCAGCTTTTCCCTGCTGCTGATCGCGATGGTCATCATCGGTATCCGGATGGGGTGGATCCATCCGCACGGCGTGGGCCAGTAATTGTAGCGGGCGTTCCTTTTCCAATATCCGCGCTGCGACGTTACGGCGCGAAAAAGCACGCAGGTGGTTCTGCGCAAGATCCGCCCCTCGCCCAGCTCCTCCCCGGAGGGAAGTGGGTGATGGAAGAAACAAAAGCCCGCCTTGCGGCGGGCTTTTCTACTCCCCTTGAGCGACGCCTCAAAGGATGTAGACGAACATGAAGAGCCCCAGCCACACCACGTCCACGAAGTGCCAATACCAGGCCACGGCCTCGAAGCCGAAGTGATGCTCCTTGCTGAAGTGGCCAGCCAGCACGCGCAGCCAGATGATGGCCAGCATGATGGTGCCCAGCGTCACGTGCAGGCCATGGAAGCCGGTGAGCATGAAGAACGTGCAGCCATACACGCCGCTACCCAGCGTAAGGTTGAGTTCCTTGTACGCCTCCATGTACTCGTGCGCCTGGCAAAACAGGAAGCTCGCACCCAGCAACACGGTAACACCGAGGAAGGTCAGCACCTTGCCGCGATGCCCCGCTTTCAGCGCGTGGTGCGCGATGGTCACGGTGACGCTGGAGCTGAGCAGGATCAGCGTATTGAGCAGCGGCAGCCCCCACGGCGCGACGGTCTGGAAGGCGCCGCCGATGTGCGCCGGACCATTGCCGCCGCCAGCGCCCCATGAAGCGGCATAGTCGCTCCACAGGTACTGATGGGTCAGCACGCCATGGCCGTAGCCGCCCAGCCACGGCACCGAGAACATGCGGATGTAGAACAGCGCCCCGAAGAAGGCGCCGAAGAACATCACCTCGGAGAAGATGAACCACATCATGCCCATGCGGAACGAGCGGTCCACCTGGGTGTTGTAGTTGCCGGCCATCGACTCATGGATCACCGAGCGGAACCAGCCGAAGAACATGCATAGGATGCCGACGAAGCCGATCAGCAACAGCGTCTTGCCGAAGCCGGTTTCGCCGGGCTCGGCATTGAGCCAGTGCGCCGCACCGAACACGGTGAGGAACATGACCACCGCGGCCACGATCGGCCATTGGCTCTTGCTCGGTACGTAGTAGATGTCGTGCTGCTGACCCATGATCTGTATCCCGTAGACGTTCCTGGTGACCTACGTTCTCCCCCGCTGCGGCGGGTTACTGCATGAGCGCTTCCTGGATGGCCTGCGCGTGCGCTTGCGGATGATGTTGCAGCCAGAGCATCTGCGCGATCGAAACCACGAACACGACGAACGCCACGATGCCCACCACCCTTGCGGTGCGTCGCGCGCGACGCAAGCGTTGTTCCTGTCCCGACTCAAGCGGGCGATGATCGAGTTTCACGTGATCAGTCCTCGACGTGGCCATGTGCGAGTTCTTCGTCGTGGATTACCGGCGCGATGGTGAAGCTGTGGTGCGGCGGCGGCGACGACAACGTCCACTCCAAGCCGCGGGCGCCTTCCCATACGCGAGCGGTGGCTTTCTTCTTGGAGAACCACACGCAATGGATGATCACGCCGAGGAAGATCAGCTGGGAGGCCCCAAACAAAAAGCCGCCGATCGAGCTGATCATATTGAAGTTGGCGAACGCCACGTTGTAATCCGGAATACGGCGCGGCATGCCGGCCAGGCCAAGGAAGTGCTGCGGGAAGAACAGCACGTTCACCCACACCACCGAATTCCAGAAGTGAACTTTGCCCCAGAACTCGTTGTACATGTGGCCGGTCCACTTCGGAATCCAGTAATACGTGGCCGCCATGATCGCGAAGATCGCGCCGGTCACCAGCACATAGTGGAAATGCGCCACCACGAAGTAGGTGTCGTGGTACTGGAAGTCCGCCGGCACCAGCGCCAGCATCAGGCCGGAGAAACCGCCGATGGTAAACAGGATGACGAACGCAATGGCGAACAGCATCGGCGTTTCGAAGGTCATCGAGCCGCCCCACATGGTGGCGACCCAGTTGAACACTTTCACGCCGGTAGGCACCGCGATCAGCATGGTCGCGTACATAAAGAAGATTTCAGCGCCCAGCGGCAGGCCCACCGTGAACATGTGGTGCGCCCATACGATGAAGGACAAGAAGGCGATCGAAGCGATGGCGAACACCATCGCCTTGTAGCCGAAGATCGGCTTGCGTGCGAAAGTCGGGATGATTTCCGAGACGATCCCGAACGCCGGCAGGATCATGATGTACACCTCGGGGTGACCGAAGAACCAGAACACGTGCTGGAACAGCACCGGGTCACCACCGCCGGCGGCATCGAAGAAGTGCGTGTTGAAGTACTTGTCGGTGAGCAGCATGGTCACCGCACCGGCCAGCACCGGCATCACCGCGATCAGCAGAAAGGCGGTGATCAGCCAGCTCCATACGAACACCGGCATCTTCAACAGATCCATGCCCGGCGCGCGCATATTGAGGATGGTGGCGATGATGTTGATCGCGCCCATGATCGAGCTGATACCCATCAAGTGCACGGCGAACACCAGGTATGCCAGCGACGCACTCTGCAGCGACAGCGGCGGATACATGGTCCAGCCGCCTGCAGGAGCGCCGCCCGGCAGGAACAGTGTGGACAGCAGCAGCGCGAAGGCAAACGGCAAGATCCAGAACGAAAGATTGTTCATGCGCGGCAGCGCCATGTCCGGCGCGCCGACCATCAGCGGGATCATCCAGTTGCCCAGACCGACGAAGGCCGGCATTACCGCTCCGAAAATCATCACCAGCGCGTGCATGGTGGTCATTTCGTTGAAGAAGTACGGCTGCACCAGCTGCATGCCCGGCTTGAACAGCTCCGCGCGGATCACCATCGCGAAGCTGCCGCCGATGAAGAACATCAGCAGCGAAAAGACCAGGTACAGCGTGCCGATGTCCTTGTGGTTGGTGGACATCACCCAGCGCTGAAAGAAGTTCAGGTGCTCGTGGTGTTCGTCGTGATGCTCATCGTGGTGTTCGTGGGCGGCTGCTTGGGCCATGACCTTGAACCTCTACCTAATGAATGCGTTTACGTGAACTGCGGTAAGCAGCCGATGATCAACCCTGTGTTGCGTGTGCTGGCGTCAACTGTGCCGTGGCCTGCGCAGGCGCTGCAGCGGTGCCGGCCGGAGCCGGGGCGGCAGCAGGCTTCTGCTGGTCGGCCAGCCACTTGGCGAAGTCTTCCTGCGACACCGCCTTCACCACGATCGGCATGAAGCCATGATCCTGGCCGCACAATTCGGCGCACTGGCCGCGGTAGACACCCGGCTCGTTGATATTGGTCCACGCGGCGTTTATCACGCCCGGGATCGCATCCATCTTCCAGCCCAGCGCGGGCACGAACCAGGAATGGATCACGTCGTCGGCGGTGATCACAAAACGGATCTTGGTATGAATCGGCACCACCAGCGGGTGGTCCACATTCAGGAGATAAGTGTTCTCGCCATCCGTCTTGACCGCCCAAGGATCGAGGCCGGAGTTGAGCTGGCGGGTGGCATTGCTCTGGTCGTCCAGTTTCGACATGAAGTCGACATGGCTGAGCGGCTTGCCCTGGTAGTCGACGTAGTCGTAGCGCCACTTCCACTGATAGCCGGTGACCTTCACCGTCATCTGCGCGCCGGTGGTATCGGAGAACTGGCGCAGGCCATTGGTGGCCAGCCACGCCAGCGAAATAAGAATAAGAACGGGAATGACGGTCCAGATGATTTCGACCGTGGTGTTGTGCGACCACTTCTCCGCCACCGCGCCGCGCGATTTGCGGAAGCGGAACATGGCGATGAACATCGCGCCAAACACCAGGATGCCGATCACCACGCACACGCCCAATGCCACGTTGTTGAGCATGTAGGGCACATGGGAATACGTCGTCACGCCTGGCGTGAGATTCAGCTGCCCGGGCTGCG
>NZ_DATJMN010000055.1:0-3555 GCF_035508675.1 Dyella sp.
GAGCCGCCCCACATGGTGGCGACCCAGTTGAACACCTTTACGCCGGTCGGCACCGCGATCAGCATGGTGGAGTACATGAAGAAGATTTCGGCACCCAGCGGCAGACCCACCGTGAACATGTGATGTGCCCACACGATGAACGACAGGAAAGCAATCGAGGCGATTGCGAACACCATTGCCTTGTAGCCGAAGATCGGTTTGCGCGAAAAGGTCGGGATGATTTCCGAGATGATCCCGAACCCCGGCAGGATCATGATGTACACCTCGGGATGACCGAAGAACCAGAATACGTGCTGGTACAGGATAGGATCGCCGCCGCCGGCCGCGTTGAAGAAATTCGTGCCGAAATACTTGTCGGTGAGCAGCATGGTCACCGCGCCGGCCAACACCGGCATTACCGCTATGAGCAGGAACGCCGTGATCAGCCAGCTCCACACGAATACTGGCATTTTCAACAAGTCCATGCCCGGCGCGCGCATATTGATGATGGTAGCGATGATGTTTATCGCCCCCATGATCGAGCTGATACCCATCAAGTGGATGGCGAAGACCGTGTAGGCCAAGGCGCTGGTTTGCAACGAAAGCGGCGGCAGCATGGTCCAGCCGCCTGCCATGCTGCCGCCCGGCATGAACAACGTGGACAGCATCAATGCGAAGGCGAACGGCAGAATCCAGAACGACAGATTGTTCATGCGCGGCAGCGCCATATCCGGCGCACCGATCATCAGCGGAATCATCCAATTGCCCAGCCCCACAAAAGCCGGCATCACCGCGCCGAAGATCATGACCAGCGCATGCATGGTGGTCATTTCGTTGAAGAAGTACGGCTGCACCAGCTGCATGCCCGGCTTGAACAGCTCAGCGCGAATCACCATCGCAAAGCTGCCGCCGATGAAGAACATCAGCAGCGCGAATATCAGGTAGAGCGTGCCGATGTCCTTGTGGTTGGTGGACATCACCCAGCGCTGAAAAAAGTTCAGGTGCTCGTGATGTTCGTCGTGATGCTCATCATGGTGGTCGTGGGCGGCTGCTTGGGCCATAACCTTGAACCTCTACCGTGTGATTGCGTTTACGTGAACTGCATCAGCAGCCGAGTGAATCAACCCTGCGTCGATGCCGGCGCCGGTGCGGGCGTAGCCGGTTTCTGCTGCTCGGCCAGCCACTTGGCGAAATCCTCCTGCGACACGGCCTTCACCACGATCGGCATGAAACCGTGATCCTGACCGCACAGCAGCGCGCACTGGCCGCGATAAATGCCCGGTTTGGTGATGTTGGTCCAGGCTGCATTGATCACACCCGGAATGGCGTCCACCTTCCACCCCAGATCCGGCACATACCAGGAATGGATCACATCGCCGCCCGTGATCACGAAACGGATCTTCATGCCCACCGGCAGCACCAGCGGATGGTCGACATTGAGCAGATAGGTATTTTCCCCGTCCACTTTCACCGCGTTCGGATCGAGGCCCGAATTGAGCTGGCGCGTGGCATTGCTCTGGTCGTCCAGCTTGGAGATGAAACCGACGTGGCTGATCGGCTTGCCAAGATAGTCGACATAGTCGTAGCGCCATTTCCATTGATAGCCGGTGATCTTGACCGTCATCTGCGAACCGGTGGTGTCGGCGAACACGCGCAATCCATCGGTAGCCAGCCAGGCCAGGCAAACAAGAATGACGACCGGAATGGCGGTCCACACGATTTCGATGGTGGTGTTGTGCGACCACTTCTCCGGCACCGCGCCGCGCGATTTGCGGAAGCGAAACATGGCGATGAACATCGCGCCGAATACCAGGATGCCGATCACCACGCACACGCCCAACGCGATATTGTTGAGCATGTAAGGAATTTCGGAGTACGTCGTCACCCCGGGCGTGAGGTTCAACTGATCGGGCCTGGGATTGGCCAGCGTGCTGCCGGCAAACAAACTGGAGGCGGTGATGCCCAACGCCCCGAAGACATGCTTGAAGTGCTGCGAACCCCTGAACCGGATGCCGTGCTTCCCGATGCCGCCAGCTGTCATGTTTGCACCTTTGTTGACCCTACCTGCGCTCAGCCTGGAAATCGGCCAGCAACGCCCTGAGTTTCCGGAACAGCTCGGCGCGTTCCTCATCGGTGAGGAAAACCCCGATCTCCAGCTTGCGTCCGTGCGACGACAACAACAATCGGTAACGCCCTTCCCCTGACTCCAGCAGCACGCGCACCCAATAGGGTTGGAAGCGCGTGCAACGGCGACCTGGCAGGGTGTGCACCTCCAACGACGAACCGTCGAGGGTGATGCGTTCGCTGCGGTCGCCGGCCCGCCAAGCCACGCTCAAGGCGATGGCTACGGCGGAAGCCTCGATCAGGGCGAACAGCGGGGCGAATACATTGCCCTGCCACGCTCCCAGACCTGCCGTTATCAACGCCAGCGCAGCCAACACCAGGATCAGGTGACGCAGGCCGCGCCGGCTGAGTACGCGATTGGGCCGAAGCCAAACCACGCACGGCAGGCCGCCGAGGGCTGGTCGAAGCACGATCATGGAAGTCCGGCGTGCCTGGAACGTGTTTGATCATAGGCCGCGTGGCGGAGCCGGGGCAAGGACGACTGCAGCGTATAGCGGCCTGCGAGGCGCGACAATTTGTCTCGTTTAGCTCGTCAATCGGGAATCGTCAATCGTCAATCGTTAAGAGCGGCCACTGCGGTGGTCGCCTTATATAAGCCTCTTACGATTTTCGATTTCGGATTTACGATTCCCGATACAATCGGCGCCCTCCCAGCCCCTCTACGCATACCGTGCCCCAAGCCATTCTTACCCCCGAACTGCCGGCCAGCGTCGAGCCGGCCCGCGCGCGCATTACCGCCGCCTGGCTGCGCGACGAAACGGAAGCCGTGAACGACCTGCTTGCCCAGTCCAGCTTGCCACCGGCCGAGCGCGAGAAAGTGATCGACCTGGCCGCCGACCTGGTCAGCCGCGTGCGCGCCCGCGCCAAGGACCAGAGCGCGGTGGAATCCTTCATGCGCCAGTACGACCTTTCCAGCGAGGAAGGCGTGCTGTTGATGTGCGTGGCCGAAGCCCTGCTGCGCATCCCCGACAAGGCCACGGCGGACAAGCTGATCCGCGACAAACTGGGCGATGCGAACTGGAAAAAGCATCTGGGCCAGAGCGAGTCGCTGTTCGTCAACGCCTCCACCTGGGGCTTGATGCTGACCGGCAAGCTGGTGAATCTCGCCGAGGAAACCCGGCAGGATTTCACCAGCGCGCTACGCCGCCTGGTCGGGCGCGCGGGCGAACCCGCCATCCGCCTGGCCGTGCGCCAGGCCATGCGCATCATGGGCCACCAATTCGTGATGGGCCGCACCATCGACGAAGCGCTGGACCGTTGCGGCAAGGGCGAATACACCGCCTATCGCTACTCCTACGACATGCTGGGCGAATCGGCGCTCACCAGCGAAACCGCCGAGCGCTACCAGCAGGATTACCGCAACGCCATCGCCTCGATCGGTTCGCGCGGCCCGTTCGCCAACCACACCGATGCGCCGTCGATCTCGGTGAAACTCTCCGCGCTGCATCCGCG
>NZ_DATJMN010000056.1:0-51633 GCF_035508675.1 Dyella sp.
GGGGCGAACCCCAACATTGCCATCCTCATGCCGCCTAATATCATCCACAATCAGGAAGACAGTTCACCGCGACTAGCAGCATGGCTACCGATCTTGAATACATCGAATACCTGGTAGACCAGATCGCCCTCGGCGACAGGCTCACGTACAAGAAGATGTTCGGTGAGTACGCGCTGTACGTCGACGGAAAAGTCGTCGCATTTGCCTGCGACAACAGCCTTTTCATCAAACCGTCCAACGCCGTCGCAAGCCTTGCGCCCGATCTTCCGCAGCGGCCACCTTACCCGGGCGCCAAGGATTACCCCGTTGCCGACGAGCTGCTTGACGACTCGGACGTCATCCGGCGCCTGATCCTCGAGACCGCTTCACTCATGCCGGCGCCCAAGCCAAAGCAGCCTGCCAAGCCCCAGGGCAAGCGCGGGAAATGATTAAAACCATTTGACCAAGCGTACGCGCGCAAGCCTGCCACGTGTCAACGCGTGATCAATCGCTGTAGTCGGCAATGTAGATCAGCAGGCCATTGCGTTCGCGGTATTCGCTGCGGCCATCCAGCGCAATGCTCTGGCCCGCGCGGATGCCATTGGGTAGGTCGACGGCGAAGGTGCCCTGGAAATGGATCTGCGTGCGGGCTACGCCTTCGGCTTCGCTGTAGTGCGTGATGGTTTGACGGCGCGCGGAAAACAAGCCGCGGGAGCTTTCGGCCAGGTGACGCAACTCGGGTGCACCCACGGTGCGTACGCTGAGCACGCCGGCCGTGTAATTCTCGAAGATCACTTCACTGTGCATGGTGTTGAGCATGGCATCGACGTCCATACGGTTGTAGGCGTCGATGTAGCGATCAATCAGCGCGCGCATGCCGTTGCTCCCTGGGCTCCATGGCGAACATACCGGACCTGCATGATCTATGGCCGAGGGATGGGATGTATGAGCTCGTCGCCCGCTGCGTTTCCAGCGGGCAAACGCCTCTTGCGTCAGTGCTTCGCGACGTTATCCGTCTGCTCGATGAAGCGCGCCACGTTGTCATGCAGCAGCTTCAAGGATGCTTCGTGCGCATACACCATGTGTCCTGACGGATACCAGGCATAGCTGATGTTGTTCATCAGCGTCGACTGGATCGGCAGATGGTGCATTTCGTAATCGGCGGCGAAGAACGGCGTGGCCAGATCGTAATAGCCGCCGTTGAGGAACACTTTCAGATCCGGGTTGGTTTTCATCGCGTTGGCCAGGTCCGGCATCACGTTGACGGCACCGAAGTGTCCGTCGTGCTTGAAATTCCAGTCCTGGGCGTCGGCGAATTCGCGATAGACCTGGTCCTTGCCGTACTTGAGGTCCTTGCGCGCGTAATCGTTGAAGGCAGCGATATAGGCGGAACTGATGGCGGAAGACTGCGGGTCGTATTCGGCCTCCTTGCTGAGCGGATCGAGCGAGGGGCCGGCAAAGCGCGTGTCCAGGCGGCCGGTGGTGTCGTCGCTGTCGCTCAGCAGTTCGTGTTCGTACATGCCGCCGTTGACGCGCAGATTGGCCTTGAGCAGATAGGCCACCGGAAGTCCGGTGTATTGATGCAGCTTCTGGGCAATGGCCTGCTTGTGCGCATCGTCCAGGCGCGCGCCTTGCATCAACGCCTGGGCGTAATCGCCGAGCGCGAACTGCTCCACTTCCTGCAGGAAGGGTTCCAGTTCAGCCGGTTGCTGCGGCAGCTTGTGATGATAGTAGGCGGTGGCGGCAAAGGTCGGCAGCGCCAGTTCGTAGGGCAGGTCGTTGCCGGGGTTGTCGTTGGCGGCGTCGATGTCGTTGTCGAAGCTGAGAATCTGCGACAGCAGGATCACGCCGTTGAGATCGACACTGTCTTCGTTTTCCAAGTCATTGGCCAGTACCGCCGAACGCGTGGTGCCGTAGCTTTCGCCGAACAGATACTTGGGCGAATTCCAGCGCCCATAGCGCGACAGGAACTGGGTGATGAATTGCGCAAAGGCGTGGCCATCGCCATCGACGCTGTAGATGTCCTTGCGTCGATCCTTCATCTGCTCCGCGCGCTTGGCGGCATCCGGGTCGTTGGCGATCAGGCGGCTGAAACCGGCGCCGGGTGCGTCGATGAAAACCAGGTCGGAGGCATCGAGCAGGCTGTAGTCGTTGTTCACCAGCTGATACGGCGCGGCCGGCGTGTGGGTATCGTCCTTGGTGACGACGCGGCGCGGCCCGAACGCGCCCATGTGCAGCCATACCGTGGCCGAGCCCGGGCCGCCGTTATAGATGAAGGTGATGGGCCGCTTGGATGCCTCCGCGCCTTTCTTGAAATAGGCCACGTAGAACATGCTGACGGTGGGCTCGTTTTCCTTGTCGCCCTTGCCGTGCAGCACCAGCGTGCCGGCGACGGCCTTATAGGCAATGTGCTTGCCTTCGACGGATACCGAGCCTTCGGTGGCGGAAGCCTGGGGCTGGAGCAAGGCGGCTTCTGGCTTCGGCTCTTCCGGTCCCTTGTCCTTCTTGTCGGCGGCGGTGGCGCCTTGACCGGCCAGCAACGCGGCCAGGGCGAGGACGAGCGGAAGCTTGCGCATGGGCAATCCTAGAGCGGCATGATGAGACCCGCAGCTTAAGCACCAAGCACGACTTGTTTCACGCCCCAGAAGTCACCCTTGCCACGGCCAAGCATTCGAGCTTGCGGGCCCGGGCGCGCAAGCTAGTGGGATGAAACCCCAGCATGCCGATGGCGCGACGATCAGCCGTGCAGTGCTGCGGCTTCGCGCGCCAACCTTTCGATGGCGGCCCAATCGCCGGCGTGCAGCTTGTCGCTCGGCGTCAGCCACGAGCCACCGACGCAGAGCACGTTGGGCAGCGAGAGAAAATCCTTCGCCGTCGCCACGGAAATGCCGCCGGTGGGACAGAAGCGGATCTGTGGCAGCGGGCTGGCCCATGCACCGAGCAGTTTGGCGCCACCGGCGGGAACGGCGGGGAAGAACTTCAGGTGGCGATAACCGCGTTCGAGCAAGGCCATCGCTTCGCTGGCGGTGGCGATGCCGGGCAGCAAGGGCAGGGCGCTGTCGTCGGCGGCAGCAAGCAGCTTGGGCGACATGCCGGGTGAAACCGCAAAGCGCGCGCCGGCTTTTTCCGCGGCATGCAGGTCGTTCGCGGTGAGCACGGTGCCAACGCCGACCACGGCGCCTTCCACTTCCGCGGCAATGGCACGGATCGCATCGAGCGCGGCCGGCGTGCGCAGGGTTACTTCGATCGCCGGAATGCCGCCAGCCACCAGCGCGCGCGCCATCGGCACGGCATGCTTGGCGTCTTCGATGATCACCACCGGGATCACCGGCGCCAGGCGCATGGTGGCTTCGACGTGTTGTTGCTTGGTTTCGATGTTCATAACTATTCCGAGAAACGTAGGTGGGTGGTGGGGCGTAGCCGAACCCCAACACGGCCATGCATGTCGATACGTTGGGGTTCGCTGCGCTCACCCCAACCTACGTGGCTTGATCAAAACACGCCGGCGCCTAGGTCGGCCGTCACCGCGTTACGCCGGAAGATGCCGAACAACTCACGCCCCATGCCGTGCTGGTGCCTGGAAAGATCTTCAACTGCCGGCGTGCGCGCAGCGAATTCCGCCGCATCCACCAGCACGTCGAGCGTGCCCTTCACCGCATCCAGCCGGATGATGTCGCCATCGCGCACTTTTGCGATCGGGCCGCCATCGTCCGCTTCCGGCGTCACGTGGATGGCCGCCGGTACGCGTCCGCTGGCACCCGACATGCGGCCATCGGTGACCAGGGCAATGCGGTGGCCGCGATCCTGCAACACAGCGAGTGTCGGCGTGAGCTTGTGCAATTCCGGCATGCCGATGGCACGTGGTCCCTGGAAGCGCACTACCGCCACGAAATCGCGATTGAGTTCGCCGCGGTCGAAAGCGTGTTTGATGTCGTCTTGGTCATGGAACACCACCGCCGGTGCTTCGATCACCTGGCGATCTTCCGGCACCGACGACACCTTGATCACCGAGCGGCCGAGATTGCCGTTGAGCATCCGCAAGCCGCCATCAGTGCGGAACGGTTCGCTGATGCTGCGCAATACGCCGCGGTTACCGCTTTCCTTCGAGACCGGCTTCCAGACGAGCTGGCCGACGTCGTCCAGCTGCGGCACGGTGGCGTAGCCGGAAAGATCGCCACCGGCGATGGTGCGCGCATCGCCGTGCAACAGGCCGGCGCTCAGCAATTGATCGATCAGGAAGCCCATGCCGCCGGCTTCGTGGAAATGATTCACGTCGGCATAGCCGTTCGGGTACACGCGCGCCAGCAGCGGCACCACCGACGACAGTGCGTCGAAATCCTCCCAACGCAACGCAATGCCGGCCGCCTGCGCGATCGCCACCAGGTGCAGCAGATGGTTGGTTGAACCGCCGGTGGCGTGCAAGCCGATCACGCCGTTGACGATGGCGCGTTCGTCGACGATATGGCCGATCGGCACATGCTCGCCCGCCTTGCCCAAGGCCGCGCAACGGCGCACGGCTTCGGCGGTGAGCGCATCGCGCAACAGCGTATCGGGTGCGACGAAGCTGGAGCCGGGCAAGTGCAGGCCCATGATCTCCATCAGCATCTGGTTGGAGTTGGCCGTGCCATAGAACGTGCAGGTGCCGGGCGAGTGATAGGAAGCGGCCTCCGCTTCCAGCAGCTCGTCACGGCTGGCCTTGCCTTCCGTATAGGCCTGGCGCACTTTCGATTTCTGTTCGTTGCTGATGCCGCTGGGCATCGGGCCGCTGGGTACGAACACGCCCGGCAGGTGGCCGAAGCTCAACGCGCCGATCAGCAGGCCCGGCACGATCTTGTCGCAGATGCCGAGGTACAACGCGCCATCGAACATGTCGTGCGACAGGGCGACCGCGGTGGTCATGGCGATCAGGTCGCGCGAAAACAGCGACAGCTCCATGCCGGCGCGCCCTTGTGTGACGCCATCGCACATCGCCGGCACGCCGCCGGCCACCTGTGCGGTAACGCCGGCCTGGCGCGCCACTTCGCGGATGAATTCCGGATAGCGCTCGTAGGGCTGATGCGCCGAGAGCATGTCGTTGTATGCCGTCACGATGGCGAGGTTCGGCGTGTGGCCCTCGCGCAGGGCCGCCTTGTCGTGCGTGTTGCAGGCGGCGAAGCCGTGCGCGAGGTTGCCGCAGGAAAGGCGTGCGCGATGCGGGCCATCGATGACGGCATTGTTGATGCGCTCGAGATAGGCAGCGCGTGAATCGCGGCTGCGTTCGCGCAGGCGTTCGGTGACTTCGGCAACGACGGGATGCAAACTCATTTCATGCTCCGGCCGAGCGCGCTCGGCGTTGATTCAATGTCCGTGCATGGCGTGCGTAGGTTGGGGTGAGCGTATGCGAACCCCAACGTAATGCTATGCATGGCGACGTTGGGGTTAGCGTGCGCTCACCCCAACCTACGTTTCGTGTATTGGAAGATGCATGCAAGCTGTGACCCCTCACCCCAACCCTCTCCCCGACGGGGAGAGGGAGCGAATGGCGACAAGTCGGATACATCACGGGCACCAATAGATATCCAATGGCCGCTTCGCCCGCAGCACGCTGGCAACCGGCAGCGTGCTGCCGGGCTGTTCGGCCTGCGCCAATACATCGCGCTTGTCGTTGCCCTGGATATGCAGATACAGCGCCTGCGCTTTCAACAATACCGGCAAGGTGAACGTGATGCGCGGCTCGCCCGCACCCGGCGCGCGCATCGGCAGCACCAGCGCGGTGTTCGAGACGTCCAGCGCTTCGCTCAAGCGATCGCCGCCAGGGAAGAACGAAGCGGTGTGCCCATCCGGCCCCATGCCGAGCACAATCACGTCGAACGGCTGCTTCAACGCCGCCACGCGTGCGCGCACTTCGCCGATGCCCGCTTCCGGCGTCGGCGTTTCCACGTACAACGGCACGAATTCGGCGTCGGCCGCCTTGCGTTGCAGTAGCTGCGATTCCACCAGCCGCGCGTTGGAGCGTTCGTCGGTATCCGGCACCCAGCGTTCGTCGACCAGCGTGACGGTGACGCGCGACCAATCCAGTGTTTCGTTCGACAACGCGTCGAATAGCAGCTTGGGTGTGCTGCCGCCGGATACCGCCATCAACGCTTCGCCGCGCACGCCGATCGCCTCGCGCAGCTGGCCTGCGATGCTGGCCGACAAGGCCTTGGCCAGCGCCGGGCCATCGTCGAACGCATGCAGGATGTGTTGCTCGCTCACTGCTCGAAATCCTCGTCCCAGGTGCGGCCGTCGCGCTCGATCAAGGCCACCGCGGCGCTCGGACCCCAGGTGCCGGAGGTGTACGGACGCGGCGCTTCGCCGGCCGCTGCCCATGCCGCCAGGATCGGATCGGCCCAGCGCCATGCGGCTTCGACTTCATCGCGACGCATGAACAGCGTGGGATTGCCGCGCACCACGTCGAGCAACAGGCGCTCGTACGCATCGGGCTGCTGCACGCCGAAGGCTTCGGCAAAGCTCATGTCCAGCGGCACGTGGCGCAGGCGCAAACCGCCCGGGCCGGGGTGCTTGATGGTGAGCCACAGCTTCACGCCTTCATCCGGCTGCAGGCGCAGCACCAGGCGGTTCTGCGCGAGCGGACCGGCGGAGGCGGTAAAGATGGAATGCGGTACCGGCTTGAACGCCACCACGATTTCCGACACGCGCTCGGCCAGGCGCTTGCCCGTGCGCAGGTAGAACGGCACGCCGGACCAGCGCCAGTTGGCGATTTCCGCCTTCAGCGCGACGAAGGTTTCGGTATTGGAGTGATCGACTTTGGACTTGCTGCTGCTGTTCAAGTCGTCGATATAGCCGGGCACGCTCTGCCCTTCGCCCACACCCGCACGGTACTGCCCCCGCACGGTGAGCTGGGAGGCGTTGGTTTCGTTGATCGGCTTGAGCGCATGCAGCACTTTCAGTTTCTCGTCGCGCACCGCATCCGGCGACAACGAGGACGGCGGCTCCATCGCCACCATGCACAACAGCTGCAGCATGTGGTTCTGCACCATGTCGCGCAGCGCGCCGGCATGGTCGTAATACGGGCCTCGTTTTTCCACGCCAAGCGTTTCGGCCACGGTGATCTGCACGTGGTCGATGTGGCCGGCATTCCACAACGGCTCGAACAAGGCGTTGCCAAAGCGCAGCGCCAGCAGGTTCTGCACCGTTTCCTTGCCGAGGTAGTGATCGATGCGGAAGGTCTGCGATTCGGCGAACACGCGGCCGACGTCGTCGTTGATGCGGTTGGCGCTGGCCAGGTCCTTGCCGATGGGTTTTTCCAGCACCACGCGCGACTGGCCCTGGTTGAGGCCGTAGCCGCCCAGGCGCTGGCAGATGTCCACGAACAGGTCGGGCGAAGTCGAGAGGTAGAACACGCGCACGTGATCGGGACATTCGCCCATCAGCTTGGCGAAGTCGTCCCAGCCGGCGTCCTTGCGTGCGTCGAGCGGGCGGTAATGCACCAGCTTGAGGAAGGCGTCGAGCTTGTCGCCGTGCTTGGCGGCGGCGCCGTTGAGCGCGCTGCGGATCTGCGCACGGTAGCCCTCGTCATCCAGGCCTTCGCGGGCCACGCCGACGATGCGGCTACCCGGCTGGATCTGGCCGTCGACGAAGCGGTGGAAGAGGGCAGGGAGCAATTTGCGTACGGCCAGATCGCCAGTGCCGCCGAAAATCACCAGGTCGAAAAGCTCGACCGGTAGCGCGGGTGCAGTCACAACTCACCTCTATGGAATGCGGGCAGCCGCGACAATGCGGCCGCCGGGGAAGCCCGATGGTACCAATGCCGTACCAGGCAATACCAGTCTTTTGTGCAGTGCAATCGTATGCATTGTTTTCATATGGGCGGAAATCGTAAATCGGGAACCATAAATCGTAAAAGCGCCGCAATTGGCGGGGCTTTGGGCGCCGGGCTCCTCGGTTTCCGATGGCCGATTCCCAATTCACGGCCCTGTTGTACCACTGGTCACGCATTGGTATGGTTCGCAACTATGCAGAATGCCTTGGCCGAGGAATACCGGCGTCTTAGCCGCGATACCACCACCCACCAGCCGCTGGCTTACCTGCGGCTGCGACGGGCTATTCGCAACGTGATCCAGCATCGCGACATCGAGCCCGGCCAGACGCTGCCGAGCGAACGCGATTTATCGCAGGTCCTGGGTTTGTCCCGCGTGACCGTGCGCAAGGCGATTTCAGGGCTGGTTGAAGAAGGCCTGCTTACCCAGCGTCACGGCGCCGGCACCTTCGTGGCCGAACGCATCATCAAGCCGATGTCGCGCCTCACCAGCTTCACCGAGGACCTGCGCGCGCGCGGACTGCATCCGCGTTCCGAATTCTTCGAGCGCAGCGTGGGCGAGGTGACGCCGGAGGAATCGATGGCGCTCAATCTTTCCCCCGGCATGCTGGTGGCGCGCCTGCACCGCGTGCGCTATGCGGAAGACGAACCGCTGGCGATCGAGCGCAGCGTGGTGCCGGCCAGCGTGCTGCCTGATCCGCACGAGGTGCACGATTCGCTGTACGAGGCGCTGGAGAAGTACAACTGCCGCCCGGTGCGCGCCTTGCAGCGCCTGCGCGCGGTGTTGCTCGGCGCACGGCAGGCGCGCCTGCTGCATGTGAGCGCGGGCAGCGCAGGCTTGCATATCGAGCGGCGTGGATTTCTCGACGATGGACGTGTGGTGGAGTTCACCACCTCGTGGTATCGCGGGGATATCTACGATTTCGTCGCCGAATTGCAGACGGATTGATCGCTCCATTTCTCATTCCGGTGGAGGCCAGGCGGTCCGCCAAGAACATCCGGCCGGAAATTTGTCCACTCACGTTTTGAATGTTTCGTTTGTTGCGTTTATTTCGAATAAATGCCACCATCGGATCCACCAAGGTGCGCCTGCATATCCAGCGCAACAACCTGAACGTGAATGGGATTTTCGGCTATGACCACCTCACGCAACCGTCTCGGCATGGACTCGGTACCGCCACCGACCGTCCACGAAGCCGAATTGGCCAAAACCAGCAGCCGCCTCCTGGCCGCCTGCCTCGGAGACGGCGAGACCGCACGCTTGCGCGTGCACAACGGTGACGAAACGATTGAAGTACCCGTCGTCGCCTTGCGCATGCTGGTCGACATTCTGACCAACATGGCCGAAGGCAGGGGGGTAAGCATCATGCCACTGCATGCCGAACTCACCACTCAGGCGGCGGCGGACCTCCTGAATGTCTCCCGCCCCCACCTCGTGGCATTAATTGAACGCGGCGAGATCAAATTTCACAAAACAGGCACGCATCGACGGCTCTACGCCAAGGACGTCCTGGACTACAAACAAAAGCGTGATGCACAGAGCAAGGCCGCGATGGACGCATTGGCAGCCCAAGCCCAAGAACTGGACATGGGCTACTGATGGCGTTTGTCGCACTTTACGACGCGTGCGTCCTCTATCCGGCGCCGCTGCGTGACCTGCTCATGCAACTGGCGGGAACAGGAATGTTTCGTGCCAGATGGACCGATCGCATCCACGACGAGCGGATACGGAATCTGGCGGCAAAACGCCCCGATCTAACGCCCGCTCAGCTCACACGCACGCGCGCGCTGATGAACCAGGCGGTGCCTGATTGCCTCATTACAGGCTATGAAACCATCGAAGTGCGTTGGAACTTCCTGATGCAGACGATCGCCATGTGCTTGCCGCTGCGATCATGGGTCGAGCTGACGTAATCGTAACCTTCAATTTGAAGCATTTTCCGGCGGCTTTTTTAGCGCCCAAGAGCATCGAAGCGCAGCACCCTGACGAATTCATTGCGCACCTGATCGATCTCCATGCACCCACCGTGGTCGCCGCCGTGCGCGCGCAGCGCGAGCGGCTTAAAAATCCACCCCGCACCGCCTCCGAACTGCTCGATACGTTGCTGCAACTGCAATTGCCCAGCACCGTGAAAGCGTTGGAGCCTTTCATCGACTCGCTTTAGGGCGTTGCACCGCGAGCCGAATTGCCCTGACCGCCCCCACCCGCTACAGTTGCGCGCGTTCCAGGTGTCCCCACGGCCAACGCCAAGGGGATGAAACGGGAAGCCGGTGCGCTGTTCGTGCAGCAAGGCCGGCACTGCCCCCGCAACGGTATGCGAGTTTTCCGAACGAACCACACGCCACTGTGCCAGCAGCATGGGAAGGCATCGTTCGGCGGCGTGCATTGATGCATGCCACTCGCAAGTCCGGAGACCGGCCCGGAACAGGTTCTGGCGCTCGCGGTGGGCGAGGCACGGCTTTCGGGCTGCGGCGTTCTGCGCTGCCCGCTTCCCGTTCCTTCGACGTCCACCCGATGCTGGTCGCTTCATGACTTGCGCCGCACGGGGACGTGCGGCAGGGGACATCCATCGTGTTGAACAAGACCGCGCTTGCAGCCGCCCTGCTGCTTTCACTGGCTGCATCGCAGGCCAGCTACGCCCAATCGACCGAACAGAACGGTTCGCTGGAACCGGTGATCGTCACCGCCACGCGTACCGCCATCACCGCCAACGACGCGCTTTCTTCGGTCACCGTGATCACGCGCGAAGACATCGACCGGCTGCAACCGGTTTCCGTCGCCGACCTGCTGACCGGCCTGCCCGGTGTGTCGATCGGGCGCAGCGGCGGCATCGGCGCGCAGACCTCGCTGTATCTGCGCGGCACCAATGCCACGCATGTGCTGGTGCTGATCGACGGCGTGCGCATCGGTTCGGTAAGCATCGGCCTGCCGGCACTGGAACAGATTCCGGTCGATGCGATCGATCGCATCGAGATCGTGCGCGGTCCGCGCGCCAGCTTGTATGGCTCCGATGCGATCGGCGGGGTGATCCAGATTTTCACCCGGCATGGGCAGCCGAACGGCGGCGTGTCGCCTTCGGTAAGCGTCACCGGTGGCAGCCATGGTTACGTGGACGGACAGGCTGGCGTTTCTGGCGGCGATGCGCATCTTTGGTACAACGCCAGCCTTGGAGGTACCTACACCGGCGGCATCCCCAATTGCCGCTCTGGAGCCGCGGAGCTGGGCGTGGCCTGCTACGTGGATGACCCGCGCAACGATGCCTACCGCAACTGGAATGGCTTTGCCAATTTCGGTTATCGCTGGGACAACGGCACCGAGCTGGCCTTCGATTGGCTGCGCAGCAAGAGCAACGCGGAATTTGCCGGCAGCCCGTATAGCGGCGACGACAGCCTGGAAGAGCAATATGTGGCCGGCGCACGCCTGAGCTTCTCGCCGCTGTCGCAGTGGAAGGTCACGCTCAATGCCGGACAGAGCCGCGACGATCTGGCGACGTATTACCAGGGTACTTATTTCGGCCAGTACTACCCGCGCATGGCGACGGGCTATTTCAATTCGCGCCGCAATCAGGCGTCATGGCAGAACGACATCACCCTGACCGCCAACCAGCTGCTTACCGTGGGCGTGGACTATCAGCAGGAGCACATCGCCAGCGACACCGATTTCCAGCGCCTCTCCCGCGGCGACACCGGCAGCTTTGCGCAATACCAGGCTACGTTCGGCCAGAACGAAGTGCAGCTTGCCGTGCGCCACGACCACAACGATCAGTTCGGCAATCACAACACCGGTTCGGCGGCGTGGGGCTATCACTTCGAAAACGGTCCGGTGTTGTCGGTGAGCTATGGCAGCGCCTTTCATGCGCCCACCTTCGATGACCTGTATTTCCCGGCTTTTGGCGCCATCCCTACCGCCAATCCGGAGCTGAAGCCGGAAACCTCGCGCAGCGCGGAAATCGGCCTCGCGCAGCAGCTGCAGCACTGGAACTGGAGCCTCAACGCCTACCAGACCACCATCAACGACCTGATCGTGCTGGACGAGAATTTCGTGCCGCAAAACCTGAGCCGCGCACGCATCCGCGGCCTGGAAGGCCAATTCGGCTTCAATCTCGACGACTGGCGCGTGCAGAGCTACCTCTCGCTGATGCAGCCGAAGAACGATGGCGGTGCAGACAACGGCAAGCTGCTGCAGCGGCGTGCGCAACGTACGGCACGCGTCGACGTCGACCGCAAGCTGGGCCGGTTCAATGTCGGCGCCACGTTCTTCGCTTCCAGCAAGCGCTATGACGACATCGCCAATACCGAACGCATGGGCGGCTATGCCACCACCGACCTGCGCGCGAGCTACAGCTTTGCGCCCGGCTGGCAGGTGGAAGCCAAGCTGGCGAACGTGTTCGATCACAACTACGAGACCGTGTATTACTACAACCAGTTGGGGCGCACCTGGTATTTGACGGTGCGCTACGGCTTGTAGGTCGTCCTTGAAGCAACGTCGCCACGATGCGCTCCCTCCCCTGCGGCCGCAGGGGAGGGGACGTACTCTGGCCAATTCACGCCATGCCTTTCGGCACGGCCCGACTTCAGGCACATTTGCACTTCTGGCCTCCAAGGCATAAAGGTGCCCATGAATGTGCCCTTCTTTTTGCTTGCGCCACGGCCTGCGCGGGATGTCTGCGGCCGTGGCTTGCGCTTGCCTGACGCATCGGCGCGGGTAACGCCATGAATATCTTCGCGCCCATCATTCGCCGCCCCATCGGCACCTCGCTGCTGGCCATCGGGCTGACCATCGCCGGCTTCTGCGCCTATCTGATGCTGGGGGTGGCAGCCTTGCCGACGCTGGATTTCCCCGGTGTCTTCGTCACGGTCGCTCAGCCGGGCGCCAGCGCACAGACCATCGCGAACACGGTGCTGGCGCCGCTGGAGCGCCATCTTGGCCGCATCCCTGGCGTACAGGACATGTACGGTAATGCCAACCAGGGCAGCGCTACCGTGATGGTGCGCTTCGACTTCGGCCGCAACATCGACAAGATCGCCGAGGACGTACAGACCGCGATCAACGCCGCCCAGCCCGATCTGCCCTCGTCGCTGCCGAGCCCGCCGCAATATTTCAAGTTCGATACCTCGCAGATTCCCATCCTTCACGTCGCCATTACGTCCAGCAGTCTGGCGCCGGACAAGCTCTACGATCTCACTGACACGCTGCTCAGCCCCGCGATTGCGCAGATCCCGGGTGTGGCGCGGGTGCAGGTGTTCGGCGGCACGCCGCATGCGGTACGCGTGGATGTGAATATCGCCGCGCTGTCCGCCAAGGGCCTCACTGCCAACGACATCCGCAATGCGCTGATCGCCGCCAACGTGACCTCGCCGCAAGGCATCCTGAGCGATGGCCAGACGCAGATGACGGTCACTGCCAACGATGCACTGCATACACCGGCAGACTTCGCCAAGCTGGTGATCGCCAATCGCAAGGGCGTGCCGGTGTACCTGTCCGATGTGGCCAAGGTCAGCAGCGGTGAGCAGGACAAATACCAGGCCGCTTGGTTCAACGGCATGCGCGCCGTCGGCCTGGAAATCAACAAGCGGCCGGAAGCCAATGCGGTGGCCACGGCCGAGGCAATACGCGCCCGCCTGCCCGACTTGCGCCGGCTGTTGCCGGCTGACGTGCAGATGACGCCGATCTTCGATTTCACCGAAAGCACCAAGGGCGCGCTGCACGAAGTGGAAGTGGCGCTGCTGATCAGCATCGTGCTGGTGTCGCTGGTGATGCTGGTGTTCCTGCGCCGGTTGCGTCCCACCCTGATCGCCGCGCTCAGCGTGCCGCTGTCACTGGCCGGCGCCTTCGTGGTGATGTGGTCGCTGGGCTATACGCTCAACACCTTGTCATTGGTGGCGCTGGTGCTGTGCATCGGCTTCGTGGTGGATGACGCCATCGTGGTGATCGAAAACATCTTCCGCCACATGGAACATGGCGAGCCGCCGCTGGATGCGGCCATGCGCGGCGTGAGCGAAATCGGCTTCACCGTCATTTCGATCACGCTGTCGTTGATCGCCGTGTTCGCGCCGCTGCTGTTCGGCAACAACATGCTGGTCATGCTGCTGCGCGAATTCTCCGTGACGCTCACTGCCGCCGTGGTGATTTCCGCGATCGTGTCGCTGACCCTCACGCCCGCGCTGTGCGGCCATTTCCTGAAGCCCGAAGCGGCGTATGTCGGACAAGCCTCGCGCGCCGAGCTGGCGTTGCAGCGTTTCGACCGCTGGCTGCATGGGCACTACGAGCGGGCGCTGGACTGGGCCATGCACCATCGCCGCCTGATGCGCTGGCAACCGCTCACCCTGCTGGTGCTCACCGTCGTGCTCGGCATGGCGATCGTCAAGACCGCGGGCGGCACCTTCATGCCTGACCAGGACACCGGCCAGCTCGCGGCATCGTTGCGCGCGGACGCCAATATTTCGCCGACGCTGCTGGCGACACGCGTACAGCAAGCCAACAAGATCCTGCAGGACGATCCTGCCACGCGCGACGTGCTGACGGTCCTTGGCCCCGAGAACAATGCCGGCGGTGCGGTGGGCAATGCGGCGTCGATGTATGCGGACCTCAAGCCGCGCGGCGATGGCCCGGGCGAACGCAAGGAAGACATCAAGAAGGTGATCGAGCGGCTGCAGAAGAAGTTCGAGCCGATCGCCGGCATCAAGGCGTACTTCAACCCGATCCAGTTCTTCAATGGCGGTGGCGCCGGCGACAACGCGGGGCAGTACGAATTCCAGATCCTCGACACCAGCGGCGGCCAGGACCTGCAGCCGATCACGCTGCAACTGGTACGCAAGCTGCGCACCATTCCGCAGCTCACCGACGTAAGCAGCAATTTCGATCTCGTGGGCAAGCAGCAGGAGATCAAGATCGATCGCGAGAAAGCCGGCCGCCTGTTCGTGAGCATCGGCGACATCGACTCGGTGCTGCTCAATTCGTTCGGGCAGAACCAGGTGTCGGTGATCTATTCCGACATCAACCAGTACCGCGTGGTGCTCACCTCATCCAGCTCCGAATCGATGAGCGCCGACGCGCTGCTCAACCTGTACGTGCGCAACAGCAAGGGCCAGATGATCCAGTTGGCAGCATTGGCCAGCATCGTGCCGGATATGAGCCCGCTCGGCATTCGCCACCACAACCAGCAACAGGTGGCGACCATCAATTACAACCTCAAGCCCAAGGTACAGCAGAGCACCGGTATCGACCTGGTGCAGCAGGCGGCGCTTGCGGTGCACATGCCGGCAGGCGTGCGGCTGGATTTCACCGGCGCCAACCAGCAGTTCCAGCAGGCGAAGTCCAATGGCGGCATCCTGCTGCTCGCATCGATCGTTGCCATGTACATCGTGCTCGGCATCCTGTACGAAAGTCTCGGCCATCCGCTGACCATTCTCTCCACCCTGCCGGCGGCCGGCATGGGCGCGTTCCTGGCGATGCTGGTGACACAAACGCCACTGTCGCTGATGGCGATCATCGCGGTGCTGATGTTGATCGGCATCGTGAAGAAGAATGCGATCCTGATGGTGGACTTTGCCTTGGTGGCGCAGCGCGAACACGGCCGTTCGCCGCCGGACGCGATTCGCGAAGCGGCGCTGGTGCGCTTTCGGCCCATCACCATGACCACGCTGGTGGCGATGGGCGCCGCGCTGCCGTTGGCGATCGGCTTTGGCATCGGTTCGGAAATGCGCCAGCCGCTCGGTATCGCGATCGTCGGCGGCTTGCTGGTATCGCAGTTGCTGACCCTGCTGAGCACGCCGGCGATTTACCTGTGGTCGTACGACCGCCGCCTACGCAAGGAGGCGCGCAAGGCTCGGCGCGCGGAAAAGCGGCGGCAGCGCGAATTGGCGCGGCAGACACCGGCGATCGAATTGGACTGAGCGGGCCGAGTTTGGCGATAAGGCGACGTTGAACGCCGCCTTTTGCATGGACAGTCTCATGCAAGCGTCGCCATGCCTTCTGGCACGGCCCGACTTCATGCACATTTGCGCGCACACGTGTCAGCGTATGAAGTACGCATGGATACTTTTTATACGCGCCACGGCCGTGCGCACACGCGAGCGCCGGCATGAACCTATTCGAGCCGATCATCCGCCGCCCGGCAGGTACCTCGCTGCTTGCGATCGGCCTGGTGCTGGCGGGCTTATGCGCCTATCTGCTGCTCGGCATCGCCGCGTTTCCGTCGATTGAATTTCCTGCCGTGGCAGTGGTTGCCGTGTTACCTGGCTCCAACGCGCAGACCGTGGCATCCACGGTGACAGCGCCGCTGGAGCGCCAGCTGGCACGCATTCCCGGCATCCAGCAGATGACCTCCAACTCGAACGCAGGTGGCATGCTGATCCAGATCCAGTTCGACATGTCGCGCAACGCAGACCAGGCCGCGCGCGACGTGCAGGCGGCACTCAATGCCGCCGCACCGGATCTGCCTGCCGTGATGGCGCTGTCGCCGCCGCAGTATTTCAAGAACGATACCTCGCAGATTCCCGTGCTGCTGATCGCCATGACCTCGACCAGCATGGCGCCGGACAAGCTCTACGACCTGGCCAATACATTGATGCTGCCGGCCGTGGCACAGGTCACGGGCGTGTCGCAGGCGCAGTTGATCGGCGGCTCGCCGCACGCCGTGCGCATCGCGTTGAACGGCAATGCGCTCACCGCCAAGGGTTTGACCGCCAACGACGTGGCCAACGTGCTGCGTGCTGCCAACGTGGCCTCGCCCCAAGGCATTTTGAGCGACGGCATGACACAGATGACGGTGTCGGCCAACGACGGCTTGCATACCCCTGCCGATTTCGCGTCGCTGGTCATCGCCAATCAAAAAGGCAGGCCGGTCCATCTTTCCGATGTCGCCACCGTCAGCGACGGCCAGCAGGACGCGACCCAGGCGGCCTGGTTCAACCACCAGCACGCCGTCATCATGCAGGTGCAGAAGCGCTCCGATGCCAACGCGGTGCAGGTCGTGCAAGCCATCCGCGACGCATTGCCCCAGCTGCAAAAGCTGGTGCCGGCCGACGTGCAGATCACGCCGATTTTCGATCTGACGCTGTCGACCAAATCTGCGCTGCATGAAGTGGAAATCGCCCTGCTGCTCAGCATCGTGATGGTGGCGCTGGTGATGTTGCTGTTCCTTCGCCGCGTGCGCCCGACCATCATCGCCATGTTCAGCGTGCCGTTGTCGCTGGCCGGCGCGTTCGTGCTCATGTACGCGCTCGGCTTCACGCTCAACATGCTGTCGCTGATAGCGCTGGTGCTGTGCATCGGTTTCGTGGTGGACGATGCGATCGTGGTGATCGAGAACATCTTTCGTCACATGGAGCAGGGCGCCAAACCGCTGGATGCCGCCTTGATCGGCGTGCGGGAAATCGGCTTTACGGTGATTTCGATCACTCTGTCGCTGGTCGCCGTGTTCGCGCCGATGGTGTTCGGCAACAGCCCGATGGTGATGCTGATGCGCGAGTTTTCGGTCACGCTGATTGCTACCATCGTGATTTCGGCCTTGGTGTCGCTCACGCTCACACCAGCCCTGTGCGGGCGTTTCCTGCTGGAGGAAACGCGCGCGCGGCGCGCGCCCGGCAAACTGGAGAGGACGGTGGAGCGGCTGGATCGCTGGCTGCTGCGCATCTACGAGCGCGGACTGGATTGGGCCATGCATCATCGGCGCGTAATGCGCTGGCAACCGCTGATTCTGCTGGTGTTGACGATCGTCCTGGCGATGGCCGTGGTGAAGACGGCCGGTGGCGCCCTGATGCCCGAAGGCGACACCGGCATGCTGCAGGCGGACATGGTGGCCGACCCCAACATCTCTCCGGACCTGCTCGCCAGGCATGCGCAAGCGGTGGAAGCCATCATGCTGGCCGACCCGGCCGTGCTCGATGTGGCGTCGTTCCTGGGCGGCAACAACACCAATGGCGCGGTCGGCAACGAGGCTTCTTTCTTCATCGATCTCAAACCGCGCGGCGACGGTCCCGGTCAGCGCCATGATCCAGCGGACAAGGTGATCAAGCGCCTCAATGAACAGTACAAGAAGCTGACCGAGGTCAATGTCGCCGTCACCAGCCTTGGCTTTTTCAATGGCGGCGGCGGCAGCCGGGCGAAGGGCCAGTACGCCTTCGCCCTCACCAGCACCACCAGCCAGCCCCTGCAGCAACCCACGCTGCGGTTGGCGCAAGTGATGCGCAAGATGAAGCAGTTCAAGGACGTGAGCACCAGCTTCGACAACATCGGCAAGCAGCAGCTGGTGGAAATCGATCGCGATGCGGCATCGCGGCTGCAGGTCAACATCGGGCAAATCGATCAGGCGCTGACTGATGCGTTTGGTCAAACGCCGGCATCCATCATCTATTCCGACATCAACCAGTACCAGGTCATCCTGATCGCCGACAACGCCCATTCGCTCAGTCCCGCCACGCTGCTCAACCTGTACGTACGCAGCAACAGCAACAAGATGGTGCCGCTGTCGGCGATGGTGCATATTCGCCCGCGCATCGAGCCGATCAACGTCGAGCACTACAACCAGTTGGAATCGGCGACTATCAACT
The DNA here is from genome assembly GCF_035508675.1 of Dyella sp. Taxonomy (GTDB): domain Bacteria; phylum Pseudomonadota; class Gammaproteobacteria; order Xanthomonadales; family Rhodanobacteraceae; genus Dyella_B. Next base: position 18,332 of record NZ_DATJMN010000056.1, read on the forward strand.
ACAACCTCGCCGACGGCGTCAGCCAGGCCGATGGCCTGAAGTATGTCGACCAGGCCATGTTTGCCGCACAGCTGCCGCCCGGCGTGATGAAGCAGTACACCGGCGACAACCAGAAGCTGCTGGAAGCGGCCACCAATGCGCTGATCCTGTTCATGGCCGTGATCCTGGCGATGTATATCGTACTGGGCATTCTCTACGAGAGCCTGATCCATCCACTGACCATTCTTTCGACGCTGCCAGCCGCCGGCATGGGTGCCTTCCTCGCCATGCTGATCACCCACACACAACTCAGCACGATGTCGGTGATCGCAGTGCTGATGCTGATCGGCATCGTGAAGAAGAATGCGATCCTGATGGTGGACTTCGCGCTCGTCGCCGAACGCGAAGGCGGCCTTACGCCGCCGGAAGCGATTCGCGAAGCGGCGCTGGTTCGCTTTCGTCCTATCACCATGACCACGTTGGTAGCGATGGGCGCGGCACTGCCGCTGGCGATCGGCTTCGGCATCGGCTCGGAAATGCGCCAGCCGCTGGGCATTGCGATCCTTGGCGGACTGTTCGTATCGCAACTGCTGACCTTGCTCAGCACGCCAGCAATTTACCTGTGGCAGCACGATCGGCGTGTACGCAAAGCTGCGCGTAGGACGCGGCGTGAAGAGAAGCGACGCTCACGGCAATTGGGCAAGCCGATCGCTGCACCGGAAGCGGAACGTGTTGGATAGGCGAGAACACGTAGCGACGCAGGCTGGGATGAAATCCCAGCACCCACACATGACGTACTAGTCGGCAGGCCCGGTGCATCCCGCCAAACGCTGGCCTTCAATATCCAGCACCGGCTTGCCATCCTGCATCACCTTGCCGGCGTAATGCTGGGCGGAATCCAGTTGAATGCGCGCGGTGCCCTGGTGTGCGCCGCAGCTTACCTGCCACGCCAGCGCCGTGCTGGTGCGATGCTCGCCGCTGCGCTGGCAGTTCGCATCCGGCTCGACGCTGTCGGCGAAGGTTGTCCAAGGATCGGCGCCCTCATAGAAGCACTTCCACTTCACCTGCTCCTTGCCGTCCTTGAGCGTGTGCAGGGTGATTTTCCACAGACCCGGCATCGCCTGGAAGTCCGCAGGATCGGCATGCGCGCCGGTGCTGATGGCGGCGGATGCACCGATCAACATCAGTGCGGCAACGGGATTGGACCAGCGGCTTAGATAGCCGGTAGAACGGGCTAGCAGGCTCATCATTCACATCATCATGCATGCGTGGTGGAAAAAACATACCCTGCCTGCTTGGCAGGCAGGGTATGGGTTGGAGCTTACTCAGTTTTGCGCGGTGGCGTCGCCGTCCCAATGACGGTGGAAGCTAAACATGTCCATCAGGTCGCCGATGGCCGGTGCATTGAGCGGCACATACGGGTTGTACGGCAGCGAGATCGGGTTCGGCAGGTTGTCGCGGCTGCGGTGGGAGATGGTTTCATCCAGGTCCCAGTTCGCCTCCACGAATTTGTCGAAGGACACGTGATCTTCATACGTATGCACCACGCGCCCGCCCTGCGAATACTTCGACACCACGATCAGCGGAATGCGCGTGCCGTCGCCGAAGAAGTCGATCGGCTGCACGTAGCCGGAGTCGTAGTAGCCGCCACCCTCATCGAAGGTGATCATGACGGCGGTGTTGTCCCATAGCTTGGGATTGGCCTTCACCATGTCGATGATCTTTTGGGCATAACCTTCGAACAGCTCAAGCTTGGATGAGGAAGGATGGCCGTCCAGCAGTCCATCCGGTTTGGCGATGGATACCGCCGGCAAGGTGCCGTTCTGGATGTCGCTGTAGAGGTTGTTGATGTCCTGGTTATTCGCACGCAGGGCCGGGTTGGTCATGATCTGCGTGGAATACAGGAACGGATCGCAGATGTTGCAGAAGGTACCGGCCTCGCCGTCTTCCTTGCCGCCATCCCAGCCTTCGCCGTAGTACTTCCAGCTGACGTGATGACGCGACAGCAGCAAGCCAAGGTTTTGCTGTTTGGTAGGCGGAACGGTGAACAGGTCGGCGCCCAGCGGCGCGGGCGTACCCGTGCCCAGGTAGCCGGGGTTGTAGTTGTTCACCAGGTAGTACGCGCCCTTCTTGCAGTCGCCGTGGCGGAAGGTGTCGTACGGCAGGCTCTTGAGATACTTGCGCACGACGCCGACGCCAGGCTGGCTTTCATCCGCGCAGTTCACGTAGGAACCGCCGCTGTAGCCGTCCTGCACCCACCAGTTGTTGGTCCCGGGTTGCGAGTTGGGGTTTTCGATCTGGTTGGACGGCGGCGCGACGGGCTGGCCATTCGCGTCGGCGTAGTAGATCAGGTCACCAAAGCCCAGCATGATGTGGTTGGCGCCGGTGCCACCCATTACCGATTGATGGAAGTTGTCGCTGATCGTGTATTGCTCGGCCAGTTGCTTGAAGTACGGCGCATCACCCTTGGCCATGTTGAGGAACTGCATGGAAGTGGAGCCTTCGCCGGTGGTTTCATCGGTGAAGTTGGCCGGCTGCGTCTTGCCGTTGTTGCCGGCGCTCATGGTCACCTCCACCCATGGGAACAGGTCCGCACGGCAGCCACTGGGGTTTTTCGAGGTCGCATAGCTCACGCTGCAGTCGAGCTGCTGCCACATCTGAAAGAAACGATGCACGGGGCTGTTGGCGTAGTCGTTGTAGCTGATCGATGCATGCAGATCGACCGGCGCATTCGGCAGCGTGGTCGGGAAGCGCGTGTCGACCACGTCGTTCGGCAGGCCGGTGCCGCCTTCGGCGAGGTAGGGATAATAGTTCGACTCCAGCGCCGGCTCGATCGCTTCTGCCTGAGCCACGGAAGAAAGATAAGCCTGCGTAGGCGCACCGCCGGTGTTCATGGGCGGCAGGTTGGTGTACGGGCTGGTGCGCGTGGGCGCATTGGCATAGTCGCCGGTCTGGCTCGCCTGCCATTGCTGGGCTTTGGCCACGTTCGGACCGGGCGTGCCGTCGGCATTGACGATGCCTTCGGACAGCAGGTTTTCAACCGTTTGTCCCTTCGGCGGGGTGTAGGTGGCAAACACATGATCGAAGGTGCGGTTTTCACCGATCAGCAGGATCACATGCTTGATGGGCGTACGTGTGCGATTGCTCGCGTCGGCAGAATCCGGGCTGTAGAGCGTGACGGCACCGCCGGGTTGGCCGCTGACGGGCTTGATGGCGGTGGCAGGTACGCTGGCGCGAAATGCTGCGTCATTGGTTTGATCGGCATTCTGCGCATTCGCCACGCCGACCAGGCTGGTGACGAGCGCGCAAAAGACAAAGGGTTTCAACCGGGTACGGCCAAACTTCGTGGGCATAACGGGTGTCTCCTGCTGGCTTGCTTCGAAAACCTGCAATCGAGTAATCCCCCTGATTACAGTCTGCTGCGATGTAGAGCCTGTTCAAGACCTCAGCGTGGTTCGCATTGCCCCTGACTGGCCGTGCGGTCAAGCCGCGCGCAGCCGCATGGCGGTCACTCAGGGGCTATACGGGCTGCGCTGAGGTTTTGAACAGGCTCTTAAATCCCCACAGACCGCCCGGAAGTTTGCGCCGGTCATGTGACGCCACGTTGGCAAGGACACGACACCGCGTCATGAACGGATGACAATGCTGCGACAAACGTGATGCATGCACACGATATTGACGCAACATTTACGAATGCGCCGGCAGCACCTCGAACGGCCGCATCATTTCGTTGTCCTCGTGCTCGAGGAAATGGCAATGCCACACGTAGCGGCCGGGCTCACCTTCGAAACGCATGGCGATGCGCGTCACCATGCCGGCATCTGCACGTACCGTATCTTTCCAGCCAAGTTCTTGCGGTTCCGGCGGCACCGGCGGACCGGTGAACACCAGCTTGCGATGAGCGTTCCAGGCAAACAGGTCGAACGGCCGGCGATCGATCAGCTGGAACCGCACCAGGTGCAGATGGATCGGATGCGCATCGCCGGTCAGGTTAACGAAGCTCCAGGTTTCCAGGCTGTTCTGGCGCGGATTTTCCGTGATGGGATCGGACCAGCGCTTGCCGTCGAGCAGCATCTGCATGGCGTTGCCGTTGGCATCATCGCTCTCGTTGAGCGTAAGGATGCGATCGTGCGCGGCGGCGGCCGGATCGATGCGCGTGACAGGACGCAGCACTGCCGGTACTGCGGATGTGTCGCGGCGAGCGGCAGTACCAACGCGAAACTCCAGGATGCCTTGCGACTCATGGCGCAGCTGCAGGGATTTGCCGGCGAAGCCGGCAAAGTCGATCACCACATCCGCGCGTTCGGCGGGATACAACTCGATGCGCGCGCGCGCCAGAGGTGCCGAAAGCAGGCCCTGATCGCTGGCAACCTGCTGCATGGCTTGATCATGCGATAGCGACAGATCGAAGAAACGCGTGTTGGCCACGTTGATCACGCGAAAACGATAGCGCCGCGGCTCGACGTCCAGATAAGGGAAAACCTTGCCGTTGCACAGCACGAGATTGCCGAGGCATTGCATCACCCACGGTGCGTTGGGGTCATCCGATACGGGATAGTAGAGTTGTCCATCCTCGGCGACGAGCCGATCGCACAGTATCAGCGGAATGTCGTAGTTACCCGACGGCAAATTGAGCGCCTGTTCGTCCGCATCACGCACGATGTACGCACCGAACAAACCGGCGTAGATGTTAAGCCGCGTAATACCCATCGCGTGATCGTGATACCACAGCGTGGCTGCGTCCTGTCCGTTGGGATAGTCATACAGCGCCGAATGCCCGGGTGTATACCAGTCATCCGGAAAGCCGTCCGACTTGGCCGGCGCGCGTGCGCCATGCACGTGCGTGACTGCACGCACGTCGGGTTTGTCTTTTTCTGCTCCATGCACCGTGTGGTCGATCGGCAGGAAGTGTCGTGAGGGCAGCGCATTCGCCCATTCGACCAGCAGCGGCTCGCCACGCCGCGCCGCGATGGTCGGACCCGGACATTGGCCGTTGTAGCCCCACATCCGCGTCGCTGGAATGTCGCGATGCAGGCGCACCTTGCAGGCGCGCAGCTCGACCCGGTAATAGGGCAACATGCGGCCCGGGTAAGCCGGATGCGCACGTTGTTCCACCGCCTGCGCCACGGCCGGAATCGGCAACGGATCGACGAATCGCGCCAACGACGTGGGATTGATCAACGGCACCTTAGGTGCAGCCAGGGTCGCGGCCGTGGTGCGCGCCGGCATGGCCATCGGCATGCTGGCGGCCTTCGCCATGCGCCATGTGTCGCCCAGCACGTAGACACCGGCAAGCGCACCGGCGCTACGCAGAAAATCACGCCGCGTTGTCGTCATGGGCAGCCCACGCCACGCAGCCCGGCATGTGGATCGAGGCTTAGGGAAATCATCTTGTCGACACTACGAGCCACGCATGACAGAACTATGGCAGCCGCCTAAGGTTGCCGGTCGCCGCCCGGGTGGCTTCGCGCGCCAGACCCACCGTGATCAGGTGGACCTTTCCTGCGCTGGTTTCCGCCGGCTGGCTGGTATCGACCACGTGCGCCACTCGCTGCCTGCGGTGATGGCGAATGCCGCCGTATTCGCACGCAAGCGGGATCATGCGGTCCAGGCGCCCACTGCGCACCCAGGCGAAGAACAGCGTGCCCGTGCGCGCCGCGTGCGTAGAGCTTGCAGCAGCGCGCAAACGCTTCATCCGTGTCGTAGTCCTCGCTGTCGAAAGCAAAGATCGCTCACCGGGCTACCTCGATCGCAACGCGCTGTCCAACGCTGCGCGTCAGCAAGGCCGTCACGATGCCCACGATCGCGGCGCCCAGGCAGACCTCGCTCAGGCCCCATGACAAACCATGCGTGCCCATGTGCATGCCATCGCTCACGACGCCTGCCATCAGCGGCCCAAGCGCTACGCCCACCACGGTGACGAAGGTCAGGAACATGCGCAAACCCATGTCATGCAACGGGGCGCTTAGCATGGATGGCAACCCCACTAGCATGGTGACGGCGGCGATGGCGCCGATCAGCCAGGCGAGCATCAACAACGCGCATGCTGTCGCCGCCGACGTCGACCAGGGAATGGACCAGAACACGGGGATGGCCAGCAGCAGCACCACAGCCATGATCATCATGGGCGACAGCTTATCGCTGCGCTTGTCGACCAGCGTGCCGGCGATGAAATTCGCCAGCGGCGCCGCGACCAGCAGCGATGCGCCGAATACCAGGGCGGCCGTCGCTGGCGTCAATCCTTGTTCGCGATGCAGTACCGAGGGCGCCCATGCGCCGATGCTCTGGATGACCAGCATGCTGGCACCGGCACCGCATAGATACATGCCCATCACCCACGGGCGTTCGCGAAACGCCGCCAGCATCTGGCTGAAAACGCGGCCGCGCGGCAGCGACGGCGTATACGGATGTTCTTCCCGGCGCAGCAGCCAGAGGATCAATACGGCGTTGGGCGCCGCCATGATGAGGAACAACCAGCGCCAGTGCGCGGATGCCGGCACGGCTGTCCACTTCGTTAGCAGCGCCAACGTCGCACCGCCCAGAAGCATCGAAAGACTGTGCCCGGCAAACGACGCTGCGGTGAACAGGGCCATGGAGCGGGCGCGCCAGCGCGCGGCCGAACAGTCCACGATCAGTCCCAGGGCAAGCGGGACGAAGGCCGCTTGTCCAAGACCCACCAGTGCGCGCGCCACGACCAACACGCCGAATGAGCGCCCCAGCGCGAACACGGCCATGCCGAGCATCCACGTGGCAATGCACCCGGCGAGCAAACGAAGACGATAGGGCGAACGCGCCAGCGGCCAGCTTGCCAGCATGCCCACGGCATAAAGCAGTACAAATGCGGGTCCGTCGAGCACCCCCATCTGCGTATCCGACAAGCCCAAGTCTGCCCTTAGCAATGGGGCAGCAACGGCGGGCAAGTAACGATCGATGAAAGCCAGGCAATGGCCACAAGCGAGCAAGCCAAGCAGCGAAGCCGGCATACTTCCCTGATTGGCGCGAGAATCGGACAGCCGCATATCTCCCCCCTGCACAACTGGTCTTGGGCCAGAAGCTGTGATGCAGTCGTCCATTTTGTGAACTGCATCACTGAATTGCGGGAGCAGCAATGTTTATGCCATGCGTTTGGCCGCGCTGCTGCGCGCCTGTCTGCGCACCAAGCACTGCGCCACGGCAGCTGTTTGGACGCGATGGGTCAACTTATGACCTTGGCGAGATGCCTTACTGCGTCGGCGACAGGTCCACCGATTGCACGGTCAGCGGAAGCGCCGTGCCCTGCTCGAAGGGCGCGGAAGGTGTTACCTCGACTTGCATCGCATAGGGATGAGCGGCGCGGTTGCGGTGAATGCGCAGCGATGGGCTGGCCGCACCCGTTCCACTTAAGCCAAGCGGATAGCGTTGGCCGTCGATCCACACATCCACTTTCGCAATCGCGGCTGCGCGCGAGTAGTGCAGGGTAAGCACGTAATCCGCGGCTTTTGCATTGAGCTGCCAGCTCAGCTTGTACAGCGTAGCCGGGGCTTCGTAGCCTTCGCCGTTGTAGTTGAGGTAGTGCTCGGCCTGTGTCGCTTGCAAATGGAAACTACCGTCGGCACCGGCATCCATCATCTGCGGACGGACACGCAACGGACCTTTGAACGGAAGCGCGATGACCGGCATGTAGTCAACGCTGCCGTCGGCGTCAACCATGGGCCAATGGGCGAGATGGTCCAGCGCGATGGTTATGTCATGGCCGTTGCGCTGCACGTCCACGGTTGATTCGGGCGCACCCAACCGATAGGCGGGGCCGAACGCGGTGTCTGCCAAGCCAGGCACGCGCAACTGGTGATCCGGCGGCATCTTCGCCACGAACAGATAAAGCGCATGCGGGCTCACCGTGGCGTAACCAAAATCCACGGGCGCGAACGGCTGTTTGCGGGTGCCGTAGATCGCTTCGCCATTGCGCTTCATCCATGCACCGATGCCTTGCAGCACCTGCGCCTCGTAGGGCACGACGGAGCCATCACCCTCAGGCCCGATGTTGAGAATGTAGTTACCACCCCGACTGACCACGCGCACCAGCCGCGTGATGTTCTCGCGGATCTTGCCCGGCAAATCCTTTCGTTCCTGCCAGGAGCGATAGCCCCAGGTCTGGGGGAACATGGAAGCCGGTGCTTGCCAGGGCAATTCCATGGCCACATCGGGTTCCGCATTGTCGCCCATCACGGCAAAGTCGCCGTAGTAGTTCCATACGCGCCCGGAGATCATGCTTTGCGGCTGCAGCGCATGCACGGTCTGCGCGAAGTGGGCGCTTTGCGCCGGCGTAGGCTTGCCCATATCGAACCAGATTTCGGAAATCGGGCCGTAGTGGCTCAGCAGTTCCTTGATCTGCGCAACATTGAAGGCTTCCTGTCCGGGCGTGATCGGATTGCTGTTGCCTTCGATGTACTTATTGCCGCCAGGATGATGCCAGTCGATGGTGGAGTAATACACGCCGAACTTCAGGCCGCCACGCGCGCAAGCCTCGGCCAGTTCTTTCACGATATCCCGGTGATAGGGCGTGCCATCGACCGCGTTGTAGGATGTCTGTGCGGTCTGGAACAAGTTGAAGCCGTCGTGATGCTTGGCGGTGATCACGATGAACTTCATGCCCGCCGCCTTGGCCAGCGCCACGATCGCATCGGGGTCGAATTTCTCCGGATCGAATTGCTTGGCCAGCGCGTCGTAGTCCTTCGGCGGAATCGGCCCGTTGGCAAGAATCTGCTCGCTGTAGCCGTTGTCCACGCGCTTGCCGTTCCACATGCCACCAGCGACGGAGTACAGGCCGAAATGGATGAACATGCCGAATTTACGGTCTTGCCAGGCTTTGATGGTTTCCGCACTCGGGCCAGGGCCGGGTGGCGGCTGCGGTTGGTCGAGGGGGCGATGCACCGCGGCAGGCGCTTCCCTTGACGATATGACCGATGGTGTCGCGTAGAGGCTATGCGCGCAGCAGGCCACGGATACGATGAACCCCAGTGCGATTCGCTTGCCTGTCACCAACGTCGCCATGCTGCTTCGTTCCCATCTTGAAAGTGATGCAAGAAGTGACCTTGCCACGAAACGGCGTTTGCCGGGGAAAGCAGCAAGCTGGCGCGGCGTAGGCTGGGATGAAATCCCAGCTTTGTTGGGCGTTCCGACGCTTCATCCCAGCCGTTGCTGTATTCAGGACAAACAACAACGGGCGCCGAAGCGCCCGTTGCGTTATACCCAAAACAACCGCGATCAGATCGCGTAATACATCTGGAATTCCAACGGATGCGTGCTGGCGCGGTAGCGCGTCACTTCCTGCATTTTCAGTTCGATGTAGGCATCGATGAAGTCATCGGTGAACACGCCGCCGGCCTTGAGGAAGTCGCGATCCTTGTCCAGCGCTTCCAGTGCGGCGTCGAGGCTGGAGCACACCTGCGGGATGTTCTTCTCCTCTTCCGGCGGCAGGTCGTAGAGGTCCTTGTCGGCCGGCGCGCCCGGGTCGATCTTGTTCAAGATGCCGTCCAGGCCCGCCATCATCAGCGCGGTGAAGGTGAGGTAGCCGGACTGGATCGGGTCGGGGAAGCGCACTTCGATGCGGCGCCCCTTCGGGTTGGACACGAACGGAATGCGGCAGCTCGCCGAGCGGTTGCGCGCGGAGTAGGCCAGCATCACCGGCGCTTCGAAGCCCGGCACCAGGCGCTTGTAGCTGTTGGTGGTGGAGTTGGCGAACGCGTTGATGGCCTTGGCATGCTTGAAGATGCCGCCGATATACCACAGCGCGAGCTGCGACAGGCCGCCGTACAGATCGCCGGAGAACAGGTTCTTGCCGTCCTTGCTGAGCGACTGGTGCACGTGCATGCCGCTGCCGTTGTCGCCGACGATCGGCTTGGGCATAAAGGTGACGGTCTTGCCGTTCTGGTGCGCCACGTTCTTGATCACATACTTCAGCGTGATCAGCTCATCGGCCTTGGTCACCAGCGTATTGAACTTCACGCCGATCTCGCACTGGCCGGCGTTGGCCACTTCGTGGTGATGCACTTCCACCACCTGGCCGAGCGATTCCAGCACCTTGCACATGTCGGCGCGCAGGTCGCCCAGCGAGTCGACCGGGCTGACCGGGAAGTAGCCGCCCTTCACGCCCGGACGGTGGCCGCTGTTGCCTTCGTCGTACTTGAAGCGCGAACTCCAGGCGGCTTCCTGCGATTCGATTTCGTAGAACACGCGGCCCATGTCGTTCTGCCAGCGCACGGAATCGAAGATGAAGAATTCCGGCTCCGGACCAAAGAAAGCGGTGTCGGCCACGCCGGTGGATTTCAGGTACGCCTCAGCGCGCTTGGCGATGGAACGCGGATCGCGGCCGTAGGCCTGCATGGTGCTGGGTTCCAGCACGTCGCAATGCAGAACCAGCTGGGTGTGGGCGCTGAATGGATCGAGGTAGGCGCTGTCCGCGTCGGGCAACAGCACCATGTCCGACTCGTTGATGCCCTTCCAACCGGAGATCGAGGAACCGTCGAACATCTTGCCGTCCTCGAACGTGGATTCGTCGATGGTGTGGGCAGGGAAGGTGACGTGGTGATGCTTGCCGAGCATGTCGGCGAAACGCAGGTCGACGAACTCGACCTCTTTTTCCTGGATCAGGTCGAGCACTTTCTTGGCGGACATGTAAAACCTCGATGATTCGTGAAGGGGATCGCGCGTGCTCTAGGAGCAAACACCGTACCAACTTTAAAACACTTTTCACTTCAATGGATTGCACGGTTAGTTACGTTGGTGCAAGAAAATTTTGCACCAATGTGGTGCTTATTTGCACCAAACTGACGCCAAGCGGACGACGCCGCTCAATCAACCGACAAACCATGGCCAAGCCCCTAGGCTATACCGTTTTCCGCATGGGCCTAATGGCCTTGCTGCATTTACCTGCAAGGAATTTTCCGCGTGAATGACCTCATCAACGTCATCCTGCTCGGCATCATCGAAGGGATTACCGAGTTCCTTCCCGTCTCCAGTACCGGCCACCTGCTGATTGCCGAAAGCTTCGGGCTCGGCGCGCGTTCCGATCTGTTCAACGTGGGCATCCAGGCCGGCGCGATTCTGGCCATCACCCTGATCTACTGGAAACGCATCTGGGCATTGCTCACGCGATGGCGGGACCCGGCCAATCGCGCTTATTTGCTGAAGCTGTGCGTGGCATTCCTGATTACCTGCGTGCTCGGCCTGGTGGTGACGCACTACGGCTTCAAGCTGCCGGAGACGGTGACGCCGATTGCGTGGGCGCTGCTGGTTGGCGGGTTCTGGATGCTGGGCGCGGAGGCCATTGCCGCACGGCAGGCGGATCGCAGCGAGGTGACTTGGCGGGTGGCGATCCTGGTTGGCGTCGCACAGATCGTGGCGGGTATTTTTCCGGGGACTTCGCGCTCGGGCGCGACCATCTTCACCGCGCTGCTCGCGGGCACCAGCAATCGCCCGGCAGCGACGGAATTCTCGTTCCTGGTCGGCATTCCGACCATGTATGTCGCGACCGGTTATGAGTTGTTGAAGGTGCTCAAAGGTGGCGGTGCGGCGCACGAGGATTGGCGCGCACTGATCGTCGGCTTCGTAGTGTCGCTGGTGGTGGCGTTCGTGGCGGTGAAGTGGCTGCTGGGTTACATCCGCACGCATCGGTTTACGTGGTTTGCCTGGTATCGCATTGCGCTGGGCGCGGCATTGCTATGGCTGATACCGGCGGGTGCCTGAATTCGCAGGCCGGGACGGAGCGTAGTCGAATCCCGGCATCGGCATGCATGGCCATGCTGGGATTTCATCCCAGCCTGCTGGGCGCCAGCTTTTCCTTCCGCACGGCCGGCAATGGCGGCCGGAAGGCTTCCACCACCGGCGCCATCGGGCAGATGTCCTCGAACGGCCGCTCGAACAGCTCACGCGCCCATTCGATGAACGCCTGCACGCGCGCGGAGAGATGCTTCTTTTGCGGATACACGATCCACACGTTCTTGCCGGTGGACACCGTGTCGGGGAGGATCGGTTCAAGCTTACCCAGATCCAGTGCGCAAGCGGCCAGCACGTGCGGCGCCTGGATGATGCCCAGGCCCGCCATCGCCGCCTGGATCACCGACTCACCATCGTTGATCAACAGGTGCGCGTTGACGTCCAGCTCCATGCGGCCGCTGGGCGTGTCGAACTGCCAGAGGCGCGGCTTGCCATTGGCGTAGACGTAGTTGATGCAGCGATGGTTTTTCAGATCCTCGACGCTGTCCGGGGAACCGTAGCGCTCCAGATATTCCGGCGACGCCAGCAGCACATTGCGCAGGTAGCCGATCTTGCGTGCGATCAGGCTGGAATCCTCCAGCTCACCCATGCGAATGGCGCAATCTACCCCTTCCTCGTTCAGGTCGTAGGGGTAGTCGCACATCATCAGCTCCAGGCGGATGTCGGGGTAGCGGCGCTCGAATTCAGACAGCTGCGGCACGATCGCCGCGCGCCCCACCGAGGCCGACATACCGACCCGCAGCTTGCCTTGGGGCTTGCGGTGGGCGTAGCCCAAAGATTCCGTTGCTTCGGCCAGATCGGCAAGGATCTCCTTGCAACGTGCATAGAACGAGGCTCCATCGTCGGTTAAACGCAAAGCACGGGTGGAGCGAAACAGCAGCCGCACACGGAGTTGCTCCTCCAGCCGCGACACCGCGCGGCTGACGCCGGAGGGGGTCATGCCGAGCTGGGCGGCAGCCGACGCAAAACTCTTCGCTTCCACGACCCGGACGAAAGCGGAGATAGCGGAAAAGTCTTCCATAGCATGTTCCAGAATACGGACTGCCGGTGATTATGCGCCCATTCATGACTGGGAGTCACGAGTAGCTTGCGCAAGAAACGGATTTTCTAAACTGTACGGTGTACCCATCATTCGTTCCGTCGCAAATCCTGCTGCAGTGCGACAAGAAGAAGCCTGACACGGTATTCGCAATTGCCTTGTCAGTACAGACCCTGGATGGCCTGTCGCGATTCAAGCATGGCAACCGCTTGGTATCGGCGTAAACGAACCCGGCATCGCCGCGGTTCGGCGCAGCGGAAAGCGCGGGACCGCCCTTTCCTTGCATCTGACAAAAATTGGGAGCGAGTGATGTTGAAGAAAGCAATCCTGGCCGGCCTGGTCGTAGCAGCCATTGCCGGCAGTTGGGCGCTGCTGGACGGTCATGGCGGCAGCGCTCATGCCCAAGCCGCCGGTGCACAGGGCGGCCTGCCCGAAGTCACCGTGGCCCCGGTGTTGGTGCGCCCGATCAGCGACAGCGCCAACTTCACCGGACAGCTGCAGGCGGTCGACACGGTCGACGTGCGTCCGCGCGTCAGCGGTTACGTGAATGCCGTGGAATTCAAGGAAGGCACCGAAGTCCACAAGGGCGACGTGCTGTTCGTGATCGATCCGCGTCCGTTCCAGGCCGAAGTCGACCGGCTGAGCGCCAATGTCGCGCAAGCGAAAGCGCAGCTCGCGCTGGCGCAGTCCAATGCCGACCGCGCGCGCCGGCTGCTCGCCCAGCATGCCATTTCGCAGGAAGACGCCGACAGCCAGAACACGGCCGAGCAAAGCGCCAAGGCCTCACTCGAAGCCTCCACCGCCGCACTGGCGACGGCCAAGCTCAACCTCGACTGGACCCAGGTGCGGGCGCCGATCGACGGCCGCGTCAGCAATGCCCGCATCCAGTCGGGCAACCTGGTGTCCAGCTCGGACGTGCTCACCAGCGTGGTCTCGGTAAACCCCATCTACGTGTACTTCGATGTGGACGAGCACACCTGGCTGAAGCTCGATCGCCTGCGCCGCGACGCGATCAAGAATGGCCGCGCGCCGCGCATCGACGCCACCATGGGTTTGGCCGATGAACAGGGCTTCCCGCACGAGGGACGCATCGACTTCGTCGACAACCAGGTGCGCCCGGGCTCCGGCACGATGCGCTTGCGCGCGGTGTTCGACGATGAGAACGGCCTGCTTACGCCTGGCTTGTATGCGCGCGTGCACTTGCAGGCTGGCCAGCCGCATCCGCGCGTGCTGATCGACGATCGCGCCGTCGGCACGGATCTGAGCAATCAATTCGTATACGTCGTGGATGGACAGCACAAGGTGCAGTACCGCAAGGTGGATATCGGCCCGCTGTTTCACGGCCTGCGCGTGATCGACGACGGCCTCAACGCCGGCGACGTGGTGGTGGTGAACGGCTTGCAGCACGTGCGTCCAGGCGTGGAAGTGAATCCGCAGCAGGTGGCGATGGATTACCGGCTGGATGCGCAGGACAAGGCCCTGGTCGATGCGGCGGAGACGAATCCGGATAACAAGGATTCACGGACCGCGCAGGCAGATGGCAGGAATGCACAGAAGCGTTCGCAGGGTTGAGGCGCTGCGCAGCTGCGGCCCACTGCCATGCCCCGATGTCACGACATACGACCCCTCCCCCTACGCCAAGTAGAGCCTGCCCCAGACTTGATCCGGGGGGGGCCGGGGCTTCCCGCACTGTTTGAGTTCGCCGCGAGGCTGCTTCACCCCACCCCAACCCTCCCCTACTGCACGTAGGGGAGGGAGCAGAAAGATTGCGCATCGGCCCGCTTTCCGGCGAGCGCGTCATTCAAATGAATTCGAGAACTGACATGAAAAACATCGCACAGTTTTTCGTCGACCGGCCGATCATGGCCGCCGTGCTTTCGCTGATCTTCGTGATCGCCGGCAGCATTGCGGTATTCAAGCTGCCGATCAGCGAATATCCCGAAGTGGTGCCGCCCACCGTGGTGGTGCGCGCCAGCTATCCGGGCGCCAGCCCGGAAGTGATCGGCGAAACCGTGGCCACGCCGCTGGAAGAACAGATCAACGGCGTGGAAGGCATGCTGTATTCCTCCTCGCAGGCGACCAGCGACGGCCAGATGACCTTGACCGTCACCTTCGCGCTGGGCACCGATCTCAACAACGCGCAGGTGGAAGTGCAGAACCGCGTCTCGCAAGCCTTGCCGCGCCTGCCCGAAGAAGTGCAGCGCCTGGGCGTGACCACACAGAAGAGTTCGCCCGACCTCACCATGGTGGTGCACCTTACCTCGCCGGATAAGCGCTACGACATGCTGTACCTGTCGAACTACGCGCGCCTGCACATCAAGGACATTCTTGCCCGTCTTGATGGCGTGGGCGACGTGCAGCTGTTCGGTGCCGGCGAATACAGCATGCGTGTGTGGCTGGACCCGAACAAGCTGGCCCAGCGCAGCCTGACCACGGGCGATGTCGTGCGTGCGATCCAGGAGCAGAACGTGGCGGTGGCGGCCGGTGCGCTGAATGCGCCGCCGGTGCCGGGCAATACGGACTTCCAGCTCAATATCCATACGCAAGGCCGCCTCAGCACCGCCGAGCAATTCGGCGACATCATCGTGCGCACCGATCCGGATGGCAGCGTGGTGCATCTGCGCGACGTGGCGCGGATCGAACTCGGCTCCAACCAGTACGCGTTGCGCAGCCTGCTGGACAACCAGCCGGCGGTGGCGATTCCGATCTTCGCGCGGCCGGGTTCCAACGCGATCCAGATTTCCGACGAAGTCCGCGCGACGATGAAGGAGCTGAGCAAGGATTTCCCGCAGGGCATCGAGTACCACATCGTCTACGACCCGACCATCTTCGTGCGCGGCTCGATCGAAGCGGTGGCGCATACGCTGGTGGAAGCGATCTTCCTGGTCGTGCTGGTGGTGATCCTGTTCCTGCAGACCTGGCGCGCCTCGGTGATTCCGCTGGTGGCGGTGCCGGTATCGCTGGTCGGCACCTTCGCGGTGATGTACGTGGCGGGCTTCTCGCTCAACGCGCTGTCGCTGTTCGGCCTGGTGCTGGCGATCGGCATCGTGGTGGACGACGCGATCGTGGTGGTGGAAAACGTCGAGCGCAATATCGAGCTGGGCTACACGCCACGCGAAGCGACACGCCGCGCGATGAACGAGGTGACCGGACCGATCATCGCCACGGCCTTGGTGCTGTGCGCCGTGTTCATCCCGACCGCCTTCATCAGCGGGCTTACCGGGCAGTTCTATCGCCAGTTCGCGCTAACCATTGCGATCTCCACGGTGATCTCTGCGTTCAATTCGCTCAGCCTGAGTCCGGCGCTGGCGGCTGTGCTGCTGCGTGGCCACGATGCGCCGAAGGATCGCGTCGCCATCCTGATGGACAAGGCGCTTGGCTGGTTCTTCCGCCCCTTCAACCGCTTCTTCCATCGCAGCGCCGATCGCTACGTGGGCGGCGTGCGTCGCATCGTCGGCCTGGGACCGGCGGCGCTGGTGGTGTATGCATGTTTGATCGCGCTGGCCGGCTTCGGCTTCTACCACGTGCCGACCGGCTTCGTGCCGCAGCAGGACAAGCAATACCTGGTGTCGTTCGCGCAATTGCCGGATGCCTCGTCACTGGACCGTACCGAGGACGTCATCCGACGCATGTCCGAGATTGCATTGAAGCAACCCGGCGTGCAGAGCGCCGTGGCGTTCCCGGGCCTGTCGATCAATGGCTTCACCAATGCCACCAACGCGGGCATCGTGTTCGAGACGCTGAAACCGTTCGAGGAGCGGCGCGATCCATCGCTGTCCGCGGGCGCGATTGCCGCAGCCTTGAACCAGAAGTTCGCGACGATCCAGGATGCCTACATCGCCACATTCCCGCCGCCGCCGGTGCAGGGCCTGGGTACGATCGGCGGTTTCCGTATCCAGATCGAGGACCGCGGGCAGCTCGGTTTCGACGAGTTGTACAAGCAGACTCAGAACCTGATCGCCAAGAGCCAGAAGGTGCCGGCACTGGCAGGGTTGTTCTCCAGCTATCAGGTGAGCGTGCCGCAGATCGATGCGGACGTGGATCGCGAAAAGGCCAAGGCGGAAGGCATCGACCTGAACGATGCGAACGAAACGCTGCAAGCCTACCTGGGTTCGCTGTATGTGAACGACTTCAATCGTTTCGGCCGCGTGTATCAGGTGAACGTGTCGGCCGAGCCCGCGTTCCGGCATGAGCCGCAAAACATCCTGCAACTGAAGACCCGCAACGACAAGGGCGAGATGGTGCCGCTGGGTTCGTTCGTCACGGTGCGTCGTACCGCCGGCCTGGAACGCGTGCAGCATTACAACGGCTACGTCACCGCGGAAATCAACGGTGGCCCGGCGCCGGGCTTCAGCTCAGGCCAGGCGCAGGCGGCGATGGAAAAGCTGGCGCAGGAAAACCTGCCCAATGGCATGAGTTACGAGTGGACTGAACTCACCTATCAGCAGATCCTGGCTGGCAACACCGCCATCCTGGTGTTCCCGTTGTGCGTGCTGCTGGTGTTCCTGGTGCTGTCTTCGCTGTACGAAAGCTGGTCGCTGCCGCTGGCGGTGATCCTGATCGTGCCGATGGTGCTGCTCTCCGCGATCGTCGGCGTGTGGCTGTCGGGCGGCGACAACAACATCTTCACCCAGATCGGCCTGATCGTGCTGGTGGGTCTGGCGTGCAAGAACGCGATCCTGATCGTGGAGTTCGCGCGCGAACGCCAGCATGAAGGCATGACGCGCTACGACGCGGTGCTCGAAGCGGCTCGCCTGCGTCTGCGCCCGATCCTGATGACGTCGATCGCCTTCATCATGGGCGTGGTGCCGCTGGTGACTTCGCATGGAGCCGGTGCGGAAATGCGTCACGCGATGGGCGTGGCGGTGTTCTCCGGCATGCTGGGCGTGACCCTCTTCGGCCTGATCTATACCCCATTGTTCTACGTGCTGATCCGCGCCGTGGTGGAACGCCGCGAAGCGCGCAAGAAGCAGCACGCATCCAACTTGCCCGCCTTGGAGGGGCATTGAGATGACCGCTTTTTCTATCGGTAGTGTTTTACGTAACACCAGCTTGTTTGCGGCACTCGCGCTGGCCGGCTGCGTCAGCGTGGGACCGAATTACAAGACCCCGAATACACCTCCGGCCAACGTGCAGAACATCGATGCGGCGCGCGAAAGCAACGCCCAGTTCCAGGCCGCATGGTGGAAACAGTTCAACGATCCGGTGCTGGATGCGCTGATCCAGCGCGCCGCCAAGGGCAGCCTCGACCTGCGTATCGCGCGGGCGCGGCTGACCGAATCGCGCGCGCTGCTCGGTACGGCCAAATCGGACCAGATTCCCACCATCGACACGACCATCGACTTCCAGCGCGCGCGTGAGCAACAGCCTGGCTTTACCGATCAGCGTGTCTCGGCCGATACGTATCAGGCAGGCTTTGACGCGTCGTGGGAGCTGGACCTGTTCGGCGGCATTCGCCGTTCGGTGGAGGCGGCGCGAGCGGACCTGGGTGCAAGCGAAGCCTCCATGCACGATGCACAGGTAAGTCTGTTTGCAGAAGTGGCGCGCAATTATTTCGAATTGCGCGGCACGCAACAGCGTCTGGCCATCGCCCAGCACAACATCGCCAATCAGGCCGATTCGTTGAAGCTGATTGATGCACGGGCACAAATCGGAACGGCGTCCGAGCAGGACGTTGCCAGTGCCAGTGCGCAGCTCAGCGCGGCCAAGGCGCAGTTGCCGGTACTCGACGCACAGATCCACAGCTACGAATACCGGCTGGCGGTGTTGCTCGGCGAACGGCCCGGCGAGCTGGACGTCGACGTGTCGCCCGCCACGTTCAAGCCGATCGCGACCGTTTTGCCGATGGGCGAGAACGGCGACGTGCTCGCGCGCCGCCCCGATGTGCGCATCGCGGAACGTGAGTATGCCGCCGCAACGGCGCGCATCGGTGTGGCGAAAGCGGATTTCTTTCCGCGTATAACGCTAGGCGGCTTTGTCGGCTTCCTGGCCGGACGCAGCAACGATTTCGGCGGACCGGCCTCGCGCGCTTGGTCGTACATGCCCAGCATCACCTGGAATGGCCTGAACGTGGAACGCGTGCGTTCGAATCTGCATGCCAGCGAAGCGCGCGCCGATGCAGCCGAAGCGAATTATCAGCGCACCGTGCTGCAGGCGATCGAGGATGTGGACAACGCCGTGACCAACTACAACGCCGAACATGCGCGTGTGGAGCAATTGATGGCGCAGGCTGACCAGAGCAGGCGCGCGGCCGAATTGGCACGCGTGCGTTATCAGGAAGGCGCCACTGGCTATCTGGAATTGCTGGATGCCGAACGCGTGCAGCTCGCCGCCGAAGATGCGCTGGCACAGTCGGAGAGTGCGATCGATACGCGCGCGGTGGCGTTGTACAAGGCGCTAGGCGGCGGTTGGCAGGCATGTGACGACGCCAGCTGCTCAAACGTGGCGCAAGCGCCGTAACGTGTCCGGCCCACAGGTTGGGGCGAGGCGATGCCGATCCCCAGCCTACCTCACCTATGCTGGCGTTAACGCTGCACCATCCGCGCGAACCACTCCCATCCACGCACGCGCTCGGCGATCAACTTCGCGCTGGTCAGCATCGGTACCGCCAGCAACGCACCCGGCACGCCCCACAGCCAACCCCAGATCAGCAACCAGATCAGGATGGCGATCGGGCTCACGCGCATGCGCCGGCCGAGAATCCACGGCGTGATCAAATTGCCTTCCACGGCGGTAATGCAGGCAAAGCAAAAGGCCGGCAGCAGGGCGTTGGCAAGTACCTCGAAGTGAATCAACCCCACGAACAGCAAGGTCGTGGTGGTGACGATCGCGCCCACGTAGGGAATGAAGTTGGCGAACATCGCCACCGTGCCCCATAGCAGCGGGTCGGGCATGTGCAGCAGATACAACATGCCCGCGGTGGCAGCGCCGAGCGAGGCATTGATCAGCACGGTGGTGAGAATGTAGCGCGACACTTCGGTCTGGATGCCACGCACAATGCTTACCGCGTGCCGCTTGTAGCCGAAGCTGGGTGCGATCTCAACCAGCCGGCGCAGGATGAGATCCCCATAAACCAGAAAGAAATACACCAGCAGCAGCACGGTAAGCACAGCCGCCAATACTTTCGGCGTGCCTGCCAGCACATCCCACACGCTGATCGCGACGTCGCCGGGATTCTGCGCCGACCAGGTGGGATGGCCATTGACCAGTGTCTGGGTGGCGCGGCTTGCCGCTTCCAGCGGGCGGGTGAGGTGCTGAAGTTTCGGAATGAAGCTGTGGATCTGCGATGGCGCGCTATGCAGCCAGGTCAACGCCGGCTGCGTCAACATGCTGATGCCGGCGACGATGCCTGTTATCAGCGCGGCCATCAGCACACTCGCCCCCAGCCAGCGCGGAACGTGATGGCGTGTGCCGCGCGCCACGATGGGGTTCAAGGCCAGGCCGATGAAGCCGGCCAGCACCAGCGGGATGATCAGCGCCTTGACCAGGGTGACGGTGTAGAGCAGGGCAAGCATCAGCATGGCGTTGAGCGTCATGCGGATGGCACGCAGATGGCCGCGCAAGCGATGAACGCCGCGCGTGGCCTGCTGCACCTGTTTCGCCATGCCGGCGGATGCACGCACGGCCTGCGTTCCGTGCGGTGCTTCGTCCACGGGCGCCGTACCTGGCCGCGCCGTGGGTTCGATGGCGGTCATGGTCCGTCGCTGTCGCTGGCGTGATCGCCTTCGTCCATGCCCAGTTCGGCGATCAGGCGCGTGCCGTACGCCACGATTTCCGCCAAGCCGGCGCTCACCGTCGTGATCAAGCCCGGTACACGCAGCGGGCCGACACCCAGGCTGCCGAGCACGAACCCTGCGCCGGCGGCCGCACCGACCGTGGTCAACGGATGGCTGTGCCCGCGTTCCAGCAGCGCTGCCGCCGGCGTGGCCAATTCCTCGCGATGTCGCGCCACGCGCTGGCGCGCCGAGTCCACCCGTTTGAGTTGCTTGAACAAGCTCATGTCAGACCTCCCCCTTGCCCTTGCCTGCATCGATATCGCGTTCGGCTTTTTGCAGCGTATCGCGCATGATCGCACGCCATTCCTGCCGTGTGCCCGGCAGGCTCATCCAGTGCATGCAACGGCGGAACAGCAGGATGGCACCGAGCAGCGCCAGCACTTCCAGCACGGCGAGCGCCGCCAGCGCCCAAATCCATGAGCCTAGCCATTTGGCCAGCAGGAAGCCGATCAGGCTGAGCAAGGTGAGACCGAGCCCTACCCCGGCAATGGTCGCGCCCAGGCCCGCGGCAAGCAGCCAGGACACGGCGCTGCGCGCCAGCCCCAGTTCCGCGGCGAGCAGGCTCAGTTGCGCGCCGAACAGACTGCGCACCGCGCGCGCGAGTCGGCCAAGATCGTCGAGCAAGCTGCCCGAAGCCGCTGCGCCGGATGGCTCCGGCTGCGCGGCTGCTTCGTGGTCGTGCACGGCATCGTGCATGGGCCGCCTCCGTGCCTGGTTGACGGCCAAGTTCAGCGACGCAGGATGCGGCCGAGCAACCAGCCGGCACCGAGAGCAATGGCTACAGCCTGCACGGGTTTTTCGCGCACGTATTCGCGCACGTCTTCCAGCCATTCGTCGGCGCGTTCCCTGGCTTGGTCATAAGCTTCACGCCCGCGCTCGGTGGCTTCGGCGACCTTATCGGTAGCGCGGTTGGCGGCGTGCGCAGCCTTGTCGGTGGCGTGATGCACGCGTTCCTCGACACGGTCGGCGGCGCGATCGAATTTTTCCTTGCTGTTCGCCACGGCATCGGAAGTCGCCTGCTTGATGCGTTCTGCACCTTGCTCGATGCGTCCGTGGGCGTTGTTTTCGTTCGTCTGGACTTCGTTGTTCATGACGTTACTCCGTGAGGTCAAGAATGGTCACTCTAGCCGTTCGCCAGGCTGTTGGCTGAACCTTTCTTCGCGCTGTTCAGCTGGCCCGCCGAAAAAAGGCAATCACGGCCAGAACCAGGAATAGCACGAACAATAGCTTGGCGATCCACGCGGCAGTACCGGCTATGCCGGTAAAACCAAGTAGGGCAGCGATGACAGCGATGACCAGAAAGACCAGGGCGTAATGCAGCATGGCACCATTCCTCCTCGATCCGAGGGCATCCTGTCGCCACCCCGTTTTGCATGTTCCATAGCGCATGCTGTGCTGGCGTGAAGAGCTGCTCCGTTTGGTGCTGGCCGCCCTACGCCGGGACGCTGGGGTTGAGACTGTAGGTTCCGGTAAGCAGGGCCTCCGCCAGGACACGGCCGGCCATCGCCGCGCGCAGCTCTTCGAGCGAGAAACCCGTCGCCAGCGCCAGGCGCGGCGTATCCAGGGCGTAGACGCGGAAGTGATAGTGATGCAGCAGTGAATCGTTCCAAGGCGGGCATGGGCCGTCGTAGCCCAGATAGGTACCTTCCATCTGCACGTCGCCAGCGAACCAGTCGGTATAGCTATTGACGCCTTGCACACTGCCGGGCGGCCCATCGGGCTGTTGCTTGCCGCGTGGCGTGATCTCGTCGCTGCAGGCGCCTTTGGCCAGTTCGCCGCACTCGACGGGAATGTTGGCCATCAACCAGTGCACGAATTCCACCCGCGGCAGATCGGCCGACACGCTGCGGCCTTCCTTGTTCACGTCATCGGGTTTGCCCGGTACGTCGTTGTCGATACAGGTGAGCACGAACGAACGCGTGCCGGACGGCGCATCTTTCCAGGCCAGATGCGGACTGCGGTTGTCGGACAGCACCACCGGTTTGCCGAGCCTGGCGAAAGCCAGCTGCGGCGGAATCGGTTGGCCGTGTTGGAAGTTGTCGCTGCGTAGCTGCATGGGAATCTCCGACGCCAGGGGAGCCCGTGGGTTCAGGGCAGGCTTGTGCCGGTGCGAGTCGGCGTTTGTCCGACGGTAACGTGCACGCCATGATCCGATTGTGACAGCCCGGCATGCACCGGGCTCAGGAGTGCGGCGACTGCCCTGCGGCGATGGCGTTGAAACGCGCGGCGATGTAGTCGTCGCAGAAGCTGGTCATATCCCAGCCGCGAATGAATCCGCAGTGGCCGCCATGCGTCGCGATGTCCAGTTCGACGTTGCTGGGCAGCTCGAGCTTTTCGAACGCGCCGACCGGAATCACCGGATCGTCGCGCGCCGTAAGAATGGTGGCCGGAATCTGCATGTCCGCCAGTGCGTGGCCCGCCACCGAATAGCCATCCAGATAGGCTTCGAGCGAGCCGAAATCGGTGTGGCGCAGCACCAGCGACTCGGTGAGGCCGCGCAGATTCTGCTTCAGCTCCTGCAGCTCGAAGTATTGAACTTCCGGAAACGCCTTTTGCTTGGCGCGCAACGAGCGCCGCCACTTGTTCATGAAGTACGCCTGGTAGAACCATGGCGCGGATTCTTCCAGCGAGAACAGGCCTTCGCTGGGATCGATGATGGGACACACCGCCAGCGCGTAGTCGAGCGGAATGCCATGTGCCGGCGCTTGCATCGCCACGCGCAGCGCGAAATTGCCGCCCAGCGAGAATCCTGCCAGCGCCATCACGCGCGCCGGCCAGCGCTGCGCGATATCGCCCAGCGCATGCGCCACTTCATCGAGGCGGCAGGAATGGAACAGTGCTTCGTTGAGGCCATGGCTTTCGCCGTGGTCGCGAAAATTGAGGCGGAAAATGTCCCAGCCATCGTCCAGCAAACGGCTGCCGGTTTGCAGTACATAGGTCGAATCGACGCTGCCTTCCCAGCCATGGAACAGCACCGCCAGGCCGCGCGACTGGGACTGCGTGGTTTGCGCGGTGAACGAACCGGTCAGGCGAATGCCGTCGCCACCATCCACCAGCACCTCCTGTGCACCTTTCAGCACACGGTAGGCGCTGCGCGGCAGCAGCCTGCGCCGCACGCCGCTGGAGGACAGCATGGTTTGAATATGCCCGTTGGTCAGCGGCCAGGGCGGCTGAAAGTCGCGTCCTTGCGGCAAGGGTTTGCTCAATGTGTCCACGTGGCTTGGGTTGCCGCGGCGCGGTCGTCAGGTGGTAGGGCGCGGCGCGCGGCCTGGCGGGTGATCCGTTCAAGCCGCACGCTGCCGCATGGCGGGCGCTCCGCGGCAACCCGAGTCGCGCGGGCGCGTTGAGTCCCTCCAGTCATGCAGAACGATCCTGGAGCGCGGCGGCGATCCGCTCGCGCGACAGCTCGGCCATGCGGCGGCGCCCGTCGGGACTGGCCGGCACCGGTTCGAGGAAATGCACTTCGGCATCCATTGCCGGGCCGCCGAGCATGCGCAGGAAGTTCTGCATGAAGTTCTCGTTGTCACGGAAGCCGGCATCGATCTGCCGCGTGCCCCCGCGCACGAAGCGCAACGCCACCGGTTGTACCCGCACCTCGGCATCGAGCGCAGCCTGGAAGATGCGCGCATGGAACACTTTCAGCACGCCGTTGTGACCGGTACCGCCTTCGGGGAATACCGCCACGGAACGGCCGGCGCGCAGGCGCTCCACCATCACCTGCATCACTGCCGCCAGCGAATGATTGTTGCCGCGCCGATGGAAGATGGTGCCGCCGCTCGCCGCCAGCCAGCCGACCAGCGGCCAGCTGGCGATTTCGGCCTTGGCCACGAAGCAGGCCGCGCGCTGGCTGTGCAACAGCTCGATGTCGATCCACGAGGTGTGGTTGGCGACAAACAGCACCGGATCGCGCAGCGGTTGCCCGACGCGCACCGAGCGCAAGCCGAAGATGCGCATTAGCCCGGTGGACCAGGCGCGGATCATGCGATGGGTGAACGGCTCGCGGCCGTTCTTCATGACGTCATGGCGACGCCAGGTCAGAATCAACCCGCACAGCAGAATGCCCAGCACGACGTGCACGAGCAGCAACGGTACGCGCCACAGATAACGCAGCGGGCGCAGCAGGTCGCGGTCGGGAGTGGTAACGGCTTCGATGCTCATCAGCAGTTAGTTTAGCGTTAACGACGTCCTATCGGCAGTGCAACATCCTCTGCAAACGAGTTGAAGCGCGATGCCTTACGTCGATGCGTCGATCAAACGCCGCGCCATCATGCCCAGCACGCGTGCTGGTCCGCCCTCGCCGAAGGCCTGGCCTGACACGTAGCTGCCCTCGATCAGCAACAGCAGCCCATCAGCCAGTTCCTCAGGATCGCGCGCATCCATGCCACGGCACATCTCGCGCAACCGTTCGCGCAGGTGTTGCTTGCTCTCCACGGCAACCTGGTGTGCAGGATGATCGTGGTGGGGATATTCGATCACTGCATTGGTGAGGCCGCAGCCGCGATAGCCGTCGCGACTGGCGCGGCGGGCAAGCCGGTCCAAATAGGCGAGCAGATGCTCCCTGGGATCGTCGGGATGATCGGTGCCGGGTGCTTCGAAACGTTGGCAGAACCGTTGGTCGTAATCGCGCAGGTAGGCAGCGATCAGTTCGTCCTTCGATTCGAAGGCGCGATACAGGCTGGGCTTGGTGACACCGGCCTGGTTGACGATTTCCTCCACACCGACGGCACGGATGCCTTCCCGGTAGAACAGGTCGAAGGCCGTGTCGCGGATGCGGTCGGCGGCACGTCGCGGGGCGTCGGAAGAAATGTCGGGGGAAGATTTAGAACGCATGGCCATAAGCGAGATAGTTGACAATGTTACCGATCGGTACGTACGCTGCGCTTCCGCCCCGTACCGATCGGTAACATGACTATACAGCGCCGCCGGCCGTTCGGCCAAAACTATGCCTTCGTGGTGCTCGCCGTGGTGTTTCTGGCCTTGCTGGCGTCGGCCGGCATGCGTGCCACGCCCGGCGTGCTGATGCTGCCGCTTGGCCGCGCCTTCGGCTGGAGCCGGGACGATATTTCGTCCGCCGCCGCGGTCGGCATCCTGCTCTACGGCTTGATGGGTCCGTTCGCCGCGGCGCTGATGCAGCGTTTCGGCATCAAGCGAGTGCTGCTTGTCGCCCTGGCGCTGATGGCGCTGGCGGCCGCTTCCAGTGCGCTGATGACGCGGCCCTGGCATCTGCTACTGACCTGGGGCGTGCTGTCGGGTGCCGGCACCGGCTGCGTGGCGGTGGTGCTGGGCGCAACCGTGGTCGGTCGCTGGTTCAGCGCCCATCGCGGCCTGATGATGGGCTTGCTGACCGCCAGCACCGCTACCGGCACGCTGATCTTCCTGCCCGGTCTTGCAGCCATTGCCGAGTACGCCGGCTGGCAGCCGGTGGTGCTGACCATTGCCGCGGTCTGTGCACTGCTGCTGCCACTGGTGCTGTGGCTGATGCCGGAGCGCCCCGCCGACATCGGTCTCACGCGCTACGGTGCCGCACCGAATGAACAGGCCGACGCAACAGCATCATCCGGCAACCTGTTTGCATTGACCTTGGGCACCCTGCACCGCGCCAGCAAACATGGCGTGTTCTGGCTGCTGTTCGCCACGTTCTTCGTGTGCGGCTTCACCACCAACGGCCTGATCGGCACGCACTTCATCGCGCTGTGCGGCGACCACGGCATTCCGGAAGTGCGCGCGGCCGGCGTGCTGGCGATGATGGGCGTGTGCGATCTGATCGGTACCACGGCCTCTGGCTGGCTGACCGATCGCTTCGATCCACGCAAGCTGCTATTCGTCTATTACGGCTTGCGCGGCCTGTCGCTGATGTACCTGCCCTACTCGGATTTCTCGCTGTACAGCCTATCGCTGTTCGGTGTGTTCTACGGCCTGGACTGGATCGCCACGGTGCCGCCCACGCTGCGCCTCACCACCGAAGCCTTCGGTGAACGCGATGCGCCGGTGGTGTTTGGCTGGGTGGTGGCGGGGCACCAGGTGGGCGCGGCGACGGCAGCGTTCATGGCCGGAGTCTTGCGCGTGCAGTTGGGCAGCTACCTCACACCGTTCGTGATCGCGGGGGCTACCGGCGTGGTCGCCGCCTGCCTGGCTTTGCGCATTCGGCGCCACAGCGAGCCCGTGCGTTTGCACGTGGCGGGCGAGAACGCGTAATCAACGCTCCAGCTGAGTCAGCGGCAAGGCGCCGGCCCGTTTCACGGTGCGCAGCACGAAGCTGGAGTTCACATCCGCCACGCCGGAGGCATTGAGCAGGCGATCCAGCAGGAAACGCGAGAAGTGCTGCAGGTCGGCCACATAGACGTGCATGAGATAGTCCATGTCGCCGGTAAGCGCATAACAGGCCACGATTTCGTCCCAGCCGTTCACTCGCTCCACAAAGCGCTCGATCACATCGCTTTCGTGGCGGGTGAGCTGCACGCGCACAAAGGCCTGCAACCCCAGCCCTACCGCTTCGGGGTCCACTTGGGCGCTGTAGCCGGTGAGCACTCCCTCCCCCTCCAGTCGCTGCAAGCGACGTAGGCAGGCGGAAGGCGACAAGCTCACCCGCTCGGCCAGTTCGGCGTTGGTGATGCGTCCTTCGGCCTGCAATGCGGCCAGCATGCGCAAGTCGGTGCGATCCAGGCTGACCATGCACGATACCTCGATCTGCTCGGGTGATGGCGCATGATTATTGCGCACATGGCGCTTTTACATGCAATAAAACAAGGAACATGCGCGGTATGGGACGTATTCTATTGATCACCGCAAGCCGTTTCCGGAGCCGTCGATGGATACCTCCAGCCCCCCGCGCCGCGTGGAACACCAGCAGACCGACCGTGGCTATGTCCCCGTCTACGCCACCGGCGTGGTGGAGCAGCCCTGGTCGAGCTACAGCCGTACCGACCACGAGGTATGGGACACGCTGTACCAGCGCCAGCGCGAGCTGCTGCCCGGCCGGGCCTGCCGCGAATTCCTGGAAGGCGTAGAACGCTTCGGCCTGGGCGATGGCGGCATTCCCAGGTTCGCCGATCTCAACCAGGTGCTGGGCAAGGCCACTGGCTGGGAACTGGTCGCCGTGGAAGGCCTATTGCCGGACGAGGTGTTTTTCGACCACCTCGCCCATCGCCGATTTCCGGTGTCCTGGTGGATCCGCAAGCCCGAACAGCTCGACTACCTGAGCGAACCGGACCTGTTCCACGACTTGTTCGGCCACGTGCCGCTGCTGCTCAATCCGGTCTTTGGCGACTACATGCAGGCCTACGGTCGCGGCGGCATGAAGGCGTTCGGCATCGGCCCCGAGGCGCTGATGAACCTGACGCGCCTGTACTGGTACACGGTGGAATTCGGCCTGATCAACACCGACGAAGGCATGCGCATCTATGGCGCCGGCATCGTCAGCTCCAAGGGCGAATCGATCTACTGCCTGGATTCACCGGCCCCGAACCGCATCGGCTTCGGCCTGGAGCGCGTGATGAATACGCGCTACCGCATCGATACCTACCAGCAGACTTATTTCGTGATCGACAGCTTCGAGCAGTTGTTCGAGGCCACGCGGCCGGATTTCGCACCGATCTACGCCAAGCTCAAGCAGCAAACGGCGCATGCAGCGGCGGATGTGCTGGCGAGTGATCGCGTGTTCAACCGCGGCACGCGCGAAGGGTTTGCGACCGACGCGGATACATGACCTTTCCTTCCCCTCTCCAATGAGGAGGGGGGTTGCTGCCGCGGCACGTAAAGGGCGAACAGCCATTCGCCGTGTGGAATAAAGTTGCTCCCGCAATGCCCACTCTCACTCTTTGTTGATGTGGCGTGGCGTAGGTTCGCGCGCGCAGGGGATGCGCAAAGGGAATGTCAGGGAGCCCCACGATGAAAGTTATGCGTCTAGCGCGTCGCCTGATGGCGACAGCGCCATTTGTTCTGGCGCTTCTGTCCACATCGCTGACCACGGCCGCCGCTGCAACACCAGCTGGGCAAATCGCGTCGATCGATCCGCATATACCGGCTGCTGCTGGACAACCGTGCGTCGTCGAGCTGATGCACGATCGAACTTGGCCGGAACCGACCAACTCCGTCATCATTGATCCGAATTTCAGCTATGTGCCACCGTCGGCCTGTCCGCCGCCTTGGGCGAAGGTCATCCTGGAGGTGCATATTCAATCCAGCTGGCGCTCGGTGGTGGATACGCTCGGCATGGATCTGGCCCATGTGCGGTTGTTTCGTAGCGCCATACCGCACTACGACGGCACCTCTAGCTGGTCCATCGAGCGCGACTTGACCGATTACAGTGCATTGTTCAAGTCGCCTCAGAGCGGTGTTATCTGGAGCGCCGAGCTCGATGACATCCAAATCCCCAACAGCCCGACCTTTACCGGGAGCGCAGAGCTGCTGTTCTACCCGGCTACTCCCGCCACGCCGGCGCCCCGAGTGCCGGATGTGGTTGTCGCGGTGAATCTGGATGCGCCCGTCGCCCTGCCTCACAACATCGAACGCGCTTATCTCGATGTCGAAGGTAACTATCAAAGCATGCCAGCCAATACGCAGGACAACAATCACGTGTTTTGGTACACCTGCTACAGCGCTGACTCGAACAACTTACAGCTCAAAAATCTCAGCGCGTTTTACTTTGCGCCTGGCAATGCCGATTACTACTCGCCCTATTTGCAAATGGAAGGGTGCCCTGGCGGCAGCTTCCGTGAAACCAAGATCGGAGTAGACGGCACGCCCGCGGGCATTGCTCCGGCGTTTCCCCTTGTTGTCGCCGATTTGAACTGGACATTCCTGCGGAATACCGCAGACGAGCCGATAACAACACTGGAAATGCCTAATCTCAAGCCTTACCGGGTCGATCTGACCCCCTTTGCGGCCATCCTGAGTGCAGCCGGCCCACACAGCATTACAGCCGACAATCGTGCCCAGGTGCTAAATCCCGACGCCGACGGCAGCAGAAATGGAGGCACGACATTGCTGCTCTATCTTGATAAGCAAAGCACTCAGATAACAGGCGCCGTAACACTCAACACGCTTGCCACCGAGAATGGCGCCCCTACCGACGTCGACACGATCGTAGGCGATGGCATCACGAACCAGGGCGACATCAAGACACAACAGCACAGGGATTTCCAGATCCACGGCTTCATCAACACGTCGCGCGGCCGTATCGATTCGTGCGTGCATCAGATAAGCCGTTTTGCCAATACGCAGGCTTTTCAGCTGGAAAGCAGCTCGCCGCAATACCAAAGTCCCGAGGCAGTTCCGGAGCTGTATAGCCAGACTATTTCGTTGACCAACAACGTGGAGCAGATCAGCAGCCGAAGGATCGGGCACTGGCTGATCAGCTGGGACCGGACTCGCATCCAGTATCCCCTGCAAATGACTTACTACGTCGCCGGAAAGTCCGTGTTCGAAGAATACGTCCCTCCCTACGAGACACTTAGCTTGCTGAACTACAAAGTGGCAATCACACAGCGGCGTGTCATCGACGAAGACCATTACCGGCCCGGCGTCGGAACCTTCACCGCGCATACTGACAGCGGGTTCCATTCCTTCCGAAAGGGTGGCCCTGCCGAAACGGATACCGACTGGACGAGCTTCACCACCCGCGATTACACCGACAATTTCGGTAGTTGTTATCGCGCGAAAATGACATCCAGCAATGGCGCGATCACTGATATCAATCGTGGCCAGCGTTGCCCTGGCGGCCACAACTGGGTGGTTTGGTTTGCACATCCGGATGGTTCGCCACAAAACGCTGGCTGGTGATCCAGAGAGGAAAGCGCACCTTGGGCGAATGGACGCCCCAGGGGCGCTTTTTTTGCGTAGGGGACGTATCGTCGTGGACGCGCGACGCGCGCTTGAGTCAATGTGTTAAATCACCGCTCGTGCACGTCCACCCACGGCTTGGGCAGCGTGATCCACGATTCGTAACCCATACGGTTCATGTGCAGCCCATCCTCGACGAACCACTTCGGCTGCGGCTGGCCATTCGCTCCCAACCTCGGCGTAAACACATCGATATACGTCACATTCTTTTGCGTTGGCGCATAGTCGCGCGCGTCAGCTGATGGTGGAAGTGGCCAGCATGATCCCGTCATGGACTTCGCCAGCGCATCAACGCCGCTTCAACTCGCTGACTTCGAGAACTTGCGCAATATGCTGGCCATCCCAGCGATAGATCAGGTGTTGCGCCTGCACGCACGGCGCCACCACGTCGGGATAGAACGCCGCCAGGCATTCGCCGCCGCGATGGCGCACGCTGTCGTACACGATGCCGTTGGAGCCTTCCTCCAGCAGCCTGCGCGCCAGCTTGACGCTGTCAGCGTAGCTGTCCGGATCATGCGCCTGCATCCAGCCGCCGCGGATATCGTGCAGCTTGCAATCGACGCTGGTCTGATAGCAGCGCATTTCGGCATCGCAGGCAGGTTCCGAGGTGGCCGCAAGGAAACGCTCGCGGTGGTACACGGTTTCTTCCACCGCGGTGATCATGTTGCGCGCCGCGTAGAACACGCCCCAGGTGCCGTCGGAAAAACGGCTGCCTTCCGGATTCAGGTGGGTGAATGCGGCCATCACCGGCGTCGAGCCCGGGCCGGAGATGCGGCGATCGCGCGGTACCAGGCGCAAGGCATCGGCCTCTTCGCGCAGGCGCGGATTGGTCATCACTTCGATGGCGAAGATGGCATCCATGTCGGCCGGATCGGCAATGCGATCGAACAGGCCAGCCGGCGGAAAGCGGCTCGGCACGATGCGATAGGCATGCGTCCAGCGGATGCGGCGTAAGGGCGGCGTGTCGATAGGCATGGCGTGGTCCGCGGCACATCACCGCAGCATCGGTGTTCGTCCCTGTTCGACGGGAATGGAAGGGTGCCGGAATGGCTTCTCGCCGACTGCGACGAAGTGCTTACCAGCCGCGTTGCGCGTCCAGATATTGCCGCACGACGTACAGATCGGCCACGTTGCCCGACAACATGCGCTCCAACGCCGACTGCCCGCCAAACAGTGGCGAGCGGTTGGGTTTGTGCAGCCATGCATCAGCTTGTTCGGGATTGGGAAACAGGATCTGCAGCGCCTTGTAGATGCCCAGCAGATAGCTGATGCGCTCCAGCGTGTCGCGCCCCAGCGCGCCATCCTGGTGGCGTTTCCACTTGTAGAACGTGGACTCGGGCGGCTCGCCGAGCAGCCTGCGCTGTTCGGTAATGCGCAGGTTCCAGCGCTCGGCCATGTTGAAGAACGCCCGCAAGGCGGGGCCGCTCAGTTCTTCGGCAGGGGTTAGCCTGGTCAAGGCGTGGGCTGTCATGGCTGACTCTCCCGATGAAGTTTAAATGCATACTACTTCATCTGTGAAGTTCTTGCCAATGCCCTTCGCGCCAAGCAAGCGGCTAATGCTTGGCGCAGTCGCAATCGTAGTCCGGCTCCGGGCCGCCTTCGGCAATAAACCGGTCGATGCGCTGCTCCAGCACCGGCAAGGGCACCGAACCCAGGGACAGGATGGTGTCGTTGAACGCGCGCAGGTCGAATTTCGGCCCTAGCGCTTTTTCGGCCTTGGCGCGCAGCTCCATGATCTTGAGATAGCCCAGCTCGTACGAGAGCGCCTGCCCCGGCCAGCTGATGTAGCGGTCGACCTCGTTGGCGATTTCGCGCTCGGACAGCGCGGTGTTCTCGGTCATGTAGTCGATCGCCTGCTGGCGCGTCCAGCCCAGGTGGTGGATGCCGGTGTCGACCACCAGGCGGCAGGCGCGCCACATCTGGTAGGTCAGGTAGCCGAAGTGCTGGTAGGGCGTCTTGTAGATGCCCATTTCGTTGCCGAGGTATTCCGAGTACAGCGCCCAGCCTTCGCCATAAGCGGAAATGAAGCTGTTGCGGCGGAACGCGGGCTGGTCGTGCTGCTCCTCCGCCAGTTCCAGTTGCAGGGCATGGCCGGGATACGACTCGTGCAAGGTCAGCGCCGGCATGTTGTAGAGCGGGCGCGAGGGCAGGTCGTAGGTATTGACCAGATAGACGTCCGGGCCGCCGCGGCCGGAGGTGTAATACGGCGCGATCGCGTCCGGCACCGGCTCGATGGTAAAGCGCGAGCGCGGCAGGTGGCCGAAGAACTTGCCGAGCTGGCCATCCACTTCCTTCGCCACCCATGCGGTCTGGTCGAGCAGCGACTGCGGCGTCTTGGCGTAGAACTGCGGATCGGTGCGCAGGTAATTGAGGAAGTCGGCGAAGCTGCCCTTGAAGCCGGTCTGCTTCATCACGTCCAGCATCTGCGCGTGGATCTTCGCCACCTGGTCCAGGCCGATCTGGTGGATCTGGTCGGGCGAGATGTCCAGCGTGGTGTATTCGCGGATCTGCTGGCGGTAATAGGCCTTGCCGTCGGGCAGCGCCTCGGCGGCCAGCGTGGTGCGCGCCTGCGGCACGTACTCGTCGTCGAAGAACTTCAGCAGGTTGGCATAGGCGGGAATCACCTGGTCGCGGATGCGCTGCAGCGCCTCGCCGCGCAGCGCCTGCGCCTGGTCGGCGGGGATGCCCGCGGGCATCTGTTCGAAGGGTGCGTAGAAACTGCTGGCCGTGGGGTCCGTGAGGTCCGCCACGGCGGCGATGGACTTGTCGCGGCCCGCCAGCACCGCGCGCGGCACGCTGAATCCGCGCTTGAGGCCCAGCCGCATGTTGTCGATCTGCTGCTGGAAATAGTGCGGAATCTGGCCGAGGCGGTCGAGATAGCGCCGGTAGTCGTCCAAGGTGCGCAGGCGGTCGCT
>NZ_DATJMN010000057.1:0-12337 GCF_035508675.1 Dyella sp.
GCGATCTGTCAGCGCGGCTGGCTAAGTCCAGCCAATTCGGCGGCTGGCAGATTGCCAGCATCGATCCGGCCGATGCGATGAACACCGCCGCTGCGAATGCACTGCTGAAAACATTGGAAGAGCCTGCTTCGCAAACCATGCTGATTCTGTTGGCTGATGCGCCATGGCGTATGCCGGCCACTATTCGCAGCCGTTGCCAGCGCATGGATTTCCAGCTGCCCAAGCGTGAAGAGTCGCAGGCTTGGCTGCAGCAGGTTGGCGTACGGGATGCGGAAACTGCCCTGGCAGCGGCAGGGGGTAATCCCGGGCTTGCGCGGATCTGGGTGGAAGAGGGCGCGCTCGCGCAGCGCCAGGAAGTCCGCAAGGACCTTGCTGCATTGGCTGCCGGACGTGGTGATGCCATCGCGATGGCCAAGCGCTGGCTCGACGATGCGCCCGCGCAGCGCCTGTGGTTCGCTGCGCAAGCCGCGGCGGAGGAAATGCGCGCGCGCGCCACCGCGCAAACCACGCCGTTGTCGAGCTCGCTGGATGGTGAAGGGCTGATGGCGTGGTACGACGCAGCCAATCGCACGCGCGAAGCGCTGCGTGGTCCGTTGCGCGGTGACCTGTTGCTGCTGGAACTGTTGGGACGCTGGCGCTAGGGACGCTTTGACGCATGCCGCCATGGCCCGTTTCTGCGCAAACCCGCCTGCTGGTGTTGGCGCCGCACCCGGATGACGAAACGCTGGGCTGCGGCATCTTGCTGCAGCAGGTGCTGGCCGCCGGCGGCGAGATCCGCATTCTGCTGCTGACGGATGGCGACAATAATCCCTGGCCGCAACGCTATCTGGAGCGTCGCTTGTTGATCGATAGCGATGCGCGCGTCCGCTGGGGAGTGAAGCGGCGCGCGGAGGTGGTATGCGCGTTGGAGCGTTTGGGTGCGCCGGCATCGGCGCTACACCCGCTTGGCTGGCACGATATGGAACTGACGGACCGCCTGCGCGACGAAGTGGCAGGGTCGCTAGAGCCGATGCGTGCGGCCATCGCGGCATTCCGGCCAACCATCGTTTGCAGCCCGGCACTGCGCGATAGCCATCCCGATCACGGCGCTGCACACGTGCTATGCCGGCTGGCGCTGGCAGGGATGGCGTGCGCTCCCATGCTGCTTGCCTATCCTGTCCACGGTGGTGCGGAGAGCTCCGCCTACCCGATTTCAGTCGATGCCACGGCGACGCAGCGGCAGTGCAAGCTGGCGGCGCTGCTCGAGCACCGTACCCAGATGGTGCTGAGCGGCCGGCGCATGCTGCGGCTGGCGGATAGTCCCGAGCGTTATATGTCAGTCAGTGGCGGAGCTGGAAATGGGTGGCTGCCCTGGCAGCCGCCGGCGGTATTGCGACCGTGGCTGCGCTTGCTGCTGGCGACGCCTGCCGGAGTGAAGGACTGGCCGTGGCCCAAGGCGCCGCTGGTGCGTGATGCCGCTGGGGTGTTCCGGCTGGCAGAGCGGAAGGCAGGGCCGGCCTTCGTGAAACTGCACCTGGATTGGCCGTCGCCCTGGATCTTTGACCACTGGGGCTGGTGGGAGGTTTGACATCAGGGGATATCTGCCGAGGCAGGATTGTCGTCCCGGCGACGAACTGAGCAACGCGTCTTTGCGCACATCCGGCGGCATGGTTAGGATGTACCTCCAGCACTGGCCGCCAGTGCCGTATCAAGGGGAGCAGGCATGAACCCGGTCGCCGCCCGTCAGGGCATCATCTCGCTGAAATTCAAGGACACAGCGTCGCTGTACAACTCGTACATGCCGTTCCTGAAGCACGGCGGCCTGTTTGCGCCCACCGCACAGCGCTACTCGCTGGGCGACGAAGTGGTGCTGCTGATCAGCCTGATCGATGAAAGCGAGCGTCTTTCGGTAGCCGGCAAGGTGGTGTGGATCACGCCGATCGGTGCGCAAGGCAATCGCACGGCCGGTATCGGCGTGCAGTTCAGTGACTCTTCCGATGGGGAAGCCGCGCGCAGTCGGATCGAGGCGCTGCTGGCGGGTGTGCTCAATTCCGAGCGTGCCACGCAGACGATGTAAGCCATCGCGGCCGTCGCTGTTTTGAAACATGCCAAAATTTCTTGCGTGCAGGGTGCGCCGCGCGTCCGTGCAGCATCATTGAACGTCTGCGTCACCGCTTTATTGCAAGAAACATCCCATGGTGCGCCACACAAGGCTTGTCGGCCTACCCATGCCCACTGATACAATGTCGTGATCCCAGGGCTTGTCCCGAGGAACGTCGAGCGCCCACATCTGCATCCACAGAGCTGGACAGCCCGCTGATTTGAACTTCCGGACCGTTTGCCCCGACGGTCGCTGATGCACTCATGTGGTGCGGAGGTAAGTTAAACCGTGCTTGCCGAATATTGGCCTGTTCTCCTGTTCCTTGGCGTTGCCACAGGGCTGGGTGTCGTCCTCCTGATCGTCGGCCTGCTGGCTGGTCCACGCCGTCCGGAGTCGGATAAGCTTTCGCCGTACGAATGCGGCTTCGAGGCCTTCGAGGATGCGCGCATGCAGTTCGACGTGCGCTATTACCTCCTCGCCATCCTTTTCATCATTTTCGATCTGGAAATCGCCTTCCTGTTTCCGTGGGCGGTGGTGTTCCAGCACATCGGCATTGTCGCGCTGATTGAAATGGCGCTGTTCCTGCTGCTGCTGGTGGTCGGTTTTGCCTACGTGTGGAAGAAGGGAGCACTGGAATGGGAGTGATCTCCACGCTTGACCGGGTAATGCACAACCCGCAGCCATTGAACCTGGTGGATGACATCCTGCGTCCGGCTGGCGATAACCCCGTTCTTCGCCACGGTGTCGTCACCACCTCCGTCGATGCCTTGATGAATTGGGCGCGCACGGGCTCCATGTGGCCGATGACCTTCGGCCTTGCCTGCTGCGCGGTGGAAATGATGCACGCCGGCGCTGCCCGCCTGGACCTGGATCGCTACGGCGTGGTGTTCCGCCCCAGCCCGCGTCAGTCCGACGTGATGATCGTGGCCGGTACGCTGGTCAACAAGATGGCCCCCGCGTTGCGCAAGGTCTATGACCAGATGCCTGACCCGAAATGGGTGATCTCCATGGGCAGCTGCGCGAACGGCGGCGGTTACTATCACTACTCGTATTCCGTTGTACGCGGCTGCGATCGCATTGTGCCGGTGGACATCTACGTGCCGGGCTGCCCGCCCACGGCCGAAGCGCTGATCCACGGCATCCTGCAATTGCAGAAGAAGATTCGTCGTACCAGCACCATCGCGCGTTCCTAAAAGGCGCCGTCAGTCATGAGCGAAATGCAAACTAACTCGCTGGCCGAGCGGCTTGCCGCGCGATTCGGCGACCTGCTGAAAATCACGGTTGCCAACGGCCAGGTCACGGCAGAAGTGGATGCCGCGCATCTGTTGTCCGTGTGCACCTCCTTGCGCGATGAGCCCGGCTTCCGCTTCAGCGAACTGGTCGACCTGTGCGGCGTGGATTATTTGGGCTATGGCCAGACCGAGTGGGATACCACCGACGTGTCCGGCAACGGTTTCTCGCGCGGCGTGGAAGGCGAAGCCATCGGCCGCTTCACCTGGCAGGATCGTCCGCGCGACGTGTCGCTCCCCAAGCGCTACGCTTCAGTGTTCCATCTGTTGTCGATCGAACTTAACCAGCGCCTGCGCGTGCGCGTGTTCTGCGATGACAACGATCTGCCCGTGGTGCCCTCCGTCACCGGCATCTGGCCGGGCGTGGACTGGTTTGAGCGCGAAGCGTTCGACTTGTTCGGCATCATCTACGAAGGCCATCCGGACCTGCGCCGCATCCTTACCGACTACGGTTTCGTCGGCCATCCATTCCGCAAGGACTTCCCGCTGATCGGCAACGTGGAAGTTCGCTACGACCCCGAGCAGAAGCGCGTGATCTACGAACCTGTATCGATCGAGCCGCGCGTATTGGTGCCGCGCGTGATCCGCGACGACGCCGACCTGATTCAAGCGAAGGCGGAAGCCGCCGACCATTGGCGGGAGAACTGAGCATGGCCGCGCAAGAAATCCGCAATTACACGATGAATTTCGGCCCGCAGCATCCAGCCGCGCACGGCGTGCTGCGCCTGGTGCTGGAAATGGACGGCGAAACCGTCGTCCGTGCCGATCCGCACATCGGCCTGCTCCATCGCGGCACCGAGAAATTGGCCGAATCCAAGCCGTTCAACCAGTCGATCGGCTACATGGATCGCCTCGACTACGTGTCGATGATGTGCAACGAGCACGCCTACGTGCGCGCCATCGAAACCCTGCTGGGGATCGAGGCACCGGTGCGCGCACAGTACATCCGCACCATGTTCGACGAGATCACCCGCATCCTGAATCACTTGATGTGGGTCGGCTCCAACGCGCTGGACCTGGGCGCGATGGCGGTGTTCCTGTACGCCTTCCGCGAACGCGAAGAGCTGATGGACTGCTACGAAGCGGTCTCCGGTGCGCGCATGCACGCCACCTACTATCGTCCGGGCGGCGTCTATCGCGATCTGCCGGGGAAGATGTCGCAGTACCGCGAATCGCCCTGGCACAAGGGCAAAGACCTGCAGCGCCTCAACAGCTGGCGTGAAGGTTCCATGCTCGACTTCCTCGATGCCTTCACCGCCGACTTCCCCAAGAAGGTCGACGAATACGAGGAACTGCTCACCAATAACCGTATCTGGAAGCAGCGTACCGTCGGCATTGGCGTGGTCTCGCCGGAACTGGCCCAGCAGTGGGGCATGACCGGTGTAATGTTGCGCGGTTCGGGCATTGCCTGGGATCTGCGCAAGAAGCAGCCGTATGCCAAGTACGCCGACGTGGATTTCGACATTCCGGTCGGCGTCAACGGCGACTGCTACGACCGTTACCTGGTGCGCGTCGAAGAAATGCGCCAGTCCAACCGCATCATCAAGCAGTGCGCGGACTGGCTGCGTGCCAATCCCGGTCCGGTGATGGTGGAGAACTTCAAGGTCGCGCCGCCCAAGCGCGAGGCCATGAAGGAAGACATGGAAGCCCTGATCCACCACTTCAAGCTGTTCACCGAAGGCTATGGCGTGCCGGCCGGCGAAACCTACAGCGCGGTCGAAGCGCCGAAGGGTGAGTTTGGCTGCTACCTGATCTCCGACGGTGCGAACAAGCCGTTCCGCGTGCACCTGCGTGCACCGGGCTTCGCGCATCTTTCGTCGATGGACACCATCGTGCGCGGCCACATGCTGGCCGACGCGGTGGCGGTGATCGGCACCTATGACCTCGTGTTCGGCGAAGTCGATCGCTGAGCCCGGAGGATACGAACACATGAAAGCCACCGGAAATTACGAACAGGTCAAGCATGTCGATCCGCTCGTCGTGCTCACCGAGCATACGCGCCATCACATCGATCACTGGCTGACCAAGTTCCCGCCGGATCGCAAACGCTCCGCGCTGATCCAGGCGCTGTTCGCCGCGCAGGAACAGAACCACGGCTACCTCACCGACGAGCTGATCACGGCGGTGGCCAAGTACATCAACGTGCCGGCCGTGTGGGCCTATGAGGTGGCCAGCTTCTATTCGATGCTGGAAACCGTGCCCGTGGGGCGCAACAACGTTGCGATCTGCACCAATATCTCCTGCTGGCTCAATGGCGCCGAAGACCTCGTGCGCCATTGCGAGAAGAAGCTCGGCATCAAACTGGGCGAAAGCACGCCGGACGGCCGCGTGTATTTGAAGCGCGAAGAAGAATGCATTGCTGCGTGCGTGTATGCGCCGGCGATGACGGTCAATGGTCATTACCACGAGCGTCTCACGACTGAAAAGGTCGATGAGATTCTCGACGGTCTCAAGTAAGGGCAGGGCAATGGCAGTCGGACCCGCACCCCAAGAGCATCAGGTCGTCTACACCACGCTGCATTTCGACAAGCCGTGGTCGATGGACAGCTATCAGCAGGCGGATGGTTACAAGGCATGGAGAAAAATCCTCGCCGAGAAACCCGATCCCGCCTCGATCGTCGAGATCGTCAAGAACAGCAATCTGCGCGGCCGCGGCGGCGCGGGCTTTCCCACCGGCTTGAAGTGGTCCTTCATGCCGAAGGGCAACATGCAGAAGTACATCCTGTGCAACTCCGACGAATCGGAACCTGGCACCGCGAAAGACCGCGACATCCTGCGCTACAACCCGCATGCGGTAGTCGAAGGCCTGGCCATCGCCTGCTATGCCACCGGTTCCACTGTGGCCTACAACTATCTGCGCGGTGAATTCCATCATGAGCCCTTCGAGCATTTCGAAGAGGCGCTGAAGGAAGCCTACGCAGCGGGCCTGCTTGGCAAGAACATCCAGGGCAGCGGCATCGACGTGGACATCTACACCGCGCTCGGCGCCGGCGCCTATATCTGCGGCGAAGAAACCGCGCTGATGGAGTCGCTGGAAGGCAAGAAGGGCCAGCCGCGCTTCAAGCCGCCGTTCCCGGCCAACTTCGGCCTGTACGGCAAGCCCACCACCATCAACAACACCGAAACTTATGCGTCGGTGCCGGCGATCCTGCGCAACGGCGCCGAGTGGTTCCTGAATCTTGGCAAGCCGAACAACGGCGGCCCGAAGATCTTCTCGGTGTCCGGCCACGTCAATAACCCCGGCAATTTCGAGATCCGTCTCGGCACCTCCTTCAAGGATCTGCTCGAGATGGCCGGTGGCGTGCGCAACGGTAACAAGCTCAAGGCCGTGATCCCGGGCGGCTCTTCGATGAAGGTGCTCCCCGCCGACCTCATGATGGAATGCACCATGGACTACGACAGCCTGCAGAAGGCCGGTTCGGGTCTGGGTTCGGGCGCCGTGATAGTGATGGACGAAACCACCTGCATGGTGAAGGCCTGCCATCGCATCGCGCGCTTCTACTTCAAGGAATCCTGTGGCCAGTGCACGCCGTGCCGCGAAGGCACCGGCTGGATGTATCGCGTGCTCACGCGCATCGTCGAAGGCAACGGTACGCAGGACGATCTGCATCGCCTGAAGGCCGTGGCCGGCCAGATCGAAGGTCACACCATCTGCGCGTTCGGTGAAGCGGCGGCGTGGCCGGTGCAGGGCTTCCTGCATCACTTCTGGAACGAATTCGAATACTACGTGCAGCACGGCCGCTCGATGACCGAGGACCGTCTCGCCGAAACCCGTGGAGTTGCTGCATGAGTGCGCAGCCAGCCAATACCGCGCCCGATCTGGTCAACATCGAGATCGACGGCAAGCCCACGCAGATCCGCAAGGGCGCCATGATCATCGAAGCGGCCGACAACGTCGGCATCGCCATCCCGCGCTTCTGCTACCACCGCAAGCTGCCGATCGCCGCCAACTGCCGCATGTGCCTGGTGGACGTGGAAATGGGCGGTCGCATGATGCCCAAGCCGCAGCCGGCGTGCGCCACGCCGGTGGCCGAGGGCATGAAGGTGATCACGCGTTCCGAGAAGGCGCTTAAGTTCCAGCGCGACGTGATGGAATTCCTGCTGATCAACCATCCGCTCGACTGCCCGATCTGCGACCAGGGCGGCGAGTGCGAGCTGCAGGATATCGCGTTGGGCTATGGCCGTAGCGTATCGCGCTACACCGAGCGCAAGCGCACCATCGCCGACGAAAACCTCGGCTCGCTGGTCGCCACCGAAATGACCCGCTGCATCCAGTGCACGCGCTGCGTGCGCTTTACCAGCGAGATCGCCGGTACCTACGAACTCGGCGGCATGAGCCGCGGCGAGAACCTGCAGATCGGCACCTACATCGGCAAGGCGCTGGAAACCGAACTGTCCGGCAACGTCATCGACGTCTGCCCGGTTGGCGCGCTGACCAACAAGCCGTTCCAGTTCAAGGCGCGCGCCTGGGAACTGATCGCCAAGCCGTCGGTGGCCTATCACGATGCGCTCGGCTCCAACCTGTGGCTGCACACCCGCCGCGGCGAAGTGCTGCGCACGGTGCCGCGCGACAACGAAGCCATCAATGAGTGCTGGCTGTCCGACCGTGATCGCTACAGCCACGAAGGCCTGTATGCCGCTGATCGCGTGCATGCCCCCGAAGTGAAGCGCAGCGGCCAGTGGCAGAAAACCACCTGGGACGATGCGCTCACCGCCGCCGTCGAAGCGCTGAAGAGCGTGCCGGGCGGCGACCTGGGCGTGCTGGTGCATCCGGCCACCACCAGCGAAGAGGGCGAACTGCTGGTCCGCCTCGCGCAGGGCCTGGGCAGCGTGCATATCGATCATCGCCTGCGCCAGCTCGACTTTGCCGACAACGCGGTGGCGCAGACCTTCGCCATGCCAGTCGCCGACGTGGACAAGGTGAAGGCGGCGCTGCTGGTCGGTTCCGACTTGCGTTACGACATGCCGCTGCTCAACCACCGCATCCATCAGGCAGTGAAGAAGGGTGCCAAGGTCTACGCCGTCAATCCGGCCGAGTTCAACTTCAACTACAACCTGGCCGGCGAAGCCGTGGTGCCGCCGCATTACCTGGTCGATTCGCTGCTGGTGCTCGCCAAGGCGCTGATCGAAGGCGGTGTCGCGCAGCCGGGCTTTATTTCGGGCGAATCGCTGGCGCCGCTGCAGCTGACCGACAAGGCCCGCGAGGCTGTCGAAGCACTGAAGTCCGGTCATGCCGTGGTGATCCTCGGTGAAGCGGCCGTGACGCATCCGCAGGCGTCGTGGCTTCGCGCTGTCGCACGTTTCATCGCCGAATCCACCGGGGCTGCCTATAACGAGCTGCCGGTGGGCGCCAACGCGGTGGGCCTCGCCAAGGTCGGTGTGCTGCCCGGACAGGGTGGCCTGAATGCACAAGCCATGCTGGCGCAGCCGCGCAAGGGTTATCTGCTGTACGGTCTGGAATTCCCACATGATTTCGCCGACGGCGCAGCCGTCACGCATGCATTGAGCGGCGCGCAGCACATCGTTGCCTTCAGCGCTTTCGCCAATGCGGCGCTGCGCGAGGTTGCCGACGTGATCCTGCCGATCGGCTTGCTGCCGGAAATCGCGGGCACGCTGGTGAACGTCGATGGTCTCCTGCAACGTGTGGAGGCGGGTGCCAAGGCACCGGCCGAGGCACGTGCGGGTTGGAAGGTGCTGCGTGCACTGGGCGGCCTCATGCAACTGGCCGGCTTCGAATTCGACGACATGGCCGGCCTGCGTGAAAGCATGACCGAGCGCAAGGCGGTCACCTCGCAGAACCTGGTCGAGCGCAAGCGGGTGCAAGGTCTCAGCCGTCTTGCCACCTGGCCGATCTATCGGAGTGATGCCGTGGTACGCCGTGCAGGTCCGCTGCAGGCGCATCCGCTTAACCGTGCGCCGGCAGTGCGTCTGAACGCAAACGAAGCGCAGCGCCAGGGCGTGGGCGAGGGCGACAAGATCAAGCTCGCGAATGCCGTACTGCCGGTGGCCATCGACGCCACCTTGCCGGATGGCGCCGTGTGGATCGAGGCTGCCCATGACCAGACCGCGACGTTGCCGCCGTATGGCGCAGCCATCACCTTGAGCAAGGCGTAACCCATGGGCGATCAACTTATCCATCAGCTCTTGCTGCCGCTTCTCTACACAATTGCCGTCGTACTGCCGCTGGTCATCGCGGTGGCCTTGTACGTGTGGTGGGAGCGCAAGGTTATCGGCTGGATGCACGTGCGCATGGGACCCAACAAGGTGGGGCCCTTCGGCCTGCTGCAGGCCTTCGCCGACGTGGTGAAGCTGCTGCTGAAGGAAGTGATTCTTCCCACCAATGCGAACAAGGCCCTGTATTTCCTCGCCCCGCTGATCGGTCTGGTGCCGGCGTTGGCTGCCTGGGCGGTGATCCCGTTCGACGACAAGGCGGTGCTGTCCAATGCCAACGCCGGTCTGTTGTATCTGCTGGCGATGACCTCGCTGGGCGTGTACGGCATCATCCTGGCCGGCTGGTCGTCCAACTCGCGTTACGCGCTGCTTGGTGCGATGCGCTCGGCGGCGCAGGTGATTTCGTACGAACTGGCCATGGGCCTATGCCTGGTGTGCGTGCT
The DNA here is from genome assembly GCF_035508675.1 of Dyella sp. GTDB lineage: Bacteria > Pseudomonadota > Gammaproteobacteria > Xanthomonadales > Rhodanobacteraceae > Dyella_B. The sequence goes on from NZ_DATJMN010000057.1 coordinate 9,984, forward strand.
GGTGCTGGCCGGTAGCCTCAACCTCACCGATATCGTGCATGCGCAGGCGGGCAATAAGGGCCTGTTCGATTGGTTCTGGCTGCCGCTGTTGCCGGTGTTTGTGGTCTATTTCATCTCTGGCGTGGCCGAAACCAACCGCGCGCCGTTCGACGTGGCGGAAGGCGAATCGGAAATCGTGGCCGGCTTCCACGTGGAATATTCCGGTTCGGCGTTCGCGCTGTTCTTCCTGGCCGAATACGCCAACATGATCCTGGTCAGCTTCCTGGCTGCGATCTTGTTCTGCGGCGGCTGGCTGAGTCCGTTTCCGGCCAGTGTGCCAGTGCTGGGTGCGGCCAATCCCGCATGGCTGGCGATCAAGGTCTTCGTGTTCGCCACCTTGTTCCTGTGGTTCCGTGCCACCTTTCCGCGCTACCGCTACGACCAGATCATGCGCCTGGGCTGGAAGGTGTTCATTCCCATCGGCATCGTCTGGGTGCTCGTGGCCGGCTGCATGAAGTACTACGGCTGGGTCCACGTCGGCACGGGAGGCTAAGGAAAAAACATGTCCCGCGTTACCAATTACTTCAAGAGCCTGCTGCTCATCGAGCTGCTCCAAGGCATGGCGCTCACGCTTCGGTACATGTTTCTGCCGAAGTACACGATGCGCTATCCGATGGAGCACATCCCCAAGTCCAACCGCTTCCGTGGCTTGCATGCGCTGCGGCGCTACGCCAACGGCGAAGAGCGCTGCATCGCGTGCAAGCTGTGCGAGGCGGTGTGCCCGGCGCTGGCCATCACCATCGATTCCGCGCCGCGCCCCGGCGATGGCCAGCGGCGCACCACGCGCTATGACATCGACCTGTTCAAGTGCATCTACTGCGGCTTCTGCGAGGAAAGCTGTCCGGTGGACTCGATCGTCGAAACCCACATCCACGAGTACCACTTCGAGCATCGCGGCGAGAACGTGGTGACCAAGCCGCAACTGCTGGCCATCGGCGACCGCTTCGAGGCGGATATCGCGGCGGCCCGCGCTCAGGACGCGGCTTACCGCTAAGGACACATCCATGATTGACACGTCCTTGTTCCAACTCGTCGTTTTCTACGCCTTCGCCGCGGTGACCGTGGTCGCGGCGCTGTCGGTGATCACGCTGCGCAACTCGGTGCATGCCGTGCTGGCGCTGGTGCTGACCTTCTTCAGCACCGCCTGCATCTGGATGCTGGCCGAGGCCGAGTTCCTTGCCATCGCCCTGATCGTGGTCTACGTCGGCGCGGTGATGGTGCTGTTCCTGTTCGTGGTGATGATGCTCGACATCGACCAGGAAAAGATCCGCGAGGGCTTCGTGAAATACCTGCCGATCGGCCTGGTCGTGGCCGTGGTGATGCTGGTGGAAATGCTCGGCCTGATCGGCGTGCGCGTGATGCATGCGCAAACCATGGGCGACAACCCGGCCACCGCCGCGGGCTTGTCCAACACCGCATGGCTGGGCATGGCGCTCTACACGCAATACCTGCTGCCGTTCGAGATCGCTGCACTGATCCTCACCGTGGGCGTGATCGCCGCGGTCGCGCTGACGCTGCGCCAGCGCACCGGCGCGCGCAAGCAACATCCCAGCCAGCAGGTGGCGGTCAAGGCGAGCGACCGCGTGCGCATCGTCAAGATGGCGGCGGAGCGTCCCGTCGAAACGCAGCCTGCAGCACCGGCCCAGGAGCCCAAGCCATGATTACGCTTTCGCATTACATCGTGCTGGGCGCGATCCTGTTCTGTATCTCGGTGGCAGGCCTGTTCATCAACCGCAAGAACGTGATCGTGCTGCTGATGGCGATCGAGCTGATGCTGCTCGCCGTCAACATCAACTTCGTGGCCTTTTCCCGTTTCGGCCACGACGTGGCAGGGCAGGTCTTCGTGTTCTTCATCCTCACCGTGGCCGCGGCGGAATCCGCCATTGGCCTGGCCATCCTGGTGTTGCTGTTCCGTAACCGCAGCACGGTCAACGTTGCCGAAATCGACAGCATGAAGGGCTGAGCATCATGGAACTTTCCTCCTCCATCCTGTTGACCATTGCACTGGCGCCGCTGGTCGGCTGTCTGTTCGCGGGCTTTCTGGGCAAGCAGATCGGCCGCGCCGGTGCGCACAGCCTCACCATCCTCGGCCTGCTGGTCTCCTGCGGCCTGTCGTTCTATGTGCTGTACCAGATCGTCTTCGCCGGCGCCCCGGTCTACAACCACAACATCTACACCTGGTTCGAGATCGGCAAGTACACCGCCAGTGTCGGCTTCCTGATCGATCGCCTCACCGCGATGATGATGGTGGTGGTCACCTTCGTGTCGCTGCTGGTGCATGTGTACACCATCGGTTACATGGCGGACGATCCGGG
>NZ_DATJMN010000058.1:0-39201 GCF_035508675.1 Dyella sp.
AAGGTCGACGATCTGTTCGCCTTGATGCTGCCCAACAAGACGTCCATCCCATCCCGCGACATGCAACTGCTGGTGCCGCCGTCGGTGCAGGCGTTGCCGGTCGATGCCAAGGCTGCCACGCTGGCCAACCGACTGCCCGGCAAGGCGATCAGGGCGGTCTTCGGCGATGCAGAGCAGCGCTTCCGCATCCAGTGGCAGCTCATCCAGCGCGAAGGTTCGCCTTATCTGCGCACGGTGGTGGTCGTTACGGCGCTGAAGCAGGATGAGCCGCTTACCAGCGTTTCGCTGCTGCCCTCCAGCATCGACCACGCGGAAGTGGATGGCGTGGTAAAAGGCTCGCCGGTGGTGGCGGGTCATCTCTACCTGGGGCTGGAGAATCCACTTTCCGATAGCGAGGTGCGCGGCAAGCACGTGCTGCTGTCGATGGCGCGCAGCCTGCCGCTGCGCAAAGGGCAGTCGATTACCTATTCCGCCGTGGTGGGCGTGGTGCGCGATGGCCAATTGCGGCGCGATTTCGCCAGCTACGTGGAACGCGAGCGCGCGCATCCGTACCGGCCGTTCCTGCATTACAACTCCTGGTACGACATCGGCTATTTCACGCCATATACCGAAGCCGAGGCGCTGAATCGCATCAACACCTTCGGCGAAGAACTGACGGTGAAGCGCGGCGTGAAGCTTGATTCCTTCCTGTTCGACGATGGCTGGGACGATCGTTCCGGCAGCTGGCATTTCAGCAAGGATTTTCCGCATGGCTTCGTGCCCTTGCGCGAAGCGGCTGCAAAGTACGGCGCCGCGCCCGGCATGTGGCTGTCGCCCTGGGGTGGCTACAGTACGCCAAAGGAGGAGCGGGTGGAGCACGGCAAGGCCGCCGGGTACGAGATCGTCAACGACGGCCTGGCGCTGTCGGGGCCGAAGTACTACCAGCGCTTCCACGATGTGGTGATGACGCTGTTGAACGAAGATGGCATCAACCAGTTCAAGTTCGACGGTACCGGCAACGCGGACAGCGTGTTCCCCGGCAGCCGTTTCGACAGCGATTTCGCAGCGGCGATCGAGCTGATCAAGGACATCCGCGCCGACAAGCCCGATACCTTCATCAACCTCACCACCGGCACCTGGGCGTCGCCGTTCTGGCTGCGCTATGCCGATTCGATCTGGCGTGGCGGCGAGGACGACTGGCACGCGGGCGTGGGCACGGAACGCGAGCAGTGGATCACCTATCGCGACCAGCAGACCTACGAGAACATCGTGATCCAGGGGCCGCTGTTTCCGCTCAACTCGCTGATGCTTCACGGCATCATCTACGCGCAGATGAACAAGCGGCTCAATACCGATCCGGGGCACGATTTCGCCAATGAAGTGCACAGCTACTTCGCCACTGGCACGCAGTTGCAGGAGATGTACATCACGCCCTCGCTGCTGAGCGAGAGCGATTGGAACGTGCTGGCCGAGGCAGCGAAGTGGTCGCGCGCCAATGCCGACGTGTTGCGTGATACGCACTGGATCGGTGGCGATCCGGGGCGGCTGGATGTGTATGGCTGGGCGGCGTGGTCGCCAGGTAAATCGATCATCACCTTGCGCAATCCGGATGCACGCCCGCAGACGGCAGTGATCGATCTGCAGCGGCAACTGGAATTGCCTAAAAATGCGGCGCGCCGCTTCCGCGTACGCGATGTGTGGAACAGCGGCGGTGATGTGCCGGATCAGCTGGACGCCGATCATGTGAGCACGATTACGCTGGCGCCGTTTGAAGTATTGACCCTTGAACTGACGCCTTGAGGTAACCTCGGGCGCTCTGTGCTTGTGCGTGCCAAGGTGCGTTCCCTCCCCCCGGATCAAGTCCGGGGCAGGCTCTGCATGCAGGGGAGGGCGAGGGTGGGGTGCGAGCGCAGCGAGCGGCAGAACCCGATGTTGCCGCCATGCGCTTCTAGCGATCGGAAGTCATGGTGAGTTTCGGCTGCGCGCTAAAGCATACGCAACCCCACCCCAACCCTCCCCTGCATGCGGGGGAGGGAGCTACATCATGGCAAGATTCAACCAGTTCGTTCGGGATGAGTAACTCATGCAACGCCGTGATTTTCTTCGCTTCGCCCTGCTGACGCCGCTTGCGGCAAGCCTGCCGCTAGCCGCGGAGGAAACAGTCGCCAAGCTTTCCACCGAACCCACCCCCGACGGCAGACCTCGCCGCTTCGAACTTGGCCGCCAGCACTTCCTGCTCGACGGCGCGACGTTCCAGATCCGCAGCGGCGAAATGCATCCTGCGCGCATTCCGAACGATTACTGGCGGCACCGCATCCACATGGCCAAGGCGATGGGGCTCAACACCATCGCGATCTGCCTGATGTGGAATTACTTTGAAAGCGAACCGGGCGTGTTCGACTTCACCACTGAGAATCGCGATTTCGTGCGTTTCATCAGGCTGTGCCAGGCCGAAGGCATGTGGGTGTACCTGCGTCCTGGCCCGTATGTCTGCGCCGAGTGGGATCTGGGCGGCTTGCCGGCTTATCTGTTGCGCGATCCTTCCATTCGCGTGCGCACCAAGGACGACGCGCGCTACATGCAGGCGGTGCAGCGCTATATGGATGCGGTCGGACCGAAGATCGCGCCGTTGATGGCGAGCCAGGGCGGCCCGATCCTGATGGTGCAGATCGAGAACGAATACGCCTCGTTCGGCCATGATCTGTCCTACCTGTTGCGCTTGCGAACGATGTGGCAGGCGCACGGCATCAATGGCCCGTTTTCGATTGCCGATGGCCTGGGTCAGTTGCAGAAGGCCGGTACTTATGTGCCGGGCGCGGCGTTGGGGCTGGATGGCGATACGGATTTTGCCGCGGCGCAGATCATCGCTGGCGAGGCGCCGGTATGGATGAGCGAGGGTTATCCCGGCTGGCTTACGCATTGGGGCGACCTGCTGTTCCAGCGCGGCAACTATCTGCCGACCCTGCGCAAGCTGATGCAGGAAGGCCGTTCGTTCAACATGTACATGGTGCATGGCGGCACCAATTTCGGCTTTAACGCAGGCGCCAATGCGCGCGACGACTACGCCAATTTCGAGCCGGTGATCACCAGCTACGACTACGGCGCGCCGATCAACGAGTGCGGCGAGCCCACGCACGATTACCGCGCCTTTCGCGCGACCATCGCCGCACATCTGCCGCACCCTCCGGTCGACCTGCCGCCGCCGGTGCCGCGCGCGCATTTTCCCGAACTGATCGCGCAACCCTACGCCTCGATCTGGGACAACCTGCCGCTGCCGTCGCGGATGGTGAAGAAGCCCGATCCGAACGAGATCCTGTTCGCACAGGACCATGGCATGGTGCTGTACCGCAAGACGCTGCTCAACGGCGGCATGCTCAACATGGAAGGCTTGCGCGACTACGGCACCATCTTCAGCGACGGCAACTATCTGGACTACGTGTCGCGCGTCAACAAGCCTGGGCTGCACGTGAAGAATTACGTGGACATTCCGCCGCCGGCGAACGGCGCCGGCACGGTGGTGGACGTGCTGGTCGACAGCTTCGGCCACGTGGGCTATGGCCAGGCAATGTACGACTTCAAGGGCATCGTCGGTGCGGTCACGCTCGATGGCGAAGAGCTGCACGATTGGCAGGCACACAGCCTGCCGCTGGATGAGACCTATATCGCAGGCTTGCCGCCGATGGCGGCGACGTCGCCGTCGCGCCTGCGTCCAGGCATGTTTTTCAAAGCTGTCTTCAATCTCGACAAGGTGGGCGATTGCTACCTCGACATGAGCGATTGGGACAAGGGCTACGTGTGGGTCAACGGCCATTTGCTGGGACGTTATTGGCACATCGGCCCGCAGCAGCGCCTGTTTTGCCCGGGGCCGTGGTTGTGGCGGGGGCGCAATGAGGTGCTGGTGTTCGACATGCACAAGGTGATGCCGACGGCGATTCGGTGCAGCGACCGATTGGGTTGAGCCGATACGGCGTATATCGGGCGTCAGAATTGGATATGCGCCCGCAATCCCGCGAACCGTGCCGGCCCGCGGTCGCGGTTGTAGCCGGGATTGCGGATGAACTGCAGGTCCGGGCTGAGCGTGAGGTGATCGATCACCGCGATGCTGTAATACAGCTCCGCAATCTGCTCCGGTCCATAGCGCAGTCCGCCATCGCCGAGCAGAAAACCATCGCCGCCCAGCTGCAGGTATTGCACATGCGAAGGCGATAGCCCTTCCACGGCAATGCCCACGCCAAGCCGGTCGTCCGAACGATGCCAATGCGCGCCGGATAGCTGAAAGCCGCCGCTGAGCAAACGATCCACCTCGGCGAAAATGAAGGATTCGGTGTGCCCATCGTTCCAGCCGGCGCGCATGAAAAAACCGGTGTCGCCGTTATCCGCCACCGGCAGTTCGCCGTTGATGCCGACGCCGAACTTGTGGCGATCCGGTGCGTCATCGGCATGGATGTCCGGCACCTTTCCGGTGAGCTGCGCAACCTCGATCGCTTGCTGGTAAATGCCCAGGTTGCCCTTGTTGTAATAGCCGAGGAAGCGCAATGCCCAGCCGTCGGGCTTAGGTTGTAGCGTCAATTCAAGCTGCTGTCCGCTAGCGGCGCCGAGCGATTTCACCAGCGCCTGGCCGTTCGCTTCCACCGGCATGCGGTAGATGCCATAGCGCAAGGCCCAGCCTTTCATGATCCAGCCGATCATCACGCCATCGGTATAGCCGCGCGTGTCGGAGGCGAAATCCCAGGCGGTGTTGTTCCACAACGACCAGTTCATGAACTGCGTGCGGGTGGCGTTGGCGTAGCGGTTCTTGTCGAAGTCGTCGTTCACGGCCATCAGGCCGATTTTCACTTCGAGGTGTTTGATCGCCTCATGGCCGGGCAGTTGATCCTGGCCGCGTCCCACTTCGGTGGTGTCATTGCTCAGCGGCAGCACCCAGCGCAGGTAGCTGCGCGCCACATAGGGCCGCTTGCCCAGGTTGGCCGTGCCGGAACGGATGATGTCGCCATTGGTAAGCCCGCCCAGGCCGGTGGCATTGCTGACGCCTTCGCCTTTGAACATCTCCACGTCCCAGTAGTACTGGAAATGCCAGGGCAGGGCGATGCCGAAATAGGCGCCGAAGGTGTGCGAGCGTGCGGTGGAACCATCCGCCTTCACGCTGAGCGGGCCGTTATAGGGCGAGTGCACGCGTGACTGGTTTTGATCAACGAAGCTGTATTGCGCGCCCAGCCATTGCGGGGTGAAGAGCGGGGCGTCATCGGCGTGCGAGCACAGCGGTAGCAGTGTGAGCAACAGACACGACAAGAGCGTGTGATGGCGTTTCGAGGATGGGGTCATGCGCGACGAAGAAGCGGCCCTTGTTGGTGCGGACGGATGCTGCGGGGTACGCAACGAGGTGTCAACGCAGCGACGTAGGCAACCTACGAACTGATCGGCGCTATGTCTGAGTTACGCGACACATGGCTCCCTCCCCTGCGAAGTAGGGGAGGGCTGGGGTGGGGTTGCATGCGCTTGCCGCATAGTTGAATTCATCGCGAGATTGCTTCACCCCACCCCAACCCTCCTCCAATACACGTAGGGGAGGGAGCTGTTTTTGGCGAGCGTGAAAAATCCGGCCGCTGTGCTGCAAACAAAAAGGCCGCCTTGCGGCGGCCCTTCGCTTGAATCGCGACATGCACTTAGCCGCCGCGCGACGCCTTCTTGCGATCGTTCTCTGTCAGGTGCTTCTTGCGCAGACGGATTTCCTTCGGCGTCACTTCCACCAGCTCGTCGTCGTCGATGAAGTCCAATGCCTGTTCCAGCGAGAACTTGGTCGCCGGGGTCAGCTGGATCGCGTCGTCCTTGCCGGAGGCGCGCATATTGGTCAGCGGCTTGGGCTTGATCGCGTTGACGGTGAGGTCGTTGTCCTTTGCGTGGATGCCGACCAGCTGGCCTTCATAGACCGAGTCGCCTTCGGCCGCGAACAGCTTGCCGCGTTCCTGCAGCGGCCCCAGCGAGTACGCGGGCGTGGTGCCGGCGGCGTTGGCGATCATCACGCCGTTGAGGCGCTTGGCGATCTGGCCTTCTTCCTTCGGACCGTAGTGGTCGAATACGTGGAACAGCAGGCCCGAGCCCTGGGTGAGGGTCTTGAACTGGTTCTGGAAGCCGATCAGGCCGCGGGCCGGGATCATGTACTCAAGACGCACGCGACCCTTGCCGTCCGGCTCCATGTTCTTAAGCTGGCCCTTGCGGATGCCCAGGCGCTCCATCACCGGACCCTGGTGGATTTCTTCCACGTCGATCACCAGCTGCTCGAACGGCTCCATCTTCTGGCCGTCGATTTCCTTGATGATCACTTCCGGACGCGACACGGCCAGTTCATAGCCTTCGCGGCGCATGTTCTCGATCAGCACCGACAGATGCAATTCGCCGCGGCCCGACACCAGGAACTTGTCGGCGTCGGAGCCTTGCTCGACCTTCAGCGCCACGTTGTGCACCTGCTCGCGTTCCAGGCGGTCCTTGAGCTGGCGGCTGGTGAGGAACTTGCCGCCGGAGAGATCCTTGTTGCCGGCGAACGGCGAGTTGTTCACCTGGAAGGTCATGCTGATCGTCGGTTCGTCGACGGTCAGGGCCGGTAGCGCTTCGGGTGTATCGAGCGCGCAGACGGTGTCGGAAATGGTCAGGTCCTGGATGCCGGAGATGGCGATGATGTCGCCGGCTTCGGCGCTGTCCTGCTCGATGCGCTCCAGGCCCATGAAGCCGAGCACCTGCAGCACCTTGCCCTGGCGCTTCTTGCCTTCGCGGTTGATCACGGCGACCGGCATGTTCTTTTTCAGCGTGCCGCGCTGGATGCGGCCGATGCCGATCACGCCGACGAAGTTGTTGTAGTCCAGCTGGCTGATGCGCATCTGGAACGGGCCGTCCGGATCCACGTCCGGCTTCGGCGCGTGATCCATGATGGCCTGGTACAGTGGGGTCATGTCGCCTTCGCGCACGTCCTGGTCGAGCGAAGCGTAACCGTTCAGCGCAGAGGCGTAGACGATCGGGAAGTCCATCTGCTCCGGCGTGGCGCCGAGGCGGTCGAACAGATCCCACACCTGCTCCACCACCCATTCCGGACGGGCGCCCGGGCGGTCGACCTTGTTCACCACCACGATCGGCTTGAAGCCCATCGCGAAGGCTTTCTGGGTGACGAAGCGGGTCTGCGGCATCGGGCCGTCCATCGCGTCGACCAGGATCAGCACCGTGTCGACCATCGACAGCACGCGCTCCACTTCGCCGCCGAAGTCGGCGTGGCCTGGGGTGTCGACGATGTTGATCCGGTTTTCACGCCACTTGATGGCGGTGTTCTTGGCCAGGATGGTGATGCCGCGTTCTTTTTCCTGGTCATTGCTGTCCATCACGCGTTCGGCCAGCACGGTGCGTTCGGACAGGGTGCCCGACTGCTTCAGCAGCTGGTCGACGAGGGTGGTCTTGCCATGGTCGACGTGGGCGACGATGGCGATATTGCGCAGGTTTTCGATGGACATGAATGCCGGACTTGGGCAGCCGTAAGGCCACCGCGATGGTTTAGGTCAGGGTTAACCTGTGGATTATACGGGGTTATGTGACAGGTTGCTTGCGCCCGTTGAACCCCGTCTCTCCCGTGCTTGATCCAGTCCCTGAAGGGCCGGAGGGCTTTTCGCCAGGGCATCCTTGCCCATGCCCCCTTGCGGGGCCTTGTCCTCCGGCCCTTCACCGCCCCCGATGGGGGCCGGGAAGAGCGGGCGCGCATCCTGCGCGCATCGCCGTCGCGTCGCGACGTTCATCAGGCCTCGACGTCTTCTTCTTCTTCCTCGTCCTCTGCATCTTCCTCGAACTGCGCCAGCTCTTCGACGCGCACGAAGTTGGCGGCCTCGTCGGCGAAGGCGATGCGCTTGCCGTCGGCGCACATCGGGCGCACCGCCTGGGTCTTGTTGCCGCCGTCCAGGGTTTCCACCAGGGCGAAGCAGACCAGGGCGGCGGCGCTTTCCTCGCCGGCTTCGTCGTAGACGGCAACCCAGCCGTTGGCGGGAAGAATCTGCAGGATGTTCGTTTGCTTGGACATGGCGACTCCGCTTGCTGAAAGGCGCGCAAGCTTGACTGGAGTACATGACGATCGCAAGCGCGACCGGCTACGTGCGATAGGCGGGCTCGCGTGATGCCGATGGCGCTGCTGATCACGAATACGAAGGACCGCAGCTAAAATGCTCAAACGGTAAGAACCAAGTCCGTATATGCACTGAGGTGACTATCGGCCGTGAGCAGTCGAAGAGGTTCCGACAACGCCTGTGCCACTAACAGCCGGTCAAAAGGATCACGGTGTATATCGGGAAGATCCCGAACCAGTGCAGCATGCTTGGCGCGTATCGGCAACTCGGTATATCCAATAGCTTCGATTTCCGAAACAAGCTGGTTGACATCGGCATCCAGCTTGCCCAGGCCTGCTTTGATCGACATTTCCCAGATGCTGGCGCTGCTTACATACACATCTTCGGCCTCGACAATCAGCTTGCGCGCGGCCTTTGACAGCTTGCGGTCGTCGGTAACGGCCCACAGAAAGATATGCGTATCAAGCAGCAGGCGCATGACATCAACGTCCCTCGAAGTCAGCCAGGACGTCGTTGGGCAGCGGTGCGTCGAAATCGCTTGCGATACGGATTTTTCCCTTCAGCGTTCCGAACCGGCGTACTTTTTTCGGCTGCTCCATCGGGACCAGCCTCGCAGCCGGCTTGCCAGCTTTGGCGATGACGATCTCTTCGCCGTTTGCGGCCGCGTCGACCAGTCGCGAAAAATTAGTCTTGGCGTCGTGGATGTTGACGGTTTGCATGGCGGGTCCCTGGGCCTGCTGGGGTTAGTCCACCTTAGTCCGCTCGTGACAAGCCTGTCAATCGTCGGCACGTAGGTTGGGATGACAATCCCAGCATTTGCCATACATGCCCAACCGTTCAGACGAGCCCGGTGAGATAGAACACCCCGATCACCACGAACACCGCCGCCGTCTTGATCAACGTCACCGCAAACACGTCGCGATACGACTGCCGATGTGTCAGCCCGGTGACGGCGAGCAGGGTGATCACCGCGCCGTTGTGCGGCAGCGTATCCATGCCGCCGGAGGCCATCGCGGCGACGCGATGCAGTACCTCCATCGGAATGCCCGCCGCCTTGGCGTTCTGCACGAAGGTGTCGGCCATCGCGGCGAGCGCGATGCTCATGCCGCCGGAAGCCGAGCCGGTGATGCCGGCCAGCGAGGTGACGGACACCGCCTCGTTGACCAGCGGATTGGGCACCGCGCGCAAGGCGTCGGCCACCACGCGGAAGCCGGGCAGCGCGGCGATCACCGCGCCGAAACCATATTCGGAAGCGGTGTTCATCGACGCCAGCAATGCGCCGCCGACGGCGGCCTTGCTGCCTTCGGCGAAATGTTTCGTGACCGGCCGCCACGCAAACAGCAGCACGCACAGAATGCCGAGCAGCAGCGCGCCTTCGACCGCCCAGATCGCGGCCAGCTTGGAGACGTCCTGCACCACGGGCGGCGCATGGGCGATCACCGCCGGCACGAACGATTGGGTGTGGCCGTAGACGCGCGGAATCCAATGCGTGAACAGCAGATTGGCCACGCCCACCAGCACCAGCGGCAGCAGGGCAATCAAGGGATGCGCCAGTTTGCCGCCTTCGAACCGCGCCGGTTCGTTGATCTGGTTGTCGCCATAGCCTTCGCCCGCAGCCGCCGCTTTGCGCCGGCGCGACTCCAGATAAAGCATGCCCGCCACCAGGATGAACAACGCGCCCAGCGTGCCGAGCCACGGCGCGGCCCAGGCGGTGGTACCGAAAAAGGAGGTGGGAATGATGTTCTGGATCTGCGGCGTGCCCGGCAGCGAATCCATGGTGAAAGTGAATGCACCCAGCGCGATCGTGCCGGGGATCAGGCGCTTGGGAATATCCGATTCGCGAAACAGCTCCACCGCGAACGGATACACCGCGAACACCACCACGAACAGCGACACGCCGCCGTAGGTGAGCAACGCGCACACCAGCACGATGGAAAGCATCGCGCGGCTGCGGCCGACCAGGCCGATGGTGGAGGCGACGATCGCCTTGGAAAAACCGGACAGCTCGATCACCTTGCCGAACACCGCGCCCAGCATGAACACGGGAAAGTAGAGCTTGAGAAAGCCCACCATCTTGTCCATGAACAGGCCGGTGAACATCGGCGCAACCAACGATGGATCGGTAAGCAGCACCGCGCCGAGTGCCGCGATGGGGGCAAACAGGATCACGCTGTAGCCGCGGTACGCCGCCAGCATCAGGAAGCACAGGGCTGCCAGCACGATGAGAAAAGCCATTCCGTTCGTCCTTTTTTTGATACGAGCATCCGAACCGGAAAATCCCTGGCTCGTCATCCCGGCGCAGGCCGGGATCCAGTCTGAATACATCGTGCGAAGCACCCGAGCCAAACATGTTGCGTGCTTTGCACGGTTGATTAGAACTGGATTCCGGCCTGCGCCGGAATGACGAGCGAGTGTGGCTCCCGGTAGGGGATGGAGAATTCGCGCTGTCAGTATCCGGGCAGTCTCGTATCACGCGGCACTGTACGAAGGTACAAGTGCCAGCCATCCACCGCTTGCCTAAGCTGCACAGCATCGGCATCCGTGGGCGGATGCGCGTCAATGCGAGGGGAGACATGAAGCGTAGCCATTTGAGCCTGGCCATCGGTGTAAGCGTGGCCTGCGCCGCGCCGTTGTATGCGCAGCAAACCACCACCAACACCCAGGCCGCCGACAGCAGTCAGGACAGCAGCGCCCCGAAGAAGCTCGACCAGATCACCGTCACCGCACGCAAGCGCGAAGAAACCCTGCAGGACGTGCCGATCGCGGTCAGTGCATTCACCGCGCAATCGCTCTACAACCAGAACGTACAAGACCTGGGCGATCTGCAAGGCAAGGTGCCGGACCTGCAGATCTACGCCGCGCGCGGTTCCAACACCACGCTCACCGCCTATATCCGCGGCCTCGGCCAAGCCGATCCCACCTGGGGGTTCGATCCCGCCGTGGGCATCTATCTCGACGACGTGTACATGGCGCGCCCGCAAGGGGCGCTGCTGGATGTGTTCGACGTGGATCGCATCGAAGTGCTGCGCGGTCCGCAGGGCACGCTGTACGGCAAGAACACCATCGGCGGCGCCATCATATATGTGTCCAAGCCGCTGCCGACCAAGACCGAAGGTTCGGTGGAAGTCACGGCCGGTACGCATGGCGAGAAGGACGTGAAGGCAGCGGTGGGCGGCGCGACGGCAGACGGCGTGTGGCGCGGCCGCATCGCCGTGGCCAGCGAGCACAACAACGGCTTCGGCAGCGACATCCTCACCGGCAGCCGCAACGGCAACAAGAACACCAATGCGGCGCGCGCCACGCTGGGTTTCTTTCCCTCGCAGGACTTCAATGCGCAGTTGGAAGTCGATGGGATGCACGACAATTCCAACCCGCGCGGCGCCAAGCTGCTGGAGGCCAATTCGTTCTACCCGCAATATCAGCCGCTGCCCAGCGACTACAACACGCAAAGCGGCATGCCCCAGCTCAACTGGACCCGCATGAAGGGCGCGGCGTTGACCTTGAACTGGATCGTCAGCCAGGACTGGACTCTCAAGTCGATCACCGCCTATCGCAGTTCCAAGACCGACAGCAATATCGACTTCGATACCCTGCCGGTCGCCGTGGCCGACGTCGGCGCCATCTACAAGGATCATCAATTCAGCCAGGAAATCCAGGCGAATTACGATTCGGGCGGCGCCGTGCACGGCGTGATGGGCCTGTATTACTTCAATGGTTCGGCGGCTGGTGAAATCCACAACGTGTTCCTGGGCTCGCCGCCCTACAGCACGCTGGGCTTCTCCGAATACGGCAGCACCGGCGGCAGCATGGGCACGCGCAGCTACGCGGCTTATGGCGATTTCACTTGGGATATCAGTCCGGCGTGGAGCCTGGACGTGGGTGTGCGCGCCACCGACGAAAAGAAGACGGCGATCATCCAGAACTATCTTTATGCGGATGGCACGTTCAGCACGCCGATCGGCACGCTGGCCGATTTCACCGGTTCGCATACCTCGCACAACGTATCGCCCAAGCTGTCGCTGGATTACACGGTCAACCAGGACATCAAGCTTTACGGCAGCTACAGCGAAGGCTTCCACTCCGGCGGCTACAACATCCGCGCCAACTGCGCCGCCCTTCCGGAATCCTGCCGGCCGATCCAGGACGAGAAAGTGCAGTCCTTCGAATTGGGCAGCAAGATGAGCTTCTTCGACAATACTTTGATGATGAACTCCGCGTTGTTCCACAACGTGTATTCGAACATCCAGCTCTCGGTGTTCACCTCGTACACGCTGCCGAACGGCACGCAAGGCTTTTTCGGCGATTTCACCAACGCCGGCAGGGGCCATATCGACGGCTTCGAAGAAGAATTTGCCTGGTACCCCTCGCAGGCGTGGACGCTCAGCGGCAACTTCGCCTACTTGCATACCAAGTACACGCAGTTCTACAGCGGCGGCGTCAACATCGCCAACACGCAGTTCTTCACCAATGCGCCGAAGTGGTCGGGCGGCCTGACCTTGCAGCGCAGCTTTCCGCTGGGTGCGTATGGCGACTTGAATGCGCGCCTGAATTATCAATACCAGACGTCGGTGTGGCCGGAAACGACGTTGTCGCCGCTGATCAAGCAGGGCTCGTATGGCCTGCTCAATGCGGGCCTGATCTGGCAGATCGATCAGCCGTGGTCGCTCAGCTTGCAGGGCACGAACCTGGGCAACAAGTCGTATCGCACGACGGGGTACAACATTGCGGCGCTGGGTATCGTGACGGGCTTCTATGGGCCGCCGCGGATGGTTACGCTGTCGGCGAAGTATACGTTCTGATTTCAAATGCCACAGCCTTCGCTGCATCGAGTGTTCTTTTGCAAGGATCTGGATCATGCGCGGAATAAAAACGATAGGCATGGGTGTGCTGCTCATCGCAGCCGCAGCTCATGCGGATGACGCGGCGCAAGCGTTGCCGCATCTGAAACTCGATCCGTCCCGCGTCGCCGTGGCCGGCCTTTCTTCCGGCGCCTACATGGCCACGCAGGTACAGATCGCCTATCCGGAACTGTTCCCCAAGGCCGCCTTGATTGCGGGTGGCCCTTATGGCTGCGCCGAAGGCAAGTTGCAGACCGCGCTGAGCACCTGCATGAAAGGCGAGCCTGCGCCGGATGTGGCGGCCTTGGTCGCCATCACCAGGCAGCGTGCGCAGGATCATCAGGTCGGGCCGCTGCAAGACCTCGCGCACGGCCACGTGTATCTGCTGCACGGCACGCACGATAACGTGGTCGCGCCCGTCGTCGCGGAAGCCGCCGCGCAATTCTACGAGGCGCTGCGCAAGGAACCCGGGTTGTCGGGCCTACAGGTGGAAGACGACGGCCGGCGCGCGTTTGCGCACAACTTGCCGGTGGCTGCCACCGGCGATGATTGCAGCAAGTCGGTATCGCCTTATCTTGGCCATTGCGGTTTCGACGCGGCGGGCGCGGTCTTCACGCAGCTGTTCGGCGATGCTCCGCACGCTGCGACACAGGCGCATGGCCAGCTGCAGCGCTTCGACCAGAATGCCTTGAAACCCGACGGTGCCGATGCCTTGCTCGCCGCCACCGGCTATCTGTACGTGCCGCCCGATTGCGCGGCCGGCAAGCGCTGCGGCTTGTTGGTGGCGTTCCACGGCTGCAAGCAGAATGCCGATGCGGTGGGGCAGGCCTTTGTGAAGGACGCCGGCTTCAATCGCTGGGCCGACGTCTACGATGTGGTCGTCCTGTATCCTCAAACGCGGGCAAGTTTCGCACCGTTGAATCCGCAGGCATGCTGGGACTGGTGGGGCTATTCGGGCAGCAACTACGACACGCGGCAGGGCGTGCAGCCGCGATGGGTGGTCAATGCCGTAAAAAGCCTGGGCTTGCCCATACGCCATTGATACGACCCACCCGATGCCACGTAGGTTGGGGTGAGCGCAAGCGAACCCCAACATCGCCATGCCTGGGCAAACATAGGCCTCGCCCAAGCCCGCACAGGACATTGCCATGCTGAGCGCCGGCCTGATCGCCACCGCCGCGCTGATCTGGCTGGGCCTGCTGTTCGGCGTCGCGCTTACCGGCGAACGCCGTCCCCATTTGTTCGAGAAACGCTGGGCGATCGTCTACGCGCTGTCGCTGGCGATCCACTGCACGTCGTGGACGTTCTACGGCACGGTCACGCAGGCGAGCCGGTCCGGCTGGTGGCTGCCGCCGACGTTCGTCGGCGCGATCCTGATGTACTTGTTCGCGGTGTCGGTGTTGCGCAAGCTGGTGCAGCTGGCGCGCGAGTACAACGCCGGTTCCATCGCCGACTTGATCGTGGTGCGCCTGGGCCGGCACGCCGGGCTCGCCGCCTTGGTGACCTGCGTGGTGCTGGTGGGCATCGTTCCGTACATCGCCTTGCAATTGAAAGCCGTGGCGATGAGCTACATGCTGCTGCGCCGTGGCGAACTGGCGGAATCGGCGCCCTGGCACGACATTGCCTTGTACGTGGCCTTGCTGATGGCCTTGTTTGCGATGTTGTTCGGCACGCGGCGCGCTTCGGCCATGGCGCACAATCGCGGGCTGGTGCTGGCGATGGCATTCGAATCGCTGTTCAAGCTCGGCGCGATGCTGGCGCTGGGCACGTTGCTGTTCACGCCGCTGCCGGCAGGCGCGGCGATCGGTACGCCGCCGGCGCATGACAGCAGCGGTTTTCCGGCGCTGATTCTGCTTGGTGCGCTGGCGATGTTCACCTTGCCGCACCAGTTCCATGCGGGTGTGGTGGAGTGCCGCGACAGTTCGCATATACGCACGGCGCGTTGGCTGTTTCCGCTGTACATGTTGCTGATCGCGCTGCCGATCCTGCCGCTGGCGAAGCTGGGCGATGCATGGCTGGCGCCCAGCGGCGTGCCTTCCGATCTTTACGTGCTGGCCTTGCCGTTGGCGCGCAATCAGCACGGGCTGGCGCTGGTGGCGTTTCTCGGCGGCTTGAGCGCGGCCACCAGCATGGTGGTGGTGGCGACGCTGGCCTTGAGCCTGATGGTGGTGAACCACTTTATTGCACCGTTGCGCGTACGTGCCGGCTGGGGACGCGATGAGCAGGGCGATCTGCGCGGCGAGGTCTTGAACCAGCGCCGCGCCGCGATTCTTGCCGTGATCCTGCTGGCGTGGGCATACAGCCGTTTGCTGGCGCGCAACGATGTACTGGCGGATATCGGTGCGCTTTCGTTCTCCGCGCTGGCCGGGCTGGCGCCGGCCTTGCTCGCAGCGGTGTATCGCCCGCAGCTCGGGCCGCGTGCGGTGGCGTGGGGTTTGGCGATCGGCACGCTGGTCTGGTTGTACGTGTTGTTGCCGGCGGGTATCGCGCATCCGCCGGCTTGGCTGCAGCAAGGGCCATTCGGCTTGCGCTGGCTGACGCCCGACGGTTTCCTGGGGCTGGATGATTGGAGCCGCCTCGGACGCGCCGTGGTGCTGAGCCTGGTCGCGAACGTGCTGGTCATGCTGGCGGTAGCCAATACGCGTTATGGCCGTCGTCGCTGGCGGCCGGGGATCAGCAATGTCACCGTGGCGGAATTGCGCGCGCTGGCGGAGCGCTTTCTGCCGGCCGAACGCGTGGAGCGCGTGTTTGCCGGCACCGCCACGCAAGCCCGCGCGGGCAATGCGCGCGTGGCGGAAGTGGAGCATGAATTGGCGGCGGTGATCGGCGCGGCCTCCGCGCGGCTGTTGCTGGAAGTGGTGCATCGCCAGGGACGGGCCGAGTTCGACACGGTGGCGGCGATCGTCGGCGAAGCGGCGCAGGATCTGCATTTCAGCCAGCGCGTGCTGGAAGCTGCGTTGGAAAACATGAGCCAAGGCATCTGCGTGGTGGATTCGGAGTTGCGGCTGGTGGCCTGGAATGGCCGTTACGCCACGCTCTTCGGTTATCCGCCCGAATTGCTGCAGGTGGGGCGGCCGGTGGCGGACCTGATCCACCGCAATATCGCCGCCGGCATCATCGGCCCGGGCGACGTGGAAGGGCGCGTGCGGCGACGGCTGGCGCATATGCGTGCCGGCACGGAACTCATTTCCGAGCGGCGCTTTCCCGATGGCACGGTGGTGGAGATACGCGGGCATCCCATGCCCGGCGGCGGTTACGTGGCAACCTTTACCGACGTCACTGTATTCCGCGAAACCGCGCACGAATTGATGCTTGCCAATGAAACGCTGGAGTTGCGCGTAGCCGAACGCACGCGCGAACTGGCGCAAGCAAACGAAGCGAAAAGCCACTTCCTCGCCGCGGTGAGTCACGACCTGATGCAACCCTTGCATGCTGCGCAACTGTTTGCGCATGCCTTGGGCGAGCGTGGTTACGACGCGGCCAACGCGCGGCATCTCAACGATTCGCTGGCGGCGACGGAGGGCTTGCTGGCTGGCTTGCTCGATATCGCGCGCCTGGAAGGCGGGCGCCTGCAGCCGCAGCCGCGCGATTTTCCGTTGGCGGAAGTGTGGGAGCCGTTGGCGGCGGAATGCCGTGCCTTGGCGCGTGATCGCGGTGTGCGTCTGAGCGTGGTCGACAGCCGTGCCTGGGTGCATTCCGACCCGCTGCTGTTGCGGCGCGTGTTGCAGAATTTTTTGTCGAACGCATTGCGTTACAGCGAACGCAAACGTGTCGTGCTGGGCGTGCGTCGTCGCGCGCAGGGTTTGCGGCTGGAAGTGTGGGATACCGGGCCGGGCATCGTCGAAGCAGAACGCGGCCTGATCTTCGAGCAGTTCCGCCGCGGCAGCACGGCGGGCGGGCAGGGGCTGGGGCTGGGTTTGTCGATTGCGCAGCGGATGGCGGCGCTGTTGGAACATCCGCTCGGCCTGCGTTCGTGGCCGGGGCGTGGCAGCGTGTTTTACGTGGACGTGCCGTGTGCCACCACGGCGTATCACGCCACGGCACCGACCGCAGCAGAGGTGCTGCCGTTACCTGCAGGACGCGCGCTGATTCTGGATAACGAACCGGCGGCGCTCGCCGCGCTGGGTGCGCTGTTGCATAGCTGGGGTTGGGAGGTGCATGCCGCCGCGCACGCTGGACAAGCGTTGGCGACGTCCTGGCGGCCGGATTTGTGCGTGCTTGATTACCATCTCGACCGCGGGCAGACCGGATGGGACGTGCTGACGCATCTGCGTCGCGATTATCCGGATGTGCCGGCGGTGATGCTGACGGCCGATCGGGATGGCGAATTGCGGCAGCGTTTGCTCGATGCCGGCGTGATGGTGTTGCACAAGCCGCTGAAGCCATTGGCGATGCGGCAGGTGCTGCAGAAGGTGATGGCGGGGCGCGAGATCGCTTCCAGCTAGCCGTATCGCCGCGCATGCTCGCGTAGGTTGGCGGTGAGCGCATGCGAACCCCACCGTTGCTATGCAGAGCGCAATGTTGGGGTTCGGCGTTGCCTCACCGCCAACCTACGAGGGATCGTGTCATAAGCGTGAGGATGAGCTATGCGCTCATGGGCGCAGATCCAGCCCCTGGCTCACCCAGATCCAGCATGTGCAACAACACACCCGCCTGCGTGCGATTGCGCACTCCCAACTTTTCAAAAATCGCCGTGGCGTGCGCCTTTACCGTGCGCTCCTGGATGCCCAGGCGATCGGCAATCTGCTTGTTGAGCAAGCCTTCGCCGAGCAAGGCCAGCACGCGGTATTGCTGCTCGGTCAGGCGCGCCAGCCGGGCGGCGAGATCGGCGTCGGCAGGATGGCTCGGCAATGCGGCAACGCTGCGCGCCAAGGCGGCCGGCAGCCAGTTGCCGCAGTTCAACACGGCGTGCACGGCTTCGCTGATTTCACTTGGGTTGGAGCTCTTCGGGATGAAACCCGCGGCGCCGTGGTCGAGCACACGCCGCACCACGCGCGGCTCATCGTGCGCGGACACCACCAGTACCGCCACCGCCGGATATTGCCCGCGCAAGGCGGCAAGGCCGGAGAGTCCCTGGCTGCCCGGCATGTGCAGGTCCAGCAGCACCAGGTCGATATCCGGATCGGTCGCCAGCGCATCGAGCACGCCTTGCAGATCGCAGGCTTCGCACACGCTGCAGTCGTCCAGGTGCTCGCTGGCTGCCTGGCGTAGTGCGGCGCGGAACAGGGGATGGTCGTCGGCGATAAGCAGTCGCGGCATGACGCGGACCATAGCGGTGGCGGGCAGTCACGTCGAGATGCAAAGCGTCATGTTGTACTTTCGTACGATGGCCGGCGGACACAGGCTTGCTATGGTGAGCGGATGAACATCCGGAAACCTATGGCAGGTATTGCCGCGCTGGCCCTGTTTGCCTGTGTGGCGCAGGCGTTTGCGACGGAGCCTTCGATGCAGCAAGCGATCGATTTCGTGCAGGGCGAGGTGAGTGTCACCACGCATCGCGACCATGACGACTTGCTCAGCGCCGGGCTCGGCCTGGAAGGTTTGAAGGGGCCGCCCGCCCCGTTTGCAAACCCGGCGCAACCCACCGCGCAGGCATTGCGCCGGCGCGCGATCCAGACGAGCTGGAAAGGTATTGCCGATCTTGGTCCGCTGGGTGGCTACGGTACGATCTACGGTGTGGTGCCCGATGTGCCGGGGCGCGAATACCAGGCGTTTGCCAAACTTCCCGGCGCCCATCAGCCGCATCGCGTATTGGTGCAAGTACCGGATCACTTCGACCAGGCGCATCGTTGCCTGGTGGTGACGGCGTCGTCCGGTTCGCGTGGCGTTTATGGCGCCATTGCGCTGGCCGGCGCGTGGGGCCTGCCGCGCGGTTGCGCGGTGGCTTATACCGACAAAGGCACCGGCTCCGGCTATTTCGATTATGCCGACGACAGTGGTGTTGCTTTAAATGGCGAACGCGCAAAGCGCGGCACGGCCATGCTGGAGTTCGAGCCGGCCGCGACGAAGGGGGAGGGCATCGCCTTCAAGCATGCGCATTCGGGCGACAACCCGGAGGCCGATTGGGGACGCGACGTCTTGCAGGCCGCGCAGTTCGGTCTGGCGATGCTGGATCGCGCGTTTCCGGAGCAGGCGCCGTTTACGCCGCAGAACACCCGGATTATCGCCACCGGCCTTTCCAATGGCGGCGGCGCCGTGCTGCAAGCGGCGGGACTGGATGACCAGCACATGCTCGCCGGTGTCGTGGCGCTTGAGCCGAACGTGCATACGCCGAACCATGGCCGCGCGCTGTATGACTACACGACCGAAGCGGCGACGTGGCTGCCGTGTGCGTTGACCGATGCGCGCTTTGCATCGACGCCTTTTGCGCGTGATGCCAAGAGTGCGCAACATGCTGCATGGCTGGCGCGTTGTGCGAGCCTGCACGCGCAAGGCGTGTTGAAGGGCGGTACGCCCGAGCAGCAAGCGGCCGAAGCCTATGCGTATCTGCGCAGTACCGGCTGGACCGACCAGGCCATGGCCACCGCGGCATCTTCCACCGTGCTGGATTTGTGGCGCGTGATCGGCGCGGCCTATGCATCGGCCTATCTGCGCCGTGGCGCCAACGACATGCCGTGCGGCTATCACTACGCCGCTATTGTCAACGGCAAGCCGGGCGTGGCCGACGAAGCGACGCGCGCAAGCTGGTGGGCGGATGGCTCCGGCATTCCGCCCGGCAACGGCATCGGCTTGTTCGGTGGCGTCGACGAAAGCGCCGATCCGCAGCTGGCCGGCATCGCCTGCCTGCGCAAACTTTGGACCGGCCATGATGCCGATGCGCAGGCCTTGCATGCCTCGGTGCAGGCGCTGGCGGTGAAGCTGCCGCGCAAGGATTTGCCGATGTGGGTGCTGCATGGCGCAAGCGACGGCCTGCTGCCGACCGCATTCACCTCCGAACCGTATGTGGCATGGCTGCGCGCCGAGGGCCGGCAGCCGCTGTATTGGAAGCTGCCGCATGCGCAACATTTCGATGCGTTCCTGGCCTTGCCCGGTTTCGGCGACCAGCATTTGCCGCTGTTGCCGTATGGCTATGCGGCGCTGGATCGCTTGTGGGCGCATTTGTTCCAGCAACAGCCCTGGCCGGCGGAGCTACCGACGCCGGCAGGTACGGCGCGCGGGGCCGGTGCGTTGCAGAAGAGCATGCTTGGTTTGTGATATTGCGCAGGGATGATATTTACATGGCGGCTCGTGATTCCGGCGAAGGCCGGAATCCATCATGAGCGTACCGCGCAGATCACACGTCAGCTATGTGGCTTGAGCGCTTCGCGTTTGTCGCCCAACATCAGGGCAGCCTACGGATACCTGGCCAGCTCATCCAGCCGTTGTTCCATTGTCTTCAGCAGGCATGATGCATCTGCGCCGCAGGCATCGCGTTTGTGCAGCCATGCATGTTGTTCGGCGACAAATTTTGCGGGGCTGTCATCGGTGTCCTTGATATCGTCGCGCGCAACTTTGTAGGACCAGGCCACGCTGCGGTCGAACGAAGCGAGGTGCAGCGAGCGGCAGATGGGGGAGTCTGCCTTGGCGCAATCGAACGACGGTTGCGGTTTTGCATCTGCAGGCAGGCGATCGAGAACCAGGATGGTTTCGTCGCCCCAGCGCAAGATCAGCTGTCCACCGGGAGCGAGATACATCCATGCTCCTTTGACGCCATCACCCACGCCCAGGTCGCTCTGCCACAACCCGTCCTGGCAGCGGATGCTGACGACGTCCACCTGCTGGTTCGGTTCGGCCGGCAATTTGTATGCTTCCGGCGAGGGCTGGGCATCGGGGGCGTCGCCGTAGCCGTGCGCCAGGCTGCCGCTCATCAGTTTCTGCAATGACATGCGCGCAACGCTGGCTTGCGGCGCATCGCATTCATCGGTGTCGTTGCCATATGACGTGTCGTCGGTGATTTGCTGGTTGGAGAAATGGAAGATGCGCCAGCGTAGCCGCCCATCATTCCAATGGTAGTTTTCGCTGGACGATACGAAGCTGTTGATGTGCACCTCGGCCACTTGCCATTGGCCGATGAGTGCCGCGGGAAGGTGGCAGCGGCACAAGGAAGGATGGCCATGCTCGCAAGCATCCATGGCAACAAGCGCAAGTGGCTGAATGTTATGCCAAAGAGCGTGCCCGCCATGCCGATGGCCCTGCTTTTGTCAGAGTGAGATGGGGTGGCCGTCTTTTTCATATTTGCCTTGCAGGAGGAGCGTTACCTCATCCGATCGGCGCGGGTTAAAGTCGGACTCACCGGAGCGGTTGGCAGCCCGAATGGCCTTCATTGCATCATTCGAGATCGGCAGGGCCGTAGCCTTGCGCTCAGGGCATCTGTGGCGGGTGGAACGGCGCATCGGTGGTGAACAGTGACGGAGCGGCCTGCCAAGGAATCATCGACGGCGCGGTATCGGCCAGCATGGGAAAAGGCTTGCGGTAGTTCGCCATATTTCCCCCCTTGTTTTATCCACGGCGATGAATCATGGGATGGCCAAGCATAGTGTTCGGCGCCCGTTTCAGGCAGTGGCGGCAGGCGGCTGGGTGGCTGGCGCAGGGCGGGAGTCCGGTTTGTTACAACCGGCCGTCACTGGCGCTATCCTTGCCGATCCGTGCCCGGCCGGGCGCCCATACCCCGCAGAATTTCAAGGAATACCCATGGCCATCCATGTCACGATCACCACCAACCGCGGCCCCATCCACCTGCGCCTGCATGACGACAAAACGCCGGTGACGGTCGCGAGTTTTGTCAATCTGGCACGCCGCGGTTATTACGATGGCTTGTCGTTCCATCGCGTGATCCCCGACTTCATGATCCAGGGCGGGTGCCCGGAAGGCAGTGGCCGTGGCGGCCCGGGCTATCGCTTCGAGGACGAGTTCCACGCGTCGCTGCGGCACGACAAGCCGGGCATCCTGTCCATGGCCAACGCCGGCCCGCGCACCAATGGCAGCCAGTTCTTCATCACTCATGGCGCCACGCCCTGGCTGGATGGCAAGCACAGCGTGTTCGGCGAAGTAGTGAGCGCGGATGACCAGAAGGTGGTGGATGCGATCAAGCAGGGCGACACCATCGAGAAGGTAACCCTGGAAGGCGACGTGGATGCGTTGCTGGCGGCACAGGCCGAGCGCGTGAAGGAATGGAACGCGGTGCTTGATCAGCATGGTTGAGTTGCCGTTTCCCGCGTTGGATCGCTGAGGAAACCGTACGTTTGTCCCTGGCTTTCGCCGGGGCGAGGGTTGCCTGGAGGCAGCGCACTTTCACGCCACTGTTACGTGCGTGTAGCGCCCATCCACATAAAATCCACTAGCTTGGACTTTTCCCAAAGGAGAAACAGCCATGTCGTTACTCGACAGCTTGGGCAGTTTGTTAGGTAGCAATCAGGGCGAGGGTGCCGGTTCGCTGGTCTCGGTGGCCGGGCAGTTGATCCAGCAAGCCGGTGGCGTGCAGGGTCTGGCCGACAAGCTGCAGCAGCATGGGTTGGGCGATGCGGTGCAGTCCTGGATCGGCAACGGCGCCAACCAGGCCATTTCCGGCGATCAGCTCAATCAGGTATTGCAGAAGAGCGGCCTGGATACGGTGGTCAACAATGCGGCCAGTAAGTTTGGCGTCGATCCGGGCCAGCTGATCGGCCAACTGGCGCAGGTGTTGCCGCATGCCGTGGATCACGCGACGCCGGACGGCCAGGTGCCTTCGAGCGGTGGCGGTTTCGATCTTTCGATGCTGGGTGGCTTGGCCGAAAAGCTGCTTGCTGCAAAGACAGCCTGAGCGTCACACACAAAAAAAGCACGGCGGAAACATCCGCCGTGCTTTTTTGTTTGCCTGCAGGGAACGATCGGCCTTAGTGCTGGATGAAGCGCAACAGATACAACAGGACGATCGCGCCCACGATCGACATCAGAAAGCCTGCGGCGTGGAATTTCTGCCCCGGCGCCGGCTTCTTGAACAGCATGCCGATGAAACCGCCAATGACTGAACCGACGATGCCGACGATGGTGGTCATGATGAACCCCATGTGCTCGGCGCCCGGCACGATCCAGCGGGCGATAAGACCGACGATAAAACCGACAATGATCGACCAGATGATGCTGAACATGGATAGCCCCTTCGCGTCTGTGACGTTGCTGTTGATCGCATGACACCCCTCCGCCCGGTCTTGCGGCGGCCCCGCGACATGATGCCAGCGGGCGCTCCCGGAGCAATAGGAATTTTCTGGGTTTGCCGCCCCGGCCTGCGGGATGACGCATCGCCACATGCTAAAATCCGCGGGTTTGCTGCCCCGTACCCCACCGAGGAAAGCCATGCCCCAGCTTGCCCAGCGCATTGGCCGCGCCAAACCCAGCGCGATCATGGTCATCGCCGAAACGGCCAAGCAGCTCAAGGCCGCCGGCCGCGACATCATCAGCTTTTCCATTGGCGTGCCGAACTTCCTGCCGGGTGATCACGTGTACGCAGCGGCCCGCGAATCGCTTTCGCACGACAGCGGCCAGTACGGCAGCAACCGCGGTTCGGATGCGCTGCTGGATGCCTTCCTGAAGCACATCGAGGCGTTGGGTTTCACGGGCTATGGCCGTTTGAACCTGTCGGTCGGCATCGGCGCCAAGCAGATTCTGTACAACCTGGCCGAGGCGCTGCTCAACGAGGGCGAGGAGATCTGCTTCCCCGCGCCGTACTGGACCACCTATCGCGACATCGCCGATATCGTGGGCGCGAAAGCCAACGTATTGCATTGCGGTCCCGATCAGAACTACAAGCTCACGCCGCAGCAGCTGGAAGCCGCACTGGCGCGCAAGCCGAAGCTGTTCCTGTTCAACAATCCGTCCAATCCCACCGGCATGGTCTACACGCGCGAGGAAATCGCCGCGCTGGCGGACGTGTTGGTGCAGTATCCCGATACGTGGATCGTCACCGACGACATCTACAACTCGATGGTGTTCGACGGCATCGGCTACCACAACTTCGTGTTCGCGCGGCCCGAGCTGCGCGATCGGCTGATTTTCGTCGATTCGATTTCCAAGACCTATGGCATGCCGGGCTGGCGCGTGGGCCTGATTGCCGCGCCGGAAAACGTCGCCAAGGCAGTGACCACGCTCAATTCCAACCACATCACCAGCGTGCCGGAAGTGGTCGCTGCGGCCGCCATCGCCGCGTTCAGCGGTCCGCAGGACGTGCCGCAGGCCAAGTGCAAGGAGTTCGCGCAGAAGCGTGATGTGGTGCTGGCGGCGCTGGCGAAAATCCCCGGCGTGGTGTGCCCGCGTCCGCAGGGCGCGTTCTATGCGTTCCCGGATATCTCCGTGGCGTTCGGCAAGAGCCACAACGGTACGCGCATCGAAAGCGACGTGGATTTCTGCGCGGCCCTGCTGGGCGCCAAGGGCGTGGCCTGCGTGCCGGGCTCGGCCTTCGGCGAGCCGCGCGCCATGCGTATTTCCTACACCTGTCCCACGGCTCAGCTCGAACCCGGCCTTGCGCGCATCGCCGAGTTTTTCGCTGAATTGACTTGATCTCTCTTTACGGCCCGCGTCGTTACGATGCGGGCTTTGTCGTTTTATGCACCTGAAGGAGTTGCCACGATGAAAGCCCCCGTTCGTGTTGCCGTGACCGGCGCCGCCGGCCAGATCGGTTACGCCCTGCTGTTTCGTATCGCCGCCGGCGACATGCTCGGTCCGGACCAGCCGGTGATCCTGCATCTGCTCGAAATCACCCCGGCGCTGCCCGCGCTGCAGGGCGTGGTGATGGAGCTCAACGATTGCGCGTTCCCGCTGCTGGCCGGCGTGGTCGCCACCGACGACGTCAATGTGGCCTTCAAGGATGTCGACTATGCACTGCTGGTCGGTGCGCGTCCGCGCGGCCCGGGCATGGAGCGCAAGGATCTCTTGGAAGCCAACGGCGCCATCTTCGCCCCGCAGGGCAAGGCGCTGAACGACCACGCCAAGCGCGACGTGCGCGTGCTGGTGGTCGGCAACCCGGCCAACACCAATTCGCTGATCGCGCAGCAGAACGCACCGGATCTCGATCCCAAGTGCTTCACCGCGATGGTGCGCCTGGACCACAACCGCGCCTTGTCGCAGCTGGCCGAGAAGACCGGCAAGCACACCACCGACATCAAGAAGGTCACCATCTGGGGCAACCACAGCTCCACCCAGTATCCGGACCTGCATCACGCCACCGTGGACGGCAAGCCGGCACTGAGCCTGGTCGATCAAACCTGGTACGAGAAGGACTTCATCCCCACCGTGCAACAGCGCGGCGCGGCGATCATCAAGGCACGCGGCGCCTCCTCGGCGGCCTCCGCGGCCTCCGCTGCGATCGACCACATGCGCACCTGGGCGCTGGGCACGGCGGAAGGCGACTGGGTGTCGATGGGTATTCCGTCCGACGGCTCCTACGGCATCGCGCCGGGCGTGATCTACGGCTACCCGGTGACGGTGAAGAACGGCAAGTATGAAATCGTGCAAGGCCTGGAAGTGAATGACTTCTCGCGTGCACGTATGGATGCCACCGACAAGGAACTGCGCGAAGAGCGCGCGGGCGTTGAGCATTTGTTTGCGAAGAAGTAATCGGCGGCTTCGTTGTTGCCGAGCGAACGGCCATCCGCGAGGGTGGCCGTTTTTGTTTTGTGGCTTGCTGCGTCAGGAAGCGCCATACGGCTCGGGATTCCGAATCTTCCACGTGTATTTGTGCGATGCATTGAAATTCCCGCACGTTACGCGTGATCAAGATCAGATTGCGTGCCCAAGCCTGGCCGGCGATCAATGCATCGTAAGGGCCGACATGGCGGCCTCCCTCCTCCGAGAGGAGCCTTTTCACTTCGCCTTGGTGTTATCCGGCAAGCAAACGGCGGACAAACATGCCGGCAACGCATGTCAGAACGCAGGCGGAACGGTTTGCGCAAAGCTTGCTCGACGCGTCATCACCGCATGGCCGCGCATCACATTGGCAAATGGTGCCAGGATGTCCTTGCTCTCGGGGTGATTGACCAGGTAAGCGATGATCGGCGCCAATTCCAGATCGGCCAGGCTGAGCCGGTCGCCGACCAGGAAGTCCTTGTCGCCATACGCGTGGTCGAGAATGGTCAGCTGCTTGTGCATGTCCACGATGGCGGTGTTGATCACCGTTCGATTCGGCGTACCGTTGGGGCCTTTCGGTAAAAGGAATTGCATCAGAAAGCGGCCGATCATGGTGTCGTAGCCGTAGCAGTTGATGCCGCTGATCCACTGCTCGGCCTTGGCGCGCTCGGCGGGTGTATCCGGCATCAGCCTTGGGCCGGGATAGGCTTCGTCGATGTAGCGCAGGATGGCTGACGATTCGAACAGTACGAAATCACCAGCGCGGAAGGCAGGGGCTTTGCCGAAGGGGTTCAACGTGTAGACGACGTTTGAATGCGGCGGTTGCGGATCGAGGGAATAGGAAATGCCTTTTTCGATCAGCGTCATGCGCACCGAGCGCACATAGGTGCTGCGCGGGTCGCCGATCACGCTGATGCGGCTTTCCACCGGCTGTGGTTTGCCGTCCAGCATGCGGGTGAGGCTTTCGAGGGAGGACGTCCAGCCGTCCTGATGCGAGTCGCGCGTATCCTCCGTGGCAAAGCCGGCATGTTCGAGCGTCAGTTCGGTGCGTCCTGCACGATCGGCCAGATGCAGCGTCACCAGCGTTTCCGGACCCAGCTCTCCGTTTGCCAGCCAGGACCAGGTGAAGGCGATTTTTTCGCTTGGGACGAGCTCACGAAATTCACCGACCAAGACATAGGCCGAACCCGCCGGCGAATGCATTTCGCAGCGATATTTACCACCGGCCCGTGCATCGATATCCGCACGCGGGATCGTAAAGCCTTCGGGGCCGAACCAGCTTTGAATGACTTCCTTGCGGGTGAAGGCTTCGTACAGTTTTTCTGGCGGTGCGTCGAAGATGCGGTTGAACGTGAGTGAGAGCGGAGTCGTGAGCGTCATATCAGACCACGTTTGACGATAGGTTGATGCCCCATACGCTAGTGGAGTGGTTGCAGCCGGGTCTGTCGGGTGCTGCTGAAAAAAGCTTGCAGGGGGACCTTAAAAGGGGACGTTCTATTCCTACGCCTTGAGGTGGCATGGGACGAGGCTGATGCCCAAGCCAGCTTTTCCGCCACTATCGATCAACGCAGCTGATAGCTAAACGTGAGATCCACCCGCGGCGCGCGGTGTTTCGCGCCGATCGGCTTGTCGCCGACCGGTTGCGCCACGGCAAGGTCGAATGCGTAGTAGTGTTTATCCGTCCAGCGCACACCGAGCCCCGCACTGCCAAGCTTCGCCGGCGCCGGTGCGCCGAGGTTGAGATAGACGCGTGCCAACTGGGTGACGACATACGGCGTCACTTGCTTTACCCAGCGGTTCGACAGGTCGTAGCGTTGATTCACTTCAAATGAGGTGCCCCAGCCGCTGTCTCCCGCCGTTTCGCCAGGGTCGTAGGCCAGGCCGTAGCGTGCGCCGCCGAAGCTGATCTGTTCGGTCGTCGGGAGCGTGCTGTGACTGTATTGCCCGGTGATGCTGAAAACCGTGCCGATGCGATGCGACCAGGTGTTGCTTTGCAGGAACGTTGCGTCGTAGCGCGTGAATGTCGGGTCCACCGGCGATACGAGCACGATATTGCCCACGCGCGTCACCACGCTCGCATTTGCGCCAAGGCCATCGATGCCGCGCGCGATCTCCAGGTTGATCTTTTGCAGGCTGGTGTCGCTGGCGCGCAGATAATCCAGCTTGCCGTTGAATACGCGCAGGCCGTCATGCTGGATCAGGTGCGCGCCGGTGATGGTATTGGTATACGTCTCGTTGAGCGTGGTGGCGTAAGCGCCGCCGGTGGCGATGAGTGAGGTATGGTTGTCCAGCCGTAACGGATAGCTAGCCGAGAGCGAGAACTGGTTCTGCTGCATGGTCTGCTGCAGGTAGTAGGGCAATTGGTCGTCGGTATCCGGGCTGCCCTGGTAATGCGATCCGCCGGCGTGCAGTTGCAGGCCATCCGAACCCAGTGGCTGCAAATACGTGAGCGAATACAGGTGCTGGCGGCCAGGCCCGGACGGCAGCAAGGTGGAGAAACCGATCTGTTCGGCGAAGGGCAGCACGCCGTTTTCGGTGAGGCTGGTGAGGCCCTGCACACCGGGATGATCGAAATCGAGGCCCGTGGTCGCGTTGAAGCGTGTGCGCTTGACGGCAAGCACCAGATGCGTGGCGCCGTCCGTGGTGGTGGGAGCCGGTACATTCGCATCGATATGCACCCCAGGCAGCATGCCCAGCACTTGCAGGTAGCGCTCGAAGGTTTTTTGCCGCAGCGGTCGATCGCGCGTGATGTGCGCGGCGATGGCGCGGATTTTCGCTGCCATGTTGCCGGCATCGCCGTGGATGTCCACGTCGGCCACATAGCCTTCCACCACCGTGATGCGTACATCGCCGTTGGCAAAATCCTGGGTGGGCACATAGCCGAACGACAGTGCGTAACCGTGTGCCTGGTACAGGGCGCTGATCTTCGCCGCGGCATTGAGCACGTCGGAAACATGCACGGTCTTGCCGGTCATCGGGCTGAACAAGGCGGCTACGTCCTTGAATGGCACCGCATGTACGCCGGCTACGTCGAAACGCCGTGGCGTGATCGGCATGGCGAGCAGTGCAGCCAGGCGAGGGTTGGCTGCGCGCGCTTGCACGTTGGTGTTGATTTTTGGGGCTGACGGTGTTTCCACGCGCGGCAGGTTTTGCAGCGGATTGGCGGTAGCGGGAGGGCGTACCTGTGCTTGCGCCTGCATCGACATCACCATCGAGACGCCAAGTGCCGGGCCGATCCATGCCTTCATGCGATGCCTCTGGTTCTTTGGGTGGTCAAGCGCGAAAGGGTTGTCCCTGCAGGTTCGCGCGCGGCGGTAATGCGAGGGCGATCCTGCGATCGCCCTCGCTCCTTGCACGATGCCGTGCTTCGATCAGAGGCCGTGTTTGCCGAACAGGCCGGCCAGTCCTTTGTTGTTGCCGTTGCTGCTGGATGACGAACCGCCCGTTACCGCGCCCAGCAAGCCGCCCGTGCCGCTGGTGCCGGTCAGGTTGGCCACGCCGTTGACGACATTGCTAACCGTTTGCGTGACCGGTTGCAGGACGTTGCCGCCAGCGGTGGTGCCGCCGCTGCCGACCGCGGCCACGGTATTGCCCGCGGCAGCGACGGTCGAGCCCGCCACGCTGGTCACGGCGCCAAGCCCGGCAGCAGGGCCGGAACCGGTGGCGTTGGTGAGCGCCTGGCCTGTACTGGCCAGTGTCTGGCCCACGGCGGTGACGGCATTGGTGGCGCCGGTCGTCGTCACGCCGACCGGATTGCTGATGCTGCCTGACTGGCCCAGTCCGGCGGTGACGCCATTGCCGAGTGTGGTGACGGCGTTACCGGCACCTTGCACGGTATTGCCCACCAGTTGCGTGACCGGCGCTGCGCCAGGCACCGACGAACCCGTGCTGGCCAATTGCCCGCCCACCGAGGAAACGATGTTGCCCACGCCGCTGGTGGCATTGCCACCCGCCTGTGACACCGCTGCGACCAGATTGCCGCCGCCGTTGCTGCTGGTTTGGCCCAGCGTCGCCAGGGGGGTGACGGTGTTGCTGGCGGTTTGCGTCACGGTCTTCAACAGGCCCGTACTCAGGCTGTGATCCAGTGGCGTACCGGCCGCCGATACTTCGTTGCCGACGGTCGACACGGCACCGCCCAGCGTGGAGGTGATCGGTTGGATCGGCGAGCCCTGGAAAGAGCCGACACTGGGAACCGTTTTGCCTAGATCGTTGACCGCCTGGCCGGAGTCGTTGACCACGCCCCCCACGCTTTGCACGGTAGTGCCAAGCGGATCTTTGCTGTTGCCGAGCTGGCCGAGTCCGCCGCTTACGCCGTTGCCTAGTGCGGTCACGGCGTCGCCTGTCTGGGTAACGACACCGCTGAGACCCTGGGTGAGGCCGTTGTTGCCCAACAGCGATTGGTTGGTGAGTTGCGAACCCACGGTGCTTACCGCCCCGCCAAGGCCGGCTACGGCCCCGCCTGCGCCGGTCGCTACGCTGCCGAGCAAGGTGCTGGGTTGCGGGGTTGGTGTGGGCGTTGGGGTTGGAGTTGGTGTCGGTGTCGGAGTGGGCGTTGGTGTCGGAGTCGGAGTTGGGCTCGGTGATCCGCCGCTATCGCCGCCACCATTTCCACCTGTACCGGTGACACCGCCGCCGCCGCCACTGCCGCTGCTGCCGCCACTGCCGCTGCCGCCACCACTGCCGCTGCCGCCACC
This sequence comes from Dyella sp., assembly GCF_035508675.1. Taxonomy (GTDB): domain Bacteria; phylum Pseudomonadota; class Gammaproteobacteria; order Xanthomonadales; family Rhodanobacteraceae; genus Dyella_B. The sequence continues at coordinate 30,181 of NZ_DATJMN010000058.1, forward strand.
ACTACCACTGTTGCCGCTGCTCCCGGACGTGCCCGAACCCGCACCATCCGAGCCGGAGCCGCCGGATCCCGTGCTGCTGGAGCCGCTACTGGAAGGGCCTACAGCGAGTCCTCCCGATGAATGATGGACGCCGCCTGATCCGCTGCACGCCGCCAATGACAAAACGGATGCCGCGATCAGGTTTGCCAAAAGGGTCTGCTTGAAAATGTTGCCCGAAGATTTGTTTCGCATAACTGGCCGCTCCTTGAATGCGTGCGCTCCAGCCATGGCGTTGCGCCGGCCGGGTGCGCCCGGTGAAATGCAAACAACTATCCCCCGACCGGCTCATGCATGCCGGTATCGTGTGCAACCTGAGGCCCTGAACAAGCGTGAATACGCCGACATGAGTGGGGTCGGGCAATTTGATGCTGCATACACATAGGTGAAGCCGGCGTGGACGAAAACAGCCTATTTCCCCTTGATTCGGGGAGAAAAAGCCACTTTTTCCGAAAACGGGTATAGGTTGCCGATTTTGTAGATCGGTTTTACGGCTTTATGCAGGCAGGCCGCGCAGGGTGCGTTCGTCCGGTGTCACGTACAACACGGAGCCCTGGTCGTACCAGTCGCCCAGTACGATGCGTTCGGCCGTCTGGCCGTCCAATTCAAAATGATGGATCGCGGGGCGGTGCGTGTGGCCGTGGATCAGATGCGTTACGCCGGCATGGCGCATGGCGTGGGCCACCGCGTCGGCGTTGACGTCCATCAGCGTTTCGTCGGCGCCGCTGGTGTAGTTGCGGCTTTCGGCGCGTGCCTTGGCGGCCAGGGCACGGCGTGCATCCAGCGGCATGGCCAGCACCTGTGCTTTCCATTCCGGCGAGCGCAACTGGCGGCGTAGCTGTTGATAGGCGACATCGTCCGTGCACAGCACGTCGCCATGCATCAGCAGCGTGGGCGTGCCGTACAGATCGTGTACTGCGCCGTCTTCGACCAGTGTAAAGCCGGCGCGTGTCGCGAAGGCCTCGCCGAGCAGGAAGTCGCGGTTGCCGACGATGAAGTACACCGGCACGCCGGCATCGCGCACGGCGCTGGTGGCGCGAGCGATGCGCCGGGGCAATTCGGCATCGTCGTCGTCGCCCACCCATGCTTCGACCAGGTCGCCCAGGATGTATAGCGCATCGGCGCGCCGCACCTCGTCACTGACGAGGTAGTGCTCGAACAGTGCGGTGATGTGCGGGCGGCTGTCGTCCAGATGCAGGTCGGAAATGAACAGCGTGCTCATTTCGACTTGCGTGGTGCGACAGCGGGAGCCGGTTTGGCGGTGGTGCTGGGCGCGGCGGGTGCTTCCTCGCCGATCACGTTGACGCTTTCGATCGTCACCAGCGGCGTGGGCACGTCGGCGGCGAAAGGTCCTTGCGCATGCGTCGGCAGCGCGGCGATCTTGTCCACCACGTCCATGCCTTTGATCACCTTGCCGAATACCGTGTAGCCCCAGGTAAGTCCGCTCTGGTTGCCGACGTAATCGAGGCGGCGGTCATCCACCAGATTGATGAAGAATTGTGACGTGCCTGAGTTGGGATCGGCGCCGCGTGCGACGGCAATCGTGCCGCGCAGGTTGGACAGGCCATTCTCCGCTTCGCTGGGTACCGGCGAATGCGTGCGACGGGGTTGCAGCTCGGCCGTGTAGAGGCCGCCTTGAATCAGGTAGCCGGGAATCACGCGGTGGAACACGGTGCCGGCGTAAAACCCTTCGTGCACGTAACGCAGGAAGTTCGCCACGCTCTTGGGTGATTTGTCCGCGTAGAGCTCCAGTGTGATGTCACCTTGGGAGGTATGCATCGTCACCTCGGGATTGTCGGCCGCTGGTGCCGGTGCGGAGGGCGTGGCGGCGGCTTTGGCGGTTGGCTTGGAGGTCTGCGCAACGGCGAGCGGGGCAGCAAGCAGGAAGAGGGCAGTCAGCAGGTACTTGGGCATGATTAGGGGAGGTACGGCTGAAATATCCGTGCATGATACGCGGGTGGGCGGCCCGGGATGAAATCCCGGCCTTGCGGAATGGCGATGCTGGGTTTTCATCCCAGCCTGCACGACTGGCATCAGCTAGCTTTTCACGGTAGGCAAGGGAGCGCGTGCATGGGATCACGCCGCGCTGATCGACAGCGTCAACCCCAGCTCCGCCATCGGCGTGATTTCCTGCTCCAAGTCGGCCTGGGTGAGCGGATGTTGCTCCAGCCATGCCGATGGCAGGCTCAGTCCAAGGCGCTGGGTGGTAGCGGCGAGGCGCAGCGGCGGCAGCGATTCCGGGCGCCGCGCACGGCGGAACAGTACCGCTACACGCAGCAGGGCAGTGATGTACCGGGCGAGCTGGCGGTAGCGTTGCGGCAGGGTGGAAAAGCTGGCCTTGTCTGGCTTGCGCCGGTGCGCTTGCACTATCGTGGCGAGCAGATGCTGTTCCTGCTTGGAGAAGCCGGCGAGGTCGGCATTGCGCAGGATATAGGCGCCGTGCTGATGGTACTGGCTGTGCGCGATGGCCAGGCCGATTTCATGCACGCGCGCCACCCACGACAGCCACTCGCGCGCTTCGCCGTCCAGTTTCCAACTGGCGCTGACCTGGTCGAACAGCATCAGCGCGGTGGATTCCACGCGCCGCGCCTGTGCGCGGTCCACGCCGTAGCGGTTGGCCAGCGCATCGATGCTGGCGGTGCGCGGGTCGGTGCCGCCGGCGCGGCCGATCAGGTCCCACAGCAAGCCTTCGCGCATCGAACTCTCGCATACTTGCAGGCGTTCGATGCCGAGCGCGGCGAAGGCCGCTTCAAAAATCACCGCGGCGCCGGCAAACACGGGTGCACGCTCGTCCGACAGGCCCGGCAGCTTGAGCGTGCCGATCTGCCCCTGCTCCAGCAACGCATCGCGCAACGCAGCGAGCGAGGTGGGGGTGACGCCATGATCGGAAAGCTTCATGGCTTGCACCACCGCGCCGATCGCCTTGGCGCTGCCGGAGGAGCCGAAGGCGTCGGACCAGCCGGCTTCCAGGTATTCCTCCGAGAACTGTTGCAGCAGCACGCCGATTTCGCCGCGCGCCCGTTGCCAACGCTTGCGCGTGAGCTTACCGCCGGGGAAAAAGCGCTGCGTGGTGGCGATGCAGCCTACTTGCACGCTTTCGGTGTGCAGCGGGGCAAGGCCGCGGCCGATGATGAATTCGGTGCTGCCGCCGCCGATGTCGATCACCAGCCGCGGTTCGCGCGAGGTGGGCAGGTCATGCGATACGCCCAGGAAGATCAGGCGGCCTTCTTCGCGGCCGGACACCACTTCCACCGGGTGCCCGAGCGCGGCCTCCGCGGCGGTGAGGAAGGCTTGCGGCGAAGCGAGGCGGCGCACCGTGTTGGTGGCGACCGCGCGCACGCGCGCGGTGGGAATGCCGGCGATGCGTTGGCCGAAACGGGCAAGGCAATTGAGCGCGCGGGCGCGGTGCTCGGCATCCAGGGTGCCGTCGGCACGCAGGCCGGCCGCCATGCGCACGGTTTCGCGCAGGCGATCGATCACCCGCGGTTCGCCATGCTCCATGCGTGCCACCACCATGTGAAAGCTGTTTGAGCCGATGTCGACGGCGGCCATCAGCTCGCCGTCCTTGATCTGCATCTGGTCACCGAGGCTCACGCAGGGCTCCTGTTGGTACTGCGGGCGATTCTCGCATGTATCGGTCGGGCATCAACCTGATGTGCTGGGCTTTCATCCCTGCCTTGCTAGCCTTCTTCACGCAACGTGGTGGGAAGCGATGCGCGAACCGGCGCAGCCGCCGCCGCGCTGCATAGCTTGGCCAGCAACGCATCCTGCGCCGAATGCGGCTTGTCCCCACCCGGCGTCGCGCGCGTGTAGCGTCCGTCGCTAGCCAGCAGCCATGCTTGTGTGTTGTCGGCCAGATAGTTGGCCAGCGTTTCTTCATACACACGCGTGGCAAGCTGCGGGTCGAGAATGGGAAAGGCCACCTCGATGCGCCGCATCAGGTTGCGTTCCATCCAATCGGCGCTGGCGCAGTAAAGTTCCGCTTGACCGTCGTTGGCAAACCAGTACACGCGGCTGTGTTCCAGGAAGCGTCCCACGATCGAGCGTACGCGGATGCGCTCGGAAATGCCCGGCAAACCAGGGCGCAAGGTGCAGGCGCCGCGCACGATCAGGTCGATTTCCACGCCCGCTTGCGCTGCCGCGTAGAGCGCTTCGATCACGTGCGGTTCGTTCATGGCGTTGAGCTTGGCGACGATGCGCGCCGGCTTGCCGTGGCGTGCATGCGCGGCTTCGCGCTCGATTTTCTCCATTACGCTCTTGTACAGCGTGAACGGCGAATGCAGCAGGCACTTGAGCTTGATCATCGGCCCGAGGCCCGAGAGCTGCTGAAAAATCTTGTGCAGGTCGTCGCCGAATTCCGGATTGGCCGTCATCAGGCCGATGTCGGTATAGAGCCGGCTGTTGGCCTGGTGGTAATTGCCGGTGGACAGATGCACGTAGCGGCGCAGATGGCCGTTCTCGCGCCGCACGATCAACATCATCTTGGCGTGCGTCTTGAAGCCCACGACGCCGTAGACCACCTGCACGCCGGCTTCCTGCAGGCGCGTGGCGAAACGGATGTTGGCTTCCTCATCGAAACGCGCGCGCAGTTCGATCACCACGGTGACGTCCTTGCCGTTGCGCGCAGCCTCGATCAGCAGGTCCACCAGCGGCGTGTCCTTGCCGGCGCGATAGAGCGTCTGCTTGATCGCCAGCACATCGGGATCCTGCACGGCTTCGCGCAGCAGATCGACCACGGCGTTGAAGGATTCGTACGGGTGATGCAGCAGGATGTCGCGCTGGGCGAGTACTTCGAATATTTTCCGCCCGCCGCTCAACGCCACCGGCAGGGCGGAGGTGAAGCGCGGGAATTTCAGCGCGGGATGATCGAGTTCGTCATAGACCAGCCCGGCGCGGATGATGTTGACCGGGCCGTTGCAGCGGTAGACGTCGCTTTCCTCGAGTTCGAAGTTGCCGATCAGCATCGATACGATCGACTGCGGACAATCGGCGCCGATCTCCAGGCGTACCGGGCGCGCGTAGCCGCGGCCGTGCAGTTCTTCGGCCAGCGCTCGCGCGAGGTTGTCGACTTCTTCCTCTTCCACGATCAGCTCGCTGTTGCGGGTGACGCGGAACTGGTAGGAGCCGGCGACCTTGAAGCCGGGGAACATCATGTCGACGAAGGCCTGTAGCAGCTCGGCCAGGAATACATAGTGATCGCCGGGGCCGCATACCTCGTTGGGAATGCGGATGATGCGCGGCAGCGAACGCGGTGCGCGCACCAGCGCCAGATGACCTTCGTGGCCGAAGGCATCACGGCCTTGCAGCACCACCGCAATGTTCAGGGTCTTGTTGAGGATGCGCGGGAACGGATGCGCCGGATCCAGCCCCAGCGGCGACAGCACCGGCAGCACTTCGTTTTCGAAATAACCATGCAGCCACCGGCGCTGGCGCGTGGTCCACTGCGAGCGTGTGAGGAAGTGGATGTTCTCGGCAGCGAGCGCGGGGCCCAGTTCGTCCTGCCAGGTGGTGTATTGCGCGCTGACCAGGTCGAGCACGCGCTCGCGGATGCGCGCCAGCAATTCGCCGGACGGGATGCCGTCAGGTCCGGGCGCGGCCGAGCCGAACTGGTGGTGATGCTTGAGCATCGCCACGCGCACTTCGAAGAATTCGTCGAGGTTGTTGGCGACGATGCTGAGATAGCGCAGGCGTTCCAGCAACGGCATGCGGATATCGCGCGCTTGCGCCAGCACCCGGAAATTGAATTCGAGCGTGGCCAGCTCGCGGCTGAGGAGCAGCTCGGGCTGGGAGGTTTCGTGGTTGACGACGGCTTGGTTGGCTTGGCGACGCGGCATTCATCCATTCTTACTCATGAATAGGTATCACGCCTATGCGTTTGTAAGAAGACGTTCAACGTTCTGTAATGCGCGCAGGTTGGGATGAGGCATAGCCGACCCCCAACTTGGCCATGCACTCACCTTACGTGGATTCGTGCGTCTCCGGCGACATCAGGCGCTCGCGCCCAAAGCAGCAGGTAAAGGTGGAGCCCTGGCCCGGCGTGCTGCGGATATCCAGCCGCGCCTGATGCAGACCAAGCACATGCTTGACGATCGACAGGCCCAGGCCGGTACCGCCACTGTCGCGCGAACGGCTGGAGGAGACGCGGTAGAAGCGCTCGGTGAGGCGCGACAAGTGGTCGGCGGGAATGCCGTAGCCGGTATCGGTGACCGAATAATTGGCGCCTTCCGCGGTGCGTTCCCAGCGAATGGTGATGCGTCCGCCGGTCGGTGTGTAGCGCACCGCATTGCTGACCAGGTTGGACAGCGCGCTGTGCAGGTCCTTGGGCGAGCCGAGCAGATCGATGGCCGCCATGTTTTCCACGGTGATGCTGTGGCGGCCCTGGCTCAGTGCCTCGGCTTCCTTGCGCAGCGTGGCCAGCAGCGGCGCCATCGGCACGCGCTCTTCGCTGACATGGTCCTGCGTTTCAAGGCGCGACAGGGTGAGCAGATCTTCCACGATCTGGCCCATGCGTTTGGACTGCGCGCGCATTTCGTTGAGCACGGGCGCCAGGTGCGGCACGTCTTCCGGATCGAGCAGTTCCAGATAGCCGTGGATCACGGTGAGCGGCGTGCGCAGTTCGTGCGATACGTTGGCCACGAAATCGCGGCGGATCTGTTCCAGCCGCGACATGTGACTGATGTCGCGGGCCAGCAGCAGCCGTTGGCGCGTGCCGAAGGGCAGCAGGGTCACGTTGATGTGGCGGCTGGGTGCGCCGGGGGCGCTCACGTCGTTGAGCGGTTCGGGCGAGGTTTCTTCCAGCCAGCTGGCAAGTTCGGAGTTGTGCAGGCGTTCCTTCAGCACCACGCCGCGATCTTGCGGGCGGCGCAGGCCGAGCAGGCTTTCGGCGGCGTGGTTGAACCAGCGTACGTGTTGGTCCTGGTCGAGCAGCACGATGGCGTCCGGCAGGTTGCCTGCGGCACGGCGTAGATCATGCAAATTGGCGGCTAGGCGTCGGGAGCGCATCATGAATCGGTCATGCCGGGACGGGTCGGATGGGCCATCCGGGGGAATGGAGGATAAGCTCATGATGGGCTTAGCAATGTGACGCAAATGCGTCAGCAGCAAGACAATTTCTGCGACCGCGACAAGCGCCACACCAGTTGCCACATGGCCGTTGGCCAGCCAGCCGCCCAAAGCGCCCACGACCAGCCCCCCGGTCAGCGCGAGGGGACGTTTCCAGGCGCTTTCGACCGGGTTTTTCATCAGGGCTTTTGCCTCAAGGGCTCGCCGAGAAGCGATAGCCCGCGCCTCTCACGGTTTGCACCATGTCCTCGAGCTTCCACGGCTCAAGCGTCTTGCGCAGGCGGCGGATGTGCACGTCCACGGTGCGCTCCTCCACGTACACGCTGCCGCCCCACACATGGTCGAGCAGTTGCGCGCGCGAATAGACGCGTTCCGGATGGGTCATGAAGAAATACAGCAGGCGATATTCGGTGGGGCCGATCGGTACCGGTTCTTCGCCGGCGAACACGCGATGCGCCGGACCGTCGATACGCAGCCTGCCCAGTTCCACCATGCCCGAGCCGTCGTCGCCCTGGCTGCGCCGCAGCACGGCCTTGATGCGGGCGATCAGCTCGCGGGTGGAAAAGGGCTTGACCACGTAGTCGTCCACGCCGGCCTCCAAGCCGTTGACGCGATCCATCTCCTCGCCGCGCGCGGTGAGCATGATGATCGGGATCTCGCGGCTGAGCTCTTCCTTGCGCAGGCGGCGCGCCAGATCCAGGCCGCTGGTGCCTGGCAGCATCCAGTCGAGCAGGATCAGATCCGGTACCTGTTCGGCAATGGACATCTGGGCGGTGCGGGCATCGGCGGCTTGCGAGGTGTCCATGCCGGCCTTGCGCAGGGCGAAGGCGACCATGTCGCGGATGGAAGCTTCGTCTTCAACAATCAGGATGCGTTTGTGCACGCTAAGGTCCGGAGGGGTGGCCTATGACGCAATTATTGCAGCGGTGCAATGTTACGTGCCGATGACACCGTATGAAAACAGTGGCTTGGAGCGTGGTTGAACGGGAACTTTTGCGTGGGTTGGGTGAAAACAGGGCTTGATGACGTCAGCGGTTGGCATCCAGGCCGAAGCAAAGCCGTCCTGCGCAGCCGGTGCCAAATTGTTGCTGCGACTGGTCATTGCCGTCAGGGTTGTCATCGGTGGAAATCCGCCGCTTGCGCAGTTCCAGCACCAGCGGGGTGAGTTCGGCGATATGCGCCTGGATGCGGGCGCGGGCGTAGTAGTCCAGGTCGTTGCGCTTGAGCAGGGTCTTTAGCTGCTCCATGGCGTCGAACGGGCGCCCGGACAGGTAACTGGCCTGCGCGTAGGCCTCGCCGGCACGCACCTTGTCACCGGCTCGTTCGGCAGCGCGGCCATAGGCCGTGAACAAGCTCGGTTCGTCCGTGTCTTCCAGCATCGGGCGCAGCAGTTCGACCGCCTGGGCGGCCTGTTCCTTGCTGCCGCCGAAGGTGAGCGCATTGGCATAGGCCAGGCCGATAGCCTTGTTGCGCGGGGATTCGGTGTTGAGCGCGGCGTAGATGCCTAACGCTGCCGCGCGTTCGCCGGCTTGCAGGCGCGCGTCGGCCATGGCCAGACGTAGCGTGAGGTTGCCCGGATAGGCGGCCAGCAGCGGCTGCAACTGGGCCACCGCCTTGGCGCCCTGGCCGCTGCGCGTCAGCGCCAGGGCGTAGCCATAGTGATTCTCCGGCGTGTTGTAACGGCCGTCCTGCCGGGCGAGCAGGCCGGCGTAATAGGTGCTCATGCGATAGGCATCGTCGGACAGCACGCGCACGCGTTCGCGCATCAGCAGGTAGGTGCTGATGCCCTGGCCCGAGTCCTGCTTGGCGGGGAGCAGGGCGGTGGGATCTTTCACGTAGGCGATCGGGGCGGTCTGCTGTGCCCAACGATTCCTGTCGAGCAGGTTGCCCTTGGGTTGCAGCTTTTGGGCGGCGATCAGCGAA
>NZ_DATJMN010000059.1:0-3960 GCF_035508675.1 Dyella sp.
TGCGCATACGCGTTCTGGCACACGGCCGAATCGGACGGCAGCTGGCCCAGCCGGCATTGCGCTTCCTGCCGCATCAGCATGTCCGAGCTTTGCAACTGGATTTCGTTGTTGATGGCAATATGCAGGAAATCCGCGCTCAGGCTGAGGTTGCGCAGCGGTGCCCACACGGTGCCGAAGGTCCAGCTGGCCGAATTGGTGGGTTGCAGCTTTTTGTTGGGTTGCACGTTGATCTTGACGCCCTCGGTGTAGTTGGCGGTGCAGTTCTGGTTGCCGCCTTGCGTGGCGCACAGGTAGTAGTCGGTGACGCTGTTGTACTGCCCGGAAGGGCCAAGGAAAATCGACGACATGTCCGGCGCGATAAACCCGGTGGCGTAGTTGCCGCGCACCAGCAAGGTATCGAACGGGCGGTATTCCAGGCCGATCTTGTAAGTGAACTTGGTGTTGGGGGAACCGTTCTGCACCGTGTAGCGATCGGTGCGTCCGGAAAGATCAACCGTGAACTGCGAGAGCACCGGCAGGTTCAATTGGAATGCAGAGGCATAGTGGTCGCGCTGGCCGCCGCCGGATACGCCGGTGTTGCCCCATAGCAATCCGTTGGCCACCAGCGGATTGACCGGGTTGTACCAGGCCTGGTTGCCGCCCTCCACCAGCCACGCAAAGCCGGCGTCGCCGCCCGGCAGGTGAAACAGGTGGTCGTTGCTGACGGTGCCGCGCAGGTTGTTGATCCAGGTGTTGTACAGCGCATTCACGTTGATGGTGAAGCTGTTGTATTGCGCCGGCGTGATGGGCGAGAAAAACGCCGAGTAATTGGGGTGGTACATGTTGTAGCCGGTGTTGGGATCGACACCGACGACCGGTCCGAGGATCGACTCGAAAAAGCCGTCCACCGCCGCGGCCGGATGCAAGGGGCTGAGATCGGTGGTGCGTTCGCCGGAACGCAGGAAGTACACATCCCAGTCCCAGTTCGAATCGCCGAACGTGCCGTTGGCGCCAAGGTCGGCCTGGTACATCAGGTCGTCCTGGCGCAGCAAGCCGTCGTAGTTGTTGTCGCCGACTTCCTCCGGGGCAAAGAAGCGTTCGGGATACAGCACCTGGTGCGTGCTGGCATCTTCGATCATGCCGCCCGGAAGATCGGCCGGACCCCACCAGTTATAGGCGATGCCTGCGGTGAATTTCTGCTGTTGCCAGCTCGCCAGCACGTCGCCGTACAGGCGCACATAGTCGTTGAGGTCGTAGCGCAGTTTCAGCATGCTGCTGTAGCTGCGGGACTGGTTGATGAAGGTGCCGTAGCTGTAGGTCTTGGGCGAACCGCAGAAGCTGCCGGTATACGGTGCGCGGTACACCTGGGTGGTCGTGCCGGCGAACAGGTTGCTCAACGCGCCGCATCCATTGGGCGGCGGCACAAACCCCTGCAAGGGGCTGCCCAGGCCCGTGCCGTAATCCCACATCGCCGCCACAATGATCGGCCGCGGTGCCGCCGTGGTGAGATCGCGCTGGTAATACCAGGCCGGCGATTGATTGAAGAACTCGAAGGTGCCGGTTACATCCAGCTTGCCGAACCGGTGCCCGAAGGCGATCGACATGCGCTGATTGGCGCCGCCGCCCAGGCTGTAATTGCCGGTGCGCACGCTGACCTCGGCGCCGTCCATATGCTGCTTGGTGACGATGTTGACCACGCCGGAAATCGCCTGCGAGCCATAGATCGACGAGCCGCCACCGGGCAGGATGTCGATGTGGTCGACGATGCTCATCGGGATGTTGCCGACATTGGTGAAGTCGCTGACGCCGCCGTAAAGCTGGCCGAACTGCGAGATCGGCTTGCCATCCAGCAAGGTCAGCGTGTACTCCGGATTCAGGCCGTAGAAACTGAAGGTCTGCGAGCCCTGGTTGAATCCAGGTGTCTGCGAACCGGGCACGGTGCCGGTGGCAAATACCGAGTTCTGCAGCACGTCTGCCACGCTGTTGAAACCGCGTGCCTGCATGTCCTGTGCGGTAATGGTGTAGGTAGGCGTGGCGGTCTGGATTTGCGCGTTGTTGATCAACGATCCGCTGACGATCACCGTATCCAGATGCTTGGCTTGCGCTGGCTGGGGGCTGCCGGAGGTTTGTCCATTGTCTTGCTGCGAAGTACCGTCCTGGGATGCTGCCGTTGCCTGCGCCTGCAGGGTGGCCGCCATCATCAGCGACAGCGCGGCCATGACCGCCACGGCGATCGGATGTTTCGACATGTTGTGCTCCCCTTCGTGTGGTCTGCCGACGCATTTCAATGACGCGTCGTGGTGTTGAGTGGATATGTGCGCCGCGATGTACGTCCATGTGCATCGCGACGACGGAGCATCATTGGCCAAGCGCACCGGGCCGGTCTTGATCAGAAATCTCGAAGAGGGATGCGCAAGTCTGCACAATCGCGCCGCTTGCGCGAAAAAGCTTGAAAAACAGGCGAAAAATGCTTGCGTTGACGCACGGCAAACTCGAATATCTGGCGCGCGGTAGGTTCGTGCCTTCGCTCTGGCCGATGCGATTCATCCCTGATAACAACGAGGTCATCCATGCGCTTTCCGTGTGTTGCTGTCGCAGTACTTGCCTTGCTGGTCACCAGCGTGCGCGCTGAAACGCCGGTGGCGAAAACGCCGCCGATGGGCTGGAACAGCTGGAATTTTTTTGCCGAGAAAGTCACCGACGCCGACGTGCGCGAAGCGGCCGATGCCATGGTCAGCAGCGGCATGCGCGATGCGGGTTATATCTATGTGAACATCGACGATGGTTGGCAAGGTGAGCGCGACGCCAAGGGCGTGATTCATCCCAATGCTCGTTTCCCCAACATGAAGGCGTTGGCCGATTACGTGCATGCCAGGGGACTCAAGCTGGGCATCTACAGCTCACCGGGACCCAAGACCTGCGCCGGCTACACCGGCTCGCTCGGTCACGAGCAGCAGGATGCGCAGACCTATGCGGCATGGGGCGTGGATTATCTCAAGTACGACCTGTGCAGTTATTTGGACGTGATGAAGGAGAAAGCGCCGAACGATGCGCAAGCGCAGATGCGGCTGATGGAAGGCGCTTACGAAACCATGCGCACTGCCTTGAACGCCACACATCGCCCCATCGTTTATTCCTTGTGCCAGTACGGCATGGACGCGGTGTGGGAATGGGCGGCTGCGCCGCGCGTCGGCGGTAATCTGTGGCGCACCACCGGCGATATTTCCGCTGACTGGGATCGCATCTACACGCTCGCTTCGATGCAGGCGGGGTTGGCGGCGTATGCAGGCCCCGGCCACTGGAACGATCCGGACATGCTGGAAGTCGGCAACGGTCAGCTCACGGCAGCGGAAAACCGCGCGCACTTCAGTTGGTGGGCGATGCTCGCCGCGCCGCTGCTGGCCGGCAACGATCTGCCGCACATGTCACCGGCGGTACGCGACATTCTCACCCGCCGCGAGGTGATCGCGATCGACCAGGACCCGCTCGGCAAGCAGGCCACCCGTGCGTATGCCGATGGCGAAACGGAGGTGTGGACACGCCCGTTGCAAGGTGGCGCGCTGGCGGTGGCGGTATTCAATGTCGGCGGTACGCGTTATGCAGGAACGCATCCGTTCCATCTCGACCTGGCCAGGCTCGGTTTGCACGGAACGCAGCAGGGCGAGGATGTGTGGACGGGGAAGGCGGTAACGCTGCATGAGCGTGAGCCGATCGCGTTGCACACGCATGATGTGTGGCTGCTGCGTATTCCTGTGCCGCGGCGGTGAGGGGCTGAATGGCGTTCTAGCCCGTGCTTAAGGGCACTTCTAAAAACTGCACTCAAGCGTAGTAGGTATCTGGATCATTGCGACAAACGGTTCCCTCCCCTGCGAAGTAGGGGAGGGCTAGGGTCAGTGCTCCGAACTTAAGGATGTTTCAGCCGCCAGGAATCCAGGCCCGTCATTCCGGCGAACGCCGGAATCCAGTGAAGAATGACGTGCG
>NZ_DATJMN010000060.1:0-11654 GCF_035508675.1 Dyella sp.
CCATTATGATTGCCGCTCATATCCCAGCGCCGCCTACGGAGCCTTCATGACGGTCAACGCCAGCGTCCTCGAACTGATCGGAAACACCCCCATGGTGCGCGCGCAGCGCCTGGACACCGGGCGTTGCGAGCTGTTCCTGAAACTGGAAAGCGCCAACCCGGGCGGCTCGATCAAGGACCGCATCGGCCTTTCCATGATCGAAGGCGCAGAAAAGGCCGGCAAAATCAGGCCCGGCGCCACCCTGGTGGAGGGCACCGCCGGCAACACCGGCCTGGGGTTGGCGCTGGTCGCCCAGGCCAAAGGCTATCGCCTCGTGCTGGTCGTGCCCGACAAGATGAGCCGCGAGAAAATCTTCAACCTCAAGGCGATGGGCGCCGAAGTGGTGCTCACCCGCTCCGACGTGGCCAAGGGGCACCCGGAGTACTACCAGGATATGGCCGAGCGCATCGCGCGCGAGACGCCGGGCGCCTACTTCATCAACCAGTTCGGCAATCCCGACAATCCGCGCGCGCACATCGAAACCACCGGTCCGGAAATCCTCCAGCAGATGGATGGCAAGGTGGATGCCATCGTGGTTGGCTGCGGTTCCTCCGGCACCATGACCGGCTTGTCGCAGTACTTCGCCAAGACTTCGCCGAACACCGAGATCGTGCTGGCCGATCCGGTCGGCTCCATCCTCGCGCAATACATCAACGAAGGCGTGCTCTCCACCAAATCCGGCAGCTGGATGGTGGAAGGCATCGGCGAAGATTTCCTGCCCACCATCAGCGATTTCTCGCGCGTCAAAAAAGCCTATGCCATTTCCGACAAGGAAAGCTTCCTCGCCGCGCGCGAATTGCTGGCCAAAGAAGGCGTGCTGGGCGGCTCCTCCACCGGCACGCTGCTGGCCGCTGCACTCAAATACTGCCGCGAACAGACCGAGCCCAAGCGCGTGGTGACGCTGGTGTGCGACACCGGCAACAAGTACCTCTCCAAGATGTACAACGATTATTGGATGCTCGACAACGGCTTCATCGCACGCGACCAACACGGCGACCTGCGCGATCTGCTGCTGCGCCCGTTCTCCCGCCGCGACACCGTCGTGATCGGCCCCAACGAGCTGTTGATGACCGCCTACACCCGCATGAAGCTGTACGACATCTCGCAACTGCCGGTGATGGACGGCCACCGCCTGGTCGGCATCCTCGACGAATCCGATGTGCTGATGCACGTGCATACCGACGAAGCGCGTTTCCGCGACAACGTCGCCACCGCCATGATCACCGACCTGCAAATGCTCGACGTGCGCTCGCCCATCACCGCGCTGCTGCCCGTCTTCGAGCGCGGCCACGTCGCCATCGTGATGGACGAAGGGCAGTTCCTGGGCCTGATCACGCGCATCGACCTGCTCAACTACCTGCGCCGCAAGGTGCACTAAACCTGCCTCGATACAAATGCTGCATCGAACACGTATTCGTAACCGTGGGGCGCGGAAAACAAACTGAGCCAACGTTGTTTTCACCACCGTTTTGCAAAGAATGAACCTGGCGCACGAAAGCCTGTCGAAACGCCGGCTGGTCAAAGTCGCCGCCTTCACATTTCCTTGCCAAGGGAACATCGCCGTCTATGTGTGGAATCGTTGCCGCCACCGCTCAGCGCGACGTCGCGCCCCTGTTGATCGCCGGCCTCAAGGCGCTCGAATACCGTGGTTATGATTCGGCCGGCCTTGCCGTGCTGGAAGGGGGCGAAGTGCGCCGCGTTCGCGCCAAAGGCAAGGTGCGCGAGATGGAAGCGCTGTACCTTGCCCATCCCTTTCCCGGCGGCACTGGCATTGCGCACACCCGCTGGGCCACGCATGGCGTCCCCAACGAGGCCAATGCGCATCCCCACACCATTGGCCGCATCACCCTGGTGCATAACGGCATCATCGAGAACTACGCGCCGCTGCGCACCGAGCTGCAGGCCAAGGGTTATACCTTCACTTCCGAAACCGATACGGAAGTCATGGCTGCACTCATCGACCAGAATCTGTCCAAAAGCACTTCGCTGCGCGAAGCCGTGCTCGCCACCGTACGCGAACTCGAAGGCGCCTACGCCATCGCCGTGATCAGCCGCGATGAACCGGGCCGCATCGTCGGTGCGCGCCGCGGTGCGCCGTTGCTGGTGGGTGTCGGCATCGGCGAGAACTTCCTCGGCTCCGATGCACAAGCGCTGGTGCAGGTGACGAACCGCATCATCTATCTCGAAGAAGACGACGTGGTCGAAATCAGCCGCGACGGCGTGCAGGTCTATACGCTGGATGGCAAGCCGGTCGAGCGAGGCATCCACGAGAGCGAACTCTCCGCCGACGCGGTGGAACGCGGCGAATACCGGCACTACATGCAAAAGGAAATCTTCGAGCAACCGCGCGCCGTCGCCGATACGCTCGAAGCGCGCATTGGCGCGCACGGTGTGTTGCCCAACATCTTCGGCGTCGGCGGCGACGAGCTGCTGGCCCAGGTAAAGGGCGTGCACATCGTTGCCTGCGGCACCAGCTACCACGCCGGCCTGGTCGCCAAATACTGGCTGGAAGATTACGCGCGCCTCCCGGTCAGCGTGGAAGTCGCCAGCGAATACCGCTATCGCGAAACGGTCGTGCCGCCGGGCACCTTGTTCGTCGCCATCTCCCAATCCGGCGAAACCGCCGACACGCTTGCCGCCATGCGCGAATCGCGCCGCCGCGGCTACCTCGGCACACTCGCCATCTGCAACGTGCCCGAATCCTCCGTCACCCGCGAAGCGGATCTAAAGCTGATGACCCGCGCCGGCCCCGAAATCGGCGTTGCCTCCACCAAGGCCTTCACCACCCAGCTCGCCGCACTCGCGTTGCTTACTCTGCACCTCGCCAAACAGCAGGGCCTGGATGAAACGCACTACCGCGATCTCACCGAGCAACTGCTGCGCCTGCCGCGTGCCCTCGACGAAGCGCTGAAGCTGGAACCCCAGGTCATCGAACTGGCCGAACGCTTCGTGCATCGGCACCACGCACTTTTCCTCGGCCGCGGCGCGCACTATCCGGTAGCCCTGGAAGGCTCGCTCAAGCTCAAGGAAATCTCCTATATCCACGCCGAAGCCTATCCCGCCGGCGAACTGAAACACGGCCCGCTCGCCCTGGTCGACGAAGACATGCCGGTCGTCGCCGTCGCGCCCAACGGCCCGCTCCTCGACAAACTCAAATCCAACCTGCAGGAAGTACGCGCACGCGGTGGCGAGCTGATCGTCTTCGCCGACGCCAAGGCGCACTTCGATAGCCATCCCGCCAGCGGCGCCGTGCTTACCATCGACGGCGGCGGCGACTTCATCGCGCCGGCCGTGTTCACCGTGCCGCTGCAATTGCTGGCTTACCACGTGGCAGTGTTGCGCGGTACCGACGTGGATCAGCCGAGGAATCTGGCGAAATCGGTAACTGTCGAATAAGCAGGCTGGGATGAAATCCCAGCTTTCTTACGGCTCGTCACGCTGGGATTTCATTCTTGGCCTCGGCAACGCCATTTCAAAATGCAATGTCTGAAATAAACGCCAGCTACCTTTACACGCGCAAGGTAGCAGCTAGTCTTTGCGCAGGTTCTGGACAAATGCTGCGTGTGCACCGTCGCTGTCTGTTGGCCGGCGTTAGCTTTGGGTAAAAACACGCGCACTCGTAAATCCACGTCTACGGAGCTATGCCGACGTATGAAGACATGCCCGCTGCTCGCCTTGCTCATGCTCGGTACCGCAAACCTGCACGCACAGGCATCGTCTGTTCCGGCCTATGTCACCAGCGCGATTTCCGATAGCACCCGCCCGGCAGCCGATCGGCAAATCGATAATGAACGCAAGCCGGCAGCGCTGGTCGACTTTGCCGGGATCAAGCCAGGCGACAGGGTTGCCGACGTCATGCCAGGTGGCGGTTATTTCACCCGTATTTTCAGCAAGGTGGTGGGCGCCAAGGGTCATGTGTACGCGATTGTGCCGCAGGCTTACGCGACCAAGGCGCCGCCCGCAAGGCTCGCATCCATCCGGGCGCTGGCTGCCGATCCTCTCTATAGCGGCAACACGAGCCTGATCGTTCGGCCGTATGATCGGCTCGATGTCGGCGCGCCGCTGGATGTCGTGTGGACGTCACAGAACTACCACGACGTCTATGGCGCGGTGAGTGTTTTCAGCGTCAACGGCAGCACTGGACCGGAACAGGCCGCCAAGCTCGATGCTGCGGTGTTCAAGGCGTTGAAGCCCGGTGGCGTTTTCATCGTCGTCGATCACACGGCTGCGCCGGGTTCGGGCGGGCGCGATGCGCATACCCTGCATCGCATCGATCCGGCGATCGTGATTGCTCAAGCAAAGGCGGCGGGTTTCGTGCTGGAAGCGCAGAGCGACGTGCTCGCCAATGCACAGGATGCGCACGACAAGCCGATCTTCGCACCGGAGATCAAAGGGCATACGGACAAGTTCGTGTTGAAGTTCCGCAAGCCGCAGTCTTCACGCAGGGCTGACCCATGATCGAGCCGGAAGGCGTGCCCAATCGGCTGGTGATGAGGCGGCCACATCGTCGGAAAGGTTCGTCATTTATCCGGTCGGTATGGCGCATCTTGGCGAAGGCCGAGTTGATACAGGGATTCATCGCCACGCAGCGTCCTTCGCAATCTGATGGCGGCGGGATACCGGGCGCTGCACGCTAATCACCGCGGCAGTGAGCGCTGTGCTTTCGACGTGAAGCGCCCACGCATTGCATCACCGGCTTTTCTTGCCTTGCAGGCGCGGTACGTGGCTGGCAAGGCTCACCGCAACCAGACGCATGACCGACGCCGCCTCCAGTGACGGATCGTCGAACAGCATTTCCAGCGCGGCGTAGGACATGCTGTCGGCCACGCGGCTGATGAGCTCCAAATCTTCCTTCGGGGCTTTCGGAAATGCCTGGCGCAGTTGTGTAGTGACTTGCGCGGCGACTTCACTGGCCGATTCGAGCCGAACATCCTGCAGCATGGGTATCGCGCGCAGTGCGCGCATGATCCATATGCCGCCAACGGTTTCGCGTGTGACGTCGTAGGTTTCCAGCAATAGTCCGGTGATCGCATCCTCAAGCTTTTTCGCCGAGCCGAACGCGGCCGGCGTCAGCCACTGCGGAATCAGCGCATTCTGTTTCTGCATCAGGCGCAAGCCCAGTTCGTGCAGCAGCGCGTACTTGTTGGGGAAGTAGCGATACAGCGCAGGCGGCGACAGTTTCGCGCGCTCGCACACCAAGTTGGTGGTGAGCAGTTCGAAGCCGACATCGGCAAGTATCTGCGCCGTGACCGTCAGCAACTGCTCGTAGGTCTCTGCGGCACGCGACTGCGCGGGCTTCACCTTGGGGCTCAGGGCGAGTTTGGGGCGTTTGGCCGCGCGGCGGGGAGGGCGGGTTTGGGCAGGCACTGTGCGGTCCGGCGGGGAGGGCTTGCGTCAATTATAGCTATAACTATATTGTAGCTATAACTAGCTTTGGGGGGTGGGCAGTGTCGAGCGCGCGGCAAACCGGGGTGTCTTCAGCGGACGACCGTCTGGTGCTGGCGGTCGACCTGGGCACGTCGGGTTGCAAATGCGCGCTGGTGGCGCTCGATGGCAGCGTGCGGGCCTGGGCGTTCCGGCCGGTGGCCCTGCACCTGGTTGACGAATACGGTGTGGAGCAGGATGCCGAGGACTGGTGGCGGGCTTTTCTCGGCGCCGCGCAGGAATTGCTGGCGGCCGATGTGCAGCGTCGCAAACAGGTCATCGCTGTTTGCTGCTCCGCGCTGCATGAATGCACCGTACCGGTGGACGAGCACGGGAACGCACTGGCGCGCGCCATGCTTTGGCTGGATATGCGTGGCGCCGATGCGATTCGGCGCCGTGCGCGCCATCCATGGCTGAACATCCAAGGCTATGGGCCACTGAAGCTGGCGCGCTGGCTACGGCTTACCGGCGGTGCGCCCTCCCTGTCTGGCAAGGATCAAGCCGGGCATATCGCATGGCTGCGTGATCACGCCCGGTCGCTGTTCGACCGCACGCACAAGTTTCTGGGTCCGCTCGATTTCATGAACCTGCGGCTGACCGGCCGCTTCTGCGCCACCTACGATTCCGCGCTCACCACCTGGGCCACCGACAATCGCGATCTTGCGCGCGTGCATTACGACCAAGGACTGCTGCGCGTGCTGCAGGTCGACCGCGCGCGCTTGCCGGAGCTGCTGCCTTCCACCGAGGTGATCGGCACCTTGCTGCCGTCTGTGGCCGAAGCGCTTGGCCTTTCGCCCGCCACCCGCGTCGTGGCCGGCGCGGTCGACAATTCCGCCGCGGCGATCGGCGCCGGCACCGTGCGTGATCGCGAGCTGCATTTATATCTCGGCACCTCTTCCTGGATCGGCGCGCACGTCCCGGAAAAGCGTACCAACCTCAGCGCATTCATCGCCTCGGTGCCGTGCGCGAGAAAAGATCGCTACCTCGCCATGGCCGTGCAGTCGGCGGCATGCAGCAACCTCACCATGTTGCGCGATCGCATTCTTTTTCACGCGGATGAACTGACGCCCGACGAATCGCGGCCGGATGTCTACCCATTGCTCGACCACATCGCCGACCGGGTACCGCCCGGTGCGCGCGGGTTGATCTACCTGCCATGGCTGCAGGGCGAGCGCACGCCGGTGGATGATCGCCACCTGCGTGCGGGCCTGTTCAACCTGTCGCTGGAACACACGCGCGAAGACATGATCCGTGCCTTTCTCGAAGGCGTCGCCTTGAACACGCGCTGGATGCTGGAGCCGATGCTGACTTTCGTCGGCTGCGACAAGAGTGCGCCGATGACTGTGGTGGGTGGTGGCGCCCAATCGAACGTGTGGTGCCAGATCATGGCCGACGTCACCGGCATGGTGATCGAACAGCCGATGGCACCGATTCAGGCTAATGCGCTGGGCGCCGCGTTCATCGCCGGCGTCGGCTTGGGCGAGCTGTCATTGGACGATGTGCCGAGCCTGTGCCGGCGTAAATGGCGATTCGAGCCGCGGCCGGCCATGCGCCAGCTGTATGACGAACGTTTCGGCACGTTCAAGGCATTGCATCGGCGCCTCGCCCCGCTGTATCGCGAGATCAACCAACACCGAGAGCGTTCGCGATGAAATTCCAGGGCATGCGCCAGCAGGTGGTCGAGATGAGTGTGATGCTGGCCGATCACGGTTACTTTGCTGCGACCGGCGGCAACCTGGCATTGAAGGCGGACGACGAGCACATCGTAGTCACGCCGTCCGCCACGGACTATTACCAGATGACGGCAGAGGACGTTTGCGTACTGCGCCTGCGCGATCTGGCCAAGGTCGATGGCGCGCGCAAACCGTCGGTGGAAACCGGCATGCACGCCAAGGTATTGCGTATGCGTACCGATTGCCGCGCCAGCATTCACACGCACCAACCGGTCGCCAGCGCGTGCAGCTTGCTGGGACAACCGCTGCCGGTGCCTCGCGCCGAAGATCGCACCCTGCTTGGCAACGAAGTGCGCGCCGTGGGTTACGCGCCATCGGGTACGAGCTGGTTGTCGGGCAAGCTCGCCAAGGCGTTGCGGCCGGACATCAACGCCTATCTATTGCGCACGCACGGCGCCATCTGCTGCGGCAGCAGCGCGGAACGCGCCATGCTTGCGATCTCCGCGCTCGAACGGGTAGCGCTCGACTACCTGCGCACGCGTATCGCCGTGCGCGCAGCGCAGTCCTCGCCACAACAACCTGCCTTGCGGCATCTGCTGGCAACGCTAGATGCCCAACCGATCCGGGACATGGCCGTATGAACCTCCACGATGCATCCACCGTGATCGCCGGTAGCGCGATTTCCCAATGGCCGGATACCGATGCGCTATATCGGCGTTTCGATGCACTGGTGAAGCAGCCGATGCGCCCGATCCGCCGCGAGGCGATGGGCAAGGTGCTGGAGTACTTCGAAACCCGCTGCCAGGGCTCCAAGCACCTGTCCGAGCGGGCGAAAGCGGTGATTCCGGGCGGCGTGCAGCACAACCTCGCGTTCAACTATCCGTTTCCGCTGGCGATCCGCGAGGCGCGCGACGCACACATGACGGACGTGGACGGCAACCGCTATATCGACTTTCTGCAGGCGGGCGGCCCGACCTTGCTCGGTTCCAATCACCCGGCCGTACTCACGCAGGTGCAGCAGCTGTTGAACGAATGCGGCCCGATCACTGGCCTGCTGCACGAGTACGAAGTGAAACTGGCGGAGCTGGTCTGCCAGTGCATGCCAGGCGTCGAGATGCTGCGCATGATGGGCTCCGGTACCGAAGCGGTGATGGGCGCGATCCGCCTGGCGCGCGCGTATACCGGCAAGAAGCGCGTGATCAAGATCGGCGGCGGCTATCACGGCTGGAGCGATCAGATGGTGTACGGCATGCGCTTGCCGAACACTGGCCGTATGGAAGCGATCGGCATTCCGCGCGGCGCGACCGCCACCACGCAGGAAAGCTTGCCGAACGACCTGGCCGCCATTCGCCGCAAGCTGATGTGGAACCGCCTGCGTGGCGGCACCGCGGCGGTGATCGTGGAACCGTTCGGCCCGGAGAGCGGCACCCGGCCGGTCACGCGCGACTTCAACGCGCAGTTGCGCAGGTTGTGCGATGAATTCCATGCGCTGCTGATCTTCGATGAAGTGGTCACCGGCTTTCGCGCCGGCCTGGGGGGTGCGCAAGGCCACTTCGGCGTCAAGCCGGACCTCACCATCCTCGGCAAATGTCTTACCGGCGGCTATCCGATGGCTGGCGGCATCGGCGGCCGGCGCGACATCATGATGATGCTGGTCGGCGGCATTGGCACCACCAGCAAGCGCGCGTTCGTCGGCGGCACGCTCACCGCCAATCCACTGTCTTGCGCAGCGGGCTACTACGCCCTGCTCGAAATGCAGCGCACGCATGCCGCGGAAAAGGCCGGGCGTGCCGGCGACCGTTTGCGCCAGGGCCTGGAGCAGATCATCGAACGCCTCGGCCTGCCGTACGTGGCTTACAACATGGGCTCGATCGTGCACCTGCAGACTTCCGGCGTGATGCTGCTCGATACCAGCAACCTGCTCAAGCTCGCACGCCTGAAGAACGAAGCCAAGGCGCGCAAGCACATGATGGAGGAAATGGGCGCCGCCTATACCGCGCACGGGGTGATCACCCTGGCAGGCAGCCGCATCTACACCAGCCTCGCCGACACCGATGCGGTGATCGACGATGCGCTCAATCGTTTTGAAGACGTGCTGAAGCTGGTGTGATGCCCATGTCGCCGGAGAATCTTCTCATCGATGCCACGCGCCGCCTGCACGAGAAGCAACTGCTCGGCGCGGACGGCCATGTTTCCATGCTCCTGCCCGGTACCGGCGACATGCTGATCGCCAGGCCCGGTGCAGAGCTGGCGCGTGTGCCGTTATCCAGACCGTCGAGTGACGGATACGCGGAGCACGTCGCCGTCTACGCCGCGCGTGCCGACGTGGGCGCCATCGCACAGGGCGGTGGCGTTTTCGGGCGCATGCTCGGCAGCTTCGGTGGTGATCTGCCGCAACTGTTCGACGAGCAGGCGCGGCATCTGGGTGCCACGCTGGCGTCCATGCGGCTCGCGAGCGGCGGCAACGTTCGGGTGGGCGAGCATGACGTCTGCGTATTCGGCACCACCGTGCATCGCCTCGTGCTCAACGCGGAGCTACTGGAGAAATGCGCCAAGGCATACGTGCTTGCCGCGGCGACCGGCATGCGGCTGCATACGCTGCCGTGGTGGGTGTGCCGCATTGCCAACGGCCGCTTGAAGAGGGACCAACAGCGCGCCGCGCAACGTTTTGCACAAGGATTGTTGCCGCAAGAAGTGACGGGTTACTGAGGGAAGCCATGTCGCGATACCAGCCACGCCAGTGCGGAAGACAACCATGAGCACATCCGTGTCGGTGCACTTCAAGGCGTCCGAAACCATTGCCGCATTGGCCGTGGGTTGCGTGGCGCTGTTGGTGCTCGGCTTGCAGCCGGCATTGCTGGGAGCGTTGATCGACCAGCGGCGTATTTCACTGCAAGGCGTCGGCTTGGTCGCCATGGGCGAAATCTTTGCGCTCGGCATCGGCACCATCCTGGCCGAGAAGTGGCTGCCGCTGCATCGCCTCCGCACGGTGGCCGTGGTGGCGAGTGTGCTGTTGATCGCCATCGACCTGCTGACACTGACTGCACATGGCGATGCGATGTGTTTGGCATGGCGCGTGGTGGCAGGTCTGGCCGAAGCCTGCCTGTTCTGGATCGCGACGATGATCATCGTGCGCGCGCCGCAACCGGATCGGCTGGCCGGCGTTTTCCTTACTGCGCAGACCTGCGTGCAAGCGGCGGCTGCGTTGTTGCTGGCCAAAGTATCCATCGCCTGGTTGGGTTGGGGCGAACCGTTCGTGCTGCTGGCGGTACTGTGTCTGCTGCCGCTGCTGATCGCTGCGCGCCTTCCGGCACGGCTGGGCGAGCATACGGAAGCGATTCACCCCTCGGTGGTGTCGTGGACCGGATTCTTCTCGCTGCTGGTGCCGTTTCTGCACATGAGTGCCGTCGGCGCGCTATGGGCTTATCTGGAGCCGGTGGTGAACGCCGCCGGTGTGGGCCTATCGATCGACGTGCTCGCTTCGCTCGTGCTGCTCATGCAGATCGTGGGTGGCAGCGTGGCGTCCATAAGCGTGCGCAGCGGAAAAACATCGCGGGCGTTGATCGTCAGCGCAGTGGCGTTCGTCGTCGTCGGCATCGCGATGTACCGGCAGCCAGGACACGGCGCCTGGGTGTTTGCCGTGTTGTGCGCGGTATTCGGCTTTCTGTGGCTGTTCCAGATGCCGTTCCATATCCGGCTGGCGTTCGATATCGATCCGCGCGGGCGCATTGCCATGCTGGTGCCGCCGGCGCAGCTGGTCGGTAGCGGCTTTGGGCCCTTGGTGACGTCGCTGACGGTGCACGGCAACGACGTGCGGCATGTGCCGCTGTTGGCGGCGGTTTTTTCGTTGTGTGTAGTGATGGCAGTGGGAGGGGTGAAGCTCGGTGTGCTTTCCAGACAGAGGGCAGGCAGGGCTTTGTCGAATGAGGGGAACGTCAAATAGACAAGAAGCATCGCGCGGTGCCGGCGATGCCACGATGCGAGGGGAAAGACATGAAGATGCGTCCATCCGTGTTGTCCGTCTGTCTGCGCCATGTGCTTTACGGCAGTGCGGCGCTCTGGTTGTTTGCAGCAGCGCCCGCCATGGCCGATGAGGCCGGGCAAACGACCGGCAGCGCTGCGCCGGCAAAAAAAGCCGCCACCGGCCGGCCGGCAGCGGACACCGGCAAAGCCCAGCAGCTGGGTAATATCACCGTGACGGCGCAAAGCCGTACGCAGCAGATGGAGCAGGTGCCGATCGCCCTGCAGATCCTCACCGCCAAGCAGATCGATACTCAAGCTGCTACGGATCTCAGCAAGATCTCGCTGTTCGTGCCCGGACTGGTGGTGGACGGCAGCCAGCCGACGCAGCCCAACTATTCGCTGCGCGGCATCAGCACCAGCGACTTCGGCATCGGCACCGAATCGGCGGTGGGCGTGTATATCGATGGCGTCTACGCCGCACGTTCCGGCGGCGCCTTGCTGGCCTTCAACGACATCGACCGCATCGAAGTGCTGAAGGGCCCGCAAGGCACACTG
>NZ_DATJMN010000061.1:0-6124 GCF_035508675.1 Dyella sp.
GTCGCCAGAAAAACCCCTGCAAGAGGGGCCGGACGGGTCGTGCCAGCGTTATTGGGGGAAATGGAGGGGCTTTCAAGGCCCGGCGACGAAACGACGCGGTTTGGAAATTCGGGATCGACACCGCAGGCAAAAATGCTGACGATGCCCCGTTCCCACATCCGCAGACGGGCATCCAGGCAGTGAGCAGGAACCAGACATTACGCGAACAGATCGTCGCCTACGGCTTGAAGCTGATGCCTTCGGGCCTGAGCCAGGGCACCTCCGGCAACCTGAGCGTGCGCCACGGCGAGGGTTTCCTGATCACCCCCAGCGGCACGCCGTACGAGGAAATCACCCCCGATGGCGTGGTGCAGGTGGCGATCGATGGCAGCCATGCGCCTGGGCTGCGGCCGTCCAGTGAATGGCGTTTTCATCGCGACATCTATGCGGCGCGCCCGGACGTGCATGCAGTGGTGCATGCGCATCCACCCTATGCCACCGCGCTGGCGATGTGCCGCATGGACATCCCAGCGGCGCATTACATGATTGCGGTGAGCGGCGGCGACTCGATTCGCTGCGCGGCTTACTACACCTACGGCACGCAGGAACTCTCCGATGCCGTCGTACAGGCGCTGGACGGGCGCCTGGCCTGCCTGCTGGCGAACCACGGCATGATCGCGGTGGGCGCCACCCTCGAGCAGGCCATGTGGCGCGCGGTGGAAGTGGAGACCTTGGCACGGCAGTACGCGCTGGCGCTGCAGGTCGGCACGCCGGCCCTGCTTAACGGCACGGAGGTGGCCCAGGTGCTGGAAAAATTCGGCAACTACGGACTGATGTCGCGCAACGAACCATCTGCCTGAGCACACCCGCCATGACTGCCACCGATCCCGTGCTGCTGTGCTACTGCACCTGCCCCAACGCCGAAAGCGCACGGCATTTGGCCGATGCGCTGGTAAACGAGCGGCTGGCCGCCTGCGTAAACCGCATCCCCGGCATCCACTCCACCTATCGCTGGCAAGGCGAAGTGATCACAGATACCGAGGAACTGCTGCTGATCAAGACCACCGCCTCGCGCTTCGAAGCCTTGAAGGAACGGGTGCTGGCATTGCATCCCTACGAGTTGCCCGAGTTGATCGCGGTATCGGTCGAACAGGGTCACGCTGCCTATCTGGATTGGGTGCGCGTGGGCGTCGAGTCGTGAGCTTCCGCGGCCATCGAGTGGGGTCAAGACCGCCGCTCGGCTTTCCGGCGACCTTTAGCTACGCAATCGCCCTCATCAGCCTGGCTATGCCTTCATCCATCCGCTCCACCTCGATCATGCCGAAGCCGAATGCCAGGCCCTCCTCGGCGGCGCCAGCCATCGCATAAGCGCTCAGGCACTCAAGATTGATCCCGCTTGCCGCGGCGCGCCTCAGCAAGGCCGTGACATCGGTCGGCGCATGCAGCTTCGCCGCCAGATGCAGCCCCGCATCCGATGCCCACACCCGCATATGGTGTTTGCCGTGCCGCTGCAAGGCCGCCAGCAAGACGTCGCGCCGCGCCGCATACACCTTGCGCATATGCCGAACGTGACGCACCAAGTGCCCTTCGGCCATGAAGGCGGCCAAGGTATCCTGCGCCAGCACGTCGCCATGCCAATCGGCTTGATGCTTGGCGTGGGCGAAGGCGCTGCGCAGCCATGGCGGCACCACGGCATAACCGAGCCGCAAGCTGGGAAACAGGCATTTGGAAAAGGTGCCGACATAGCAGACGGCGTCGTCGCGATCCAATGTCTGCAGCGCATCCAGCGGCCGAGGGCTGTAGCGGAATTCGCTGTCGTAATCGTCCTCGATCACCAGGGCGCCGCGTGCGCGCGCAAATGCCAGCAAGGCGACGCGACGGCGCGGAGACATCACCACGCCCAGCGGGAACTGGTGCGAAGGCGTGACGTAGATGACATGCGCATCGTGCGGAAGCTGCTCGACGATCAGCCCTTCCTCATCCACCGGCACCCCGACCACACGCGCGCCAGCGGTGAGAAACACCGCGCGCAGCGGTGGATAACCAGGATCTTCCACGGCCACCACGGTGTGCCCAGGCGTAACGAGTACGCGTGCCAACAGATCGAATGCCTGCTGCGCGCCGCTGGTGACGATCACGTCCTCGGCGTCGCACGACACGGCGCGCGCAAACGAAATGTGCTGCGCAATAGCCTGGCGCAACGGCCACCTTCCTTGCGCCAGATCGTAGAGCGGCGCGGCCTTGGACAGGTTGCGCAGGGCGCGCGCAGACAGGCGCCGCCAGATGTCGTAGGGGAAGCCTCGGCTGTCGGGAATCCCCAGGCGGAAATCGTACGCAAAGCCGTCCGTTCTCATGGGAGCCGGCAAGCTCGCGAAACTTCGCCAATACGGCGCCAATCGACCATCGGGGGTTACGACGTCGCCGCGAGCGTGCCGTTCACCGCGGCGCACGGCAAGGTCGGCCACGAAATGGCCGGCGCCGCGCCGCGCTTCGATATAGCCCTCGCCAAGCAGCAGGTCGTACGCCACCACCACGGTATTGCGGGAAACCGCCAGCGTTTCGGCCAGTTCCCGCGTCGCCGGCAAACGCAAACCAGGCTTTAAACGACCATCCAGAATGGCAGCACGCAGTTGGCCATGCAGCGCCGGCATGCGCTGGCGCGAACCGCGCTCCGGTAAGGCAAGCGGAAACCCGAAGGGATGCTTCACGCCCTAGCCTCCGACCAAAAACTGGATCCCTAGATTTGTCCCGATGTGGTTCTTTTGCAAGACCACTTGATTACCTAGGATGCACTCGACCCTCAGGAGCCGCCGGCCATGATCGATCTCTACTTTTCCGCCACTCCGAACGGCCTGAAAGCCAAGCTGTTCCTGGAAGAAGCCCTGCTGCCTTATCGCGTGCTGCCGGTCAGCCTCAGCAAGGGCGAGCAGTTCAAGCCGGAATTCCTGGCGATTTCGCCGAACAACAAGATCCCGGCGATCGTCGACCATGCGCCCGCCGGCGGCGGCGAGCCGGTCGCGCTATTCGAGTCGGGCGCCATCCTGCTCTATCTCGCCGAAAAGATCGGCCGCTTTATTACGCAGGACATCCATGGCCGCGCCGAAGTGCTGCAATGGCTGTTCTGGCAGATGGCCGGCCTGGGGCCGATGGCCGGGCAGATCGGGCATTTCAACGTCTACGCGCCGGAAAAAGTGCCGTACGCCATCGAGCGCTACACGCGCGAGACCGCGCGCCTCTATGGGGTACTGGATCGCCGGCTGGCGGATCGGCCGTTTATCGCCGGCGAATTCTCCATTGCTGACATTGCCTGTTACCCCTGGATCGTTCCGCACGAAGCACATGGACAGGACCTCGCCGCGTTCCCGCACCTGCAGCGCTGGTTCGCAGGCATGGCAACGCGTCCAGCCTCACTGCGCACTTACCAGGATGTCGAGAACGTTTATGCACCCAGGCAGGCTCTTTCGGAGGAAGAACGCAGGCTGCTGTTCAACCAGGGCTCGCAAGCGCGCGCCTGAGCTGAAGATTGCTGACAGCTTCTGGCACGCCGTAGCTATAGCTTTAGCTGGTCACCCCTGCGAGTGCATGCGCCATGAAAAAGTCCGACCTCGTTGCCCTCGTATTGCTCGGCGCCATCTGGGGCGCCTCGTTCCTGTTCATGCGCATGGGCGCGGGGCAGTTCGGCAGCATGGCCTTGGCGGGCATGCGCGCGATCGGCGCAGCGGTCTGCTCGATTCCGCTGCTGCTGTCGCGCGAACGGCTGGCGGAGCTGCGCGCGAACTGGCGCTCGATTGCGCTGATCGGCCTGGCGAATTCGGCGCTTCCGTTCGTGTTGTTTTCCTATGCGGCGCAAAGCCTGCCGGCTGGGCTTTCGGCCATCTTCGACGCGATCGCGCCGTTACTGGTGGCCGCGTCCGGCTGGTTGTGGCTGAGCGAACGCTTGAGTGCGACCCAAGCAAGCGGCCTGGTGATCGGCCTGAGCGGCGTGGTGTGGCTGATCGGCGGCAGCATGGGCTTCGGCCATGGCGGCGCGCCGGTCGGCTGGGCGATGGCGGCCTGCGTGGGCGCGAACGTGTGCTACACCTTTGGCGCGCACTACAGCCACCGCAAGGTTCAGCGCGTATCGCCGCTGTCGGTGGCGATCGGCAGCCAGGTGGCGGCGGCCGTGATGCTGTTGCCATTCACGCTGTGGCTGTGGCCGGCCAGGTCGCCGTCGCTGCAGGCCTGGGTCGCCATGTTGGGGCTGGCCGCGGTGTGCACCTCGCTCGCTTACGTGCTGTTCTACCGGCTACTGGCGCGCATCGGTTCGACCCGCTCGATGGCGGTGCTGTACCTGATCCCCGTGTTCGGTGTGCTGTGGGGTGCGATGTTCCTGGGCGAAAAACTCACGTTGGCGATGGCCGGCGGCTCGGTGGTGATCCTGCTCGGCGTGGCGCTCACCACCGGCATGTTGCGAATGGGCCCTGCGGCACCCGCGCCGCTGAATGCGGTCGAATAGATACCGGCTTCCTCTGCGAGCTGGTCCATAATCACCGATCGCGCCCCACGCGATCCCCATGACTGGAGTTGGAATGCGCTCGCTTCGTTACGGCCGCGTCGCCGTCTATCTGCTCACACTGCTGGTGCTGCTGTTCGGTACACATGCTTTGGCGCAGGACGCCGAAGACAACCTGCTGCCAGTCACCGAGGCCTACAAACTCACTGCCGACGCCAGCACGCCGGGCGTGGTGAAGCTGCACTGGGACATCGCGCAGGATTACTACCTCTATCGTGGCCGCATGGCGTTCAAGGGCGGCGATGGCGTGACGCTGGGCCAGGCGCAGCTGCCCGACGGCGAGAAGCACGACGATGCCTATCTTGGCCCGGTGGAGACCTACCACCACCGCGTGGACGCCAGCATTCCGTACACGCTCGCTCCCGGCACCAGCACGCTCACGCTGAGCGTGCGCTACCAGGGCTGCCACGAAACCGACCCGAAGATCTGCTATCCGCCGCATACCGAGCATCTGACGCTACCGGTGCCCACCGCAGCGAGTGCGCCAGCGTCGAACAAGCTCAATGACCTGTTTGGTTCGCGCACGCAGAGCTTGGCTGGCGGCAGCAACGAACCGCTGCCGGCCGAACAAGCCTTCCGCTTCGATGCGATCACCCAGGACGCAAACCACCTGCTGCTGCGCTGGACCATCGCCAAGGGTTACTACCTCTATCGCGACCAGACCCAACTATCGGTCAAGGATGCGCCGCAGCTTTCGCTGTCGCCTGCGTGGCCGGCCGGAACCACGCACGAAGATGCGCATTTCGGCAAGACCACGGTGTATTTCGACGAGCTGACGTTGCCGGTGACCATCCATGGCGACACCACCGGCATGACGTCGCTCGCGTTGGTGACCAGCTTCCAGGGCTGCCAGGACGGTGGCTTGTGCTATCCGCTGATGACGCGTGAGGCGCATATCGATTTGCGTGGCAGCGCAAGCACGACCGTTGCAACGGCGGCGAATCCGGCGCCGGAAATGCCGCCAGCCGATGTGAACAAGAACGCATCGCTCGACGTCAGCTTGTGGTCGGCGCTGCTGCTGGCATTGGGCGGCGGCCTGGTACTCAATTTGATGCCCTGCGTGTTGCCCGTCCTGTCGATCAAGGCGATCGGCCTGATTGAAAGCGGCGAAAATCCTGCACGCCGCCGCCTGCACGCGTTGATGTACACGGCCGGCGTGCTGGTGAGTTTTGCCGTATTGGGCAGCGTGATCATCGCGCTGAAAACGGCGTGGGGTGCACACCTGCAGAACCCGCTGGTGGTGGCGGCGCTCGCGCTGGTGATGCTGGCGGTGGCGCTATCGATGTCCGGCGTGGTGCAGTTCGGCGCATCGCTGGGCAATGCGGGCAGTTCGCTCGCCAACCGCTCGGGTCCTGCCGGTGATTTCTTTACCGGTGTGCTAGCGGTGGTCGTGGCCAGTCCCTGCACGGCGCCGTTCATGGGTACAGCCTTGGCGTATGCGCTGGTGGCCCCCATCGGCAGCGCCATCTGCGTGTTTCTCGCCTTGGGGCTCGGCTTGTCGATGCCCTTCCTCGCCGTGGGTTTCGTGCCGGCGCTGTCACGCTGGTTGCCACGCCCCGGCCGCTGGATGGAAACGCTGAAAGAAGTGCTGGC
>NZ_DATJMN010000062.1:0-3682 GCF_035508675.1 Dyella sp.
TCGATCGCGGTGTTCATGAACATCGCGAGGATGATCGGCGCGGGGCCGTTGATGGTCATGGAGACGGAGCTGGTCGGCGCGCTGAGGTCGAAGCCGGAGTACAGCTTTTTCATGTCATCCAGCGTGGCGATGTTTACGCCGGAATTGCCGATCTTGCCGTAGATGTCGGGCCGCGGTGCAGGGTCTTCGCCGTACAGGGTGACGGAGTCGAAGGCGGTGGAAAGGCGTGTTGCCGCGCCGCCTTGGCTCAGGTAATGGAAGCGGCGGTTGGTGCGCTCGGGCGTGCCTTCGCCGGCGAACATGCGGGTGGGGTCTTCGCCGGTGCGGCGATACGGGTACACGCCGCCGGTGTAGGGGTAGTGGCCGGGCAGGTTTTCGCGCATCAGGAAGCGCAGCTGGTCGCCCCAGTCTTTGGTCTTGGGCGGCGATACCTTCGGGATTTTCTGGTGGCTGAGTGATTCGCGGTAGTTCTCTACGCGGATCACTTTGTCGCGCACCTTGTATTCGTTCACGTCGTCGGTGACGGATTTGTAGAGCTTGGGCCAGTCACGCAGCAGATGCAGGGCTTCGTGGCTGAGTTCGCGCAGGGCGGCGTTGTAGCGTTGGCGCAGGACGATGAGTGTGCGGTCTACGGACTCGTGCTGCGTTTCTGGTTTCAACTGGATTCCTCGCTCCTCAGAGCCGAGCACATCCATGTGCTCTCCCCGCGTACCGGCGTTCGCCGGAATGACGTCGTTGGGGTTTGCAGCAGCGTGGAGATCGTCGTGATCATAGCGCTCCAATGGGCGCGGCAATTTCAGATCGCCGATTTCTTTCAGCGATTCGTAGTAGTGCTGCGCCTTGCTGGCGAATTCGGCTTCGCGTTCGATCTCGGCGTTGATGCCCCTGCCCTGTTCGGCGATTTCCGCGAGGTAGCGCACGCGTGCGCCGGGTATGAGCACGGTGGCGCGCGGTTCTTTCAGTGATACGTCCAGCTTGGGTTTGAAATCGCAGTGGGCGGATTCGATGGCGTGCTCGCCGCCCTTGGATGCCAATTTGTCGCGCAGCAGGCGACACAGGTTGGTGAACATCCAGGTGACGCCCGGATCGTTGAACTGGCTGGCGATGGTGGGATACACCGGCACGTCTTCGTCTTTCAGGGTGAAGGCGTTGCGATTGCGCTTCCACTGCTTGCGCACGTCGCGCA
This sequence comes from Dyella sp., assembly GCF_035508675.1. Classification (GTDB taxonomy): domain Bacteria; phylum Pseudomonadota; class Gammaproteobacteria; order Xanthomonadales; family Rhodanobacteraceae; genus Dyella_B. The sequence continues at coordinate 1,187 of NZ_DATJMN010000062.1, forward strand.
GGGCATCTTCGGCGCCGCGCTTGTCGAATTTGTTGAGCACCACCAGTTCGGCGAAATCGAGCATGTCGATTTTTTCGAGCTGGCTGGCGGCGCCGTAGTCGCTGGTCATCACGTAGACGGGGAAGTCGACCAGGTCGACGATTTCCGAATCGCTTTGGCCGATGCCTGCCGTTTCCACGATCACCAGGTCGTACGGCTGGCTCTTGAGGAAACTGATGCAGTCATGCAGCACTTCGTTGGTGGCGGCGTTCTGGCGACGCGTGGCCATGGAGCGCATGTACACGCGATGGCTGCGCAATGCATTCATGCGGATGCGGTCGCCGAGCAGCGCGCCACCGCTGCGGCGGCGCGTGGGATCGACGGCAAGCACGGCGATGCGCATGTGCGGGAACGCGTGCAGGAAGCGCAACAGCAGTTCGTCCACCACCGAGGATTTACCAGCGCCGCCGGTGCCGGTCATGCCGAGCACGGGCGTGTGCTTGCCGGCCAGCGACCATTCCTTGCGCAGACGCGCGAGTTCGATGTCGCTCAACTTGCTTTCTTCGATGGCGGAGAGCATGTGGCCGATGCTGATTTCGTCATCGATGGTGATGTTGGCCGGGACGATGGCATCGTCCTGCTCGCGTTTGGCGGCGGCGTTGCCAGCGCGGTGCATGACGTCTTCGATCATTTCCACCAGGCCGAGCTTCATGCCGTCGTTGGGGTGGTAGATGCGCTCCACGCCGTAGGCTTGCAGCTCGCGGATTTCCTCCGGCGTGATGGTGCCGCCGCCGCCGCCGAACACGCGGATGTGGGCGGCGCCCCGCTCTTTGAGCATGTCCACCATGTACTTGAAGTACTCGACATGGCCGCCCTGGTAGGAAGACAGCGCAATGGCATCGGCGTCTTCCTGCAGCGCAGCACGAACTACGTCTTCCACCGAGCGGTTATGGCCCAGGTGAATCACTTCCGCGCCCTGCGATTGAATGATGCGGCGCATGATATTGATGGCGGCATCGTGGCCATCGAACAGGCTGGCGGCTGTGACGAAACGCAAGGGGCTGGTTTCAGTCTGCGCTGCAGTGGCAGGGACGTGCTTGGCGGGGGAACTCATGGGGACTCCGAGAACGTATGTTCCAAGTGCAACTATTCTAATGGCCTTACTTGTTAAACGGGTGCTTGCGTACGCAAACCCGTGCCGAAGGACGGCGCGGCGGGTGCAAAACCATGACTGCGGATTTTTCAAATTCCATCCAGATTTGCTAGGACGCATTCCGAAATCAGCGTTACTTGGGATGCACCTTCAGGAGGAATTCTTTATGCACGCAACCGTTGCCCCCTCACCTGCCAAGCGCCGCTTCCCGCGACTGCAGATGTGGCACCAGATTCTCATCGCGATGATCCTTGGCCTTGCGGTCGGGCATTTCGTCGGTGAGCCCGCGAAGATGTTGGCACCGTTGGGCGACGTTTTCATGTCGCTGATTCGCATGTGCGTGGTGCCGGTGGTGTTTGTCTCGGTGGTATGCGGCATTACCTCGCTCACCGACCTGGCGGCGATGCGCCGTATCGCGTGGAAATCGATCGCCATTTACATGGTGTCGATGGCGGTGATGGCCGTGCTTGCGATGGCTTCGGCCAGTTTCTTCCACGTCGGCAGCGGCTTGGGCCTGACAGTGGGCGCCGGCGAAGCGGTCGCCACCGAGTCGACCAGCCTGAAGGATGCGTTGCTGAGTGCGATTCCGTCCAACCCGTTCAAGGCGTTCGCGGAAGGCGCGTTGCTGCCGACGATTGTGTTTGCGGTGCTGTTTGGCCTGGCCGTCAACCTGACGGGTGAGAAGGCAGCGCCGGTGCGCAGCTTCTTCGATGGCATGTCGGCGGTGGTGTTCAAGCTGATCGGCATGGTGTTGAAGTTTGCGCCGATCGGTGTGTTTGGCCTGATGGCTTATGTGACGGCCGACCATGGTTTCTTGGTGCTTGGCCATCTGGGGGCGCTGGTGGCGGTCGCCTATGCGGTGATGATCTTCTTCATGCTGGTGCTGTGTGCGCTGATGCTGATGGCGTTCCGCCTGAATCCGCTGCCGTTCCTGCGCAAGGCGATTCCGGTGCAGTTGTTTGCTTACTCCTCCGCCAGCAGTGCGGCGACCTTGCCGCTGAATCTGGAAAACACGCAGCAGCGCCTGGGCGTGGATCCGCGCGTGGCCAGCTTCGTGTTGCCGCTGGGTTCGACCATCAATATGTCGGGGCTGGCGGTGTATCTGGGCACGGTGGCGATTTTTGCCAGTAATGCGTATGGCATCGAGTTGTCGCTGATGCAGATGGTGATGGTGGTGTTGACGGCCACGCTGGCCTCGATCGGCGCTGCCGGCGTGCCGGGCGCGGCGCTGGTGGTAATGAGCCTGGTGCTGTCGTCGGTGGGCTTGCCGCTGGAGGTGATTGCGGTGATTGCGGCAGTGGATCGCCTGCTTGACATGGGTTGCACGTCGGCGAACGTGACCGGCGACACGGTGACGGCGGTGA
>NZ_DATJMN010000063.1:0-18258 GCF_035508675.1 Dyella sp.
TCGATGAGCAAGATCAACATCTATGCCCTGCACAAGTCGATCGGCCTGACCGTGCTGGGGCTGTTCGCACTGCGCCTGGCCTGGCGCCTGTATGACGGCGCCCCGCCCGATGAACCGATGCCGCGCTGGCAACGCAACATGGCGCATGCCACACACGCGCTGCTGTATCTGTTCATCCTCGCCATGCCGTTGAGCGGCTGGCTGTTCAATTCCCTGCACGGCTATCCGCTGCAATGGTTCAAGCTGTTCAACCTGCCGCCGCTGGCGGCCAAGAATGACGCGCTTTCGCATCTCGCCGGCGAAGTCCACGAATGGCTGTTCTACCTGCTGCTGGTGGTGCTGGCCGGGCACGCCGGCGCCGCGCTGAAACACCATTTCTTCGATCGGGACAACGTATTGCGGCGCATGCTGCCGTTCGCACGCGTGCGTCAAAGCAAGGCCACTTCAGGAGACCTCCCATGAACATCCGCATTCCTTCGCTCGTGCTGCTTGCGCTGGCCATGCCGTGCATCGCCAGCGCGGCCGATTACAGCGTGCAATCGGGCAGCACGCTGGGCTTCACCAGCAGCTTCCAGGGCAGCAGCTTCGACGGCCATTTCAACAAATGGAACGCTACGGTCAGCTATGACCCGGCCAAGCTGGCCACATCGAAGTTCGACGTGACGGTCGATCTTGCCAGCGCCAAAACCGGCGACAACGATCGCGACAGCGCACTGCCCGGACCGGATTTCTTCAACGCGGCCAAGTACCCGCAGGCGCACTTCGTCACCACCGCCTTTCATCAGCAGGGCAGCCAGGTGGTTGCGGACGGCATGCTGACGCTGCGCGGCGTGACCAAGCCGGTGAGTTTGAACGTGGTGTTCAAGCCGCAAGGCGGCGGCGCCACGCTGGATGTCACCGGCACGGTGAAGCGGCTGGATTTTGGCGTAGGTGGCGGGCAGTACGCCGATACGTCGGTGATTGGGCCGGATGTGAAGGTCACGGCGCATCTGGTGCTTGGCGCAAAGTAACGCGAACGCAGCATGGGCTGGGATTTGATCCCAGCCTGCGATCACTCCATCGCCATCCACTGCACGACCGCCCGCGCATCGAACGGCCAGTCCAGTTCCCGGCCGGTGCGTATATCGGCCAAAACTGGCACGCGGGTGCCGTAGCGATCCTCCAGTTCCCCGCTGTCCTCTACCCATACGCTATCGAAATCCGGCACGCGCGCCTCGGCCAGCACGGCCAGCGCGCGGTCGCACAGATGACAGTAATCGCGTTGATAAAGCACCAATTTGGTCATGCGTGCGCTTGCAGAATGCCCAGGATAGGACGCCCCGCTAGAATAGCCAGTTCATCCCCGTCTTCGCAGCGTCCCCCATGGCTGTCAGCGCCTTCGATATTTTCAAGATCGGCATCGGTCCGTCCTCCTCCCACACGGTCGGCCCCATGCGCGCGGCGGCGCGTTTTGCGGAGCGATGGCTGGAAGAAAAAGCCGTGCTCGATCGCGTCACGCATGTGCGCGCAGAGCTGTACGGCTCGCTGGCGATGACCGGCCGCGGGCATGGCACGGACAAGGCCGTGATCCTCGGCTTTGAAGGGGAGCATCCGGATACGGTTGATCCCGACCTGATACCCGAGATCCTCAAGCGCGTGCGCACCACGCACCGCATCCGCGTGCTCGGCAAACACGAGATCGATTTCGATGAAAAGCGCGACCTGGTGTTCAACAAGCGCCAGAAGCTGCCCTTCCACACCAACGGCATGCGTTTTACAGCGTACGATGCCGACGGCCACGAACTGGCCACGCGCGATTACTACTCGGTCGGTGGCGGCTTCGTGGTCAATCATGACGAAGCGGCCGAAGACCGCATCGTCGCCGACACCACCGAACAGCCCTACCCTTTCCACACAGGCGATCAGCTGCTGGCGCTGTGCGCGCAACACGGCATGACCATCGCGCAGCTGATGATGGAAAACGAGAAGGTGTGGCGCGCGGAAGCAGACATACGTGCCGGCTTGCTGACGATCTGGAAGGCCATGCAGGGTTGCGTCGAGCGCGGCCTGCGTTCACCAGGCACGCTGCCGGGCGGCCTCAAGGTGACGCGCCGCGCGCCCGGCATGGCCGCGGAACTGCGCAACCAGCCCGAAGCATCGCTCAAGGACCCGCTTACCATCCTCGACTGGGTCAACCTCTACGCGCTGGCCGTCAACGAGGAAAACGCCGCCGGCGGACGCGTGGTTACCGCCCCCACCAACGGTGCCGCGGGCATCGTGCCGGCCGTGCTGCACTACTATCACCGCTTCTGCCCCAAGTCCGACGAAAACGGCGTGGTCGATTTCCTGCTGACCGCAGCGGCCATCGGCATTCTGTACAAGGAAAACGCCTCCATCTCCGGCGCCGAAGTCGGCTGCCAGGGCGAAGTGGGCGTCGCCTGCTCGATGGCTGCCGGCGGCCTTACGGCGGCATTGGGCGGCAGCATTCACCAGATCGAAAACGCCGCCGAAATCGGCATGGAACACAACCTCGGCCTGACCTGCGATCCGATCGGCGGACTGGTGCAGATCCCGTGCATCGAACGCAATGCCATGGGCGCCGTCAAAGCCATCAACGCCAGCCGCATGGCGTTGAGGAGCGACGGCAAGCATCGCGTCTCGCTCGACAAGGTGATCAAGACGATGCGCGATACCGGGCTGGACATGAAGGACAAGTACAAGGAAACGTCGCGCGGTGGCTTGGCGGTGAATGTGATCGAGTGCTGAGGTAGACCGCCTCGCCATCGTCACCACGAAACCCCGGCATCGCTTTCTGCGTGGCAATGTTGGGGTTCGCATACGCTCACCCCAGCCTACGCAGGGTTGCGCTATGGCCGCTCGAACACGATGCTGGCAATTGCCCCGTTGGCATCGGTCCGCGGCTTGATCGACACATCCCAGCCGTACAACTCGCACAAACGGCGCACAATGGCCAAGCCCAGGCCGGCGCCGCTGCCGCCCGCGCCTTCGCCACGCACGCCGCGCTGAAACAAGCGTTCCGCATCTTCGGGCTTGATGCCGGGGCCGGTATCGATGACATCGATGCGGCCTTTTTCCACCTGCACCGTGACGTGTCCTTCCAGCGTGTATTTGATGGCGTTGCCGATCAGATTGGTGAGTGCCACCGACAGCACCGAAGCGGGTGCGTTGACGCTCACGGAACCATGCTGCAGCAACTCGACATCGAGCGGTTTGTCGCGAATCTGCGGACGCTGGCTTTCGATCACGTCACTCGCCACTTTTGCCACGTCGGTGATTTCCCCACGCGTCGGCCCACGGCGTTCGGCGCGCGATAGCAGCAAGAGCGCTTCGATCAGCTCGGTCGCCTGGCGTGACGCGCGCTCGATGCGCTTCAAGCGTTCGCGCAATTTGTCGGTGAGATCCGGTGAACCTTGCAATAGCTCCGTCGTGCTGGAAATCACCGCCAGCGGCGTACGCAGTTCGTGGCTGACATCGGAGTTGAATTCGCGATCGCGCTCGACCATCGCGGTGAGGCGCGTCGAATATTCATCGAGCGCCTGCGCAAGCTCACCCACTTCGTCGTCCGCAAAATGAGGGGCCAACGGTTCGGCACGCCCAGCCTTGCGGAAATCGCGCAGGCGCCGCGCGAGCTCGGTCACCGGTTTCAGCACTTTGCGCGACAGCCACATGCCAATCGCCAGCGACAACAGACTGAACAAGATGACCGAAGCGATCAGCGACGTAATGAGCTGACGCTTGCCCAGGTCCTCCCGGCTGATGTCATAGCTGATGAACCCGATCAACCCGTATTTGCGCGCAACCGCCAGCTTGTAGTGCCTGGGATGACCATCCTTGTCCACGTCATGCATGTCGTAGACACCAGACGCAAGGTTCTGCCAAGCAAGTGGCGCCTTGTAGATGGTGCGATCACTCCATAGCCAAGCGTCGATCAAGCGCGAGCCTACCGGTTGGCCCGGATTGCTGTGCGCGTTTTCGACCGCTTGATCGACGTCGCTTTGCAGACTTGCATTGACGAGCTGATTCTCGACCTTGGCACGCACATACAACGACGCCACGGCAAACAACGCGCTAAGGCCGAAACCGAACAGCGCGAACGAGATCAGCAGGCGGAACCGCAGCTTACGCCTGGACTGCATCCGGATCGACCATGCGGTAACCGATGCCGTGGCGGGTATGGATCAAAGCCTTTTCGAACGGCTTGTCGATCGCGGCACGCAGGCCATGGATGTGTACGCGCAGGCTGTCGCTGTCAGGCAGTTCCTCGCCCCACACCTTCTGCTCCAGATCCTGGCGCGTGACCACCGAGGGGCTGGCCTCCATCAGCGCCTGCAACAGCTTCAGCCCGATCGGGTTGAGCTGGATGGACTTGCCGTCGCGCGTGACCGTGAGGGTGTCCAGGTTGTAGGTGAGGTCGGCCACCTTCAGCACCCGGCTTTGCGGGCCTTTGCCGCGGCGCGCCAGCACTTCCAGGCGCGCGGCCAGTTCCTGCAGGGCGAAGGGCTTGGTCATGTAGTCGTCCGCGCCGGATTCGAAGCCGGTGAGCTTCTGTTCCAGTGCATCGCGGGCCGTCAGCATCAGGACCGGGGTTTGCTTGTGGGCTTCGTGGCGCAGTTTGCGCGCCACGTCCAGGCCGTCCATGCCCGGCAAGGTCAGGTCGAGCACGATGACGTCGAAGTCGTGGACCACCGCCAGATGCAGTCCAGTGACGCCATCTCCCGCGAAATCCACCACGTGGCCACGATCTTCCAGATAATCACCGATGTTGGTGGCGATATCGCTGTTGTCTTCAATCACTAGAACGCGCATGCGTCTCTCCGCTACGCAGCCGGCGCATCGGCCGGGACGCACCAAGCTTAACGAGTGCGCGGCGCAAATGTTAAGCGCCACGCTGAATGCCGATATTCGAAATGAGGACGAGCCAAAGAAAAAGCCCGGATGCCGCGACCGTGCGTCGCTACACCCGGGCTGAAGCTACTGCCCCGATACCGTCGTCTGCTGTCGCACTTGCGATTGAAGTAGCGAGCAAACAAACAGTGGTGCCTTTATAGGATCCGGGCGGTTACGCGGTAGTTAACCCGCACTCACTGCTTGGTTAAAGATGCTTGATCCAGCCACGCACCCGCCATTGTCATCATGACGTGAAGACGTTCAGGTGCGTTTCGGCGCCTTGCCGACGTGCCGTTCCAGGTGACGGATGATGTGCTCGGCCACGTTCACGCCCGACGCCGCTTCGATGCCCTCCAGCCCCGGTGATGCATTGACTTCCAACACCAGCGGACCACGCTTGGAACGCAACAGATCGACACCGGCGATACCCAAGCCCAAGGCTTCTGCGGCATCCACCGAAATGCGCTTTTCCGCGGTAGTCAGCTTGGCGGCCACGGCCGTGCCGCCGCGGTGCAGGTTGGCGCGGAATTCACCAGCCACCGCGTCGCGCTGCATCGCCGCCACCACCTGGCCGCCGACCACGAAGCAACGCAGATCACTGCCCTTGGCTTCGGCAATGAATTCCTGCACCAGGAAGTTGGCATACAGGCCACGGAACGCTTCGACCACGCTTTGCGATGCGCTGCGCTTTTCCGCCAGCACCACGCCGGTGCCCTGGCTGCCTTCGTTGAGTTTGATCACGTGCGGCGGATCGCCGAGCAGATCCAGCACGTCGGTGGTGTCGTCAGGGTTGTCACCAAAGACCGTCACCGGCATGTCCAGACCTTTCGCGGCCAGGATCTGCAGGCAGCGCAGCTTGTCGCGCGCGCGCAGCACGGCGTCGGACGAATTGGGGGTATACACGCCCATCATTTCGAGCTGGCGCAGCACCGCCGTGCCGTAGAACGTACTCGACGTGCCGATGCGTGGAATGGCCGCGTCGATGTCGTGCAGGGCCTTGCCCTTGTAGCGGATCTCCACCTCCCCCGGCGCAATGCGCACATAGCAGCGCAGTGGATCGAGCACGCGCACCACATGGCCGCGCTCACGCGCCACTTCCACCAGACGCTGGGTGGAGTACAGCCGCGCGTTGCGCGAGAGGATGGCGATCTTCATGGGGGATGCTCTTTGGGCGCCATCGTGTGCGCAGGCTTGGGCAAGGTATAGGAAAGGGCAGGATCGACCTTGAAGCGCCCGATCAAGGCGGTACGCCCCAATAGCATAGGAAACAGCATGTGCCGTCGATCCGTCAGATTTATGTCAACGTCGAAACGCTCGCCAGCCAGCATCACTTCGGTACGAATGAACCAGCGCTCGCTGCGCCCGCCGCCGGTATCGACCACCACGCGCCGGTCGCACGCCGGCGCCTCGCACTGCACCTGGCGTACCGAACGGCGCCCAACGCCCATCATGAAACGCAGCCAGGTCTGTCCATCGCGGGTAAAGGTTTCCAGCTCGTCCACGTGCAGCGAACTGCTGCGCGCGCCGGTATCGAGCTTGACCTTGAGCGAGCCAATGCCGAACTGCGGCAATGCCAGGCGCTCCCGCCAACCGAGGGTGATCACGTCCGCCATGTCAGCTCACGCTGTCGGGTTGGGAAAAATCTCGGTGGGGACCGGAAAGAGATGATTGGAGCGGGTGAAGGGAATCGAACCCTCGTCAGTAGCTTGGGAAGCTACAGCTCTACCATTGAGCTACACCCGCAACGCTGGGCGATGGTAACCGGCGAGTGCGGCTTTGGGAATCCTGGACGGATCGCGCCGCTCCCCAGGTGCGAAGTTGTGGCGAGCCGGCAACGATGGCGCGTAGCTAAACCGCCGGCAACAGCCATTGCCGCCCTAAGCCATTGCTCATGATCCTTGCGCAAGATGATCCGCACATACAGAGATAGGCATGGCGGGGCGCGACCGTTTTTCGCGTGCATCTACAAAGGAGTGCTTTATGCGTGGACATCATGGCATCGAGTCACGGCCGCGCGGATGGCGCGCCTTGCTGGCCGTGGCACTGCTGCTATGCAGCGGCGTGGCGCTTGCCCAGGCCGACGATAGCCCAGCCGACAGCGCCGACCCACCGGCGCGCGTGGCGCGGCTTTCCTATGCCTCCGGCGACCTGGGCCTGATGCCGGCGGGCAGCACCGAATGGACTGCCGCCGACGTGAACCGGCCGCTGACCAATGGCGACAAGCTGTCCAGCGGCCCCGGCGCCCGCGCCGAGCTGGAACTGGGCGGGGCGGCGCTGCGCATCAGCGACCAGACCGACATCGGCGTGCTCAACCTCAACGACCAGATCGGCCAGTTCGAGCTGACCCAAGGCACGCTCAGCATCACGGTGCGTAACGTCGATCAGGGCGCGAGCTACGAAATCGACACGCCGACCGTAGCCCTGGTCATCGACCAGCCCGGTACATTCCGGGTCGACGTCGGCGCCAATGGCAACGGCACAACCGTGACCGTGTTCGACGGCGGCGGTGTCGTCTACGGCGAGAACAACGCCCAGCGCGAAGTGTTCAGCGGCCGCAGCTACCAGTTCGGCGACTCCAGCTTGAACGACATGACGGTCAGCGACATCCAGGGCCGCGACGAATTCGACGCCTGGTGCAACGACCGCGACGCGCAATACGCCGACAGCAACCGTACGCAGTACGTGTCGCCGGACATGGTCGGCGCGCAGGATCTGAACCAATACGGCGACTGGGAAGCGGATGCCGACTACGGCAGCGTGTGGTACCCCACCACCGTGGTGGCCGGTTGGGCGCCGTACCGGCTCGGCCACTGGGTGTGGATCGCCCCGTGGGGCTGGACCTGGGTGGACTCCATGCCGTGGGGTTTCGCGCCCTACCACTATGGCCGCTGGGTGTACCTGCACGATCGCTGGGGATGGGTCCCGTGCCCGCCAGGCGTACGGCCGGTGTATGCACCGGCGCTGGTGGCCTTCGTCGGCATCGGCAGGGGCGGTCCGGTGGGCTGGTTCCCGCTGGGACCGCACGAGGTCTACAACCCGTGGTACCGCGCGTCGCGCAATTACTACACCAACGTCAATCTCACCAATATCCGGATCTCGCGCACCATCAACCGGGAAACGGTGATCAACAACATCCACAACCAATACGGCTTCTATCGCGAGGGCCGGCCGGTCAGCGGCGTGAACTACGTCAACCGCGACGCGCCGCACGCCTTCACGGCGGTCTCCGCGCAAGCGTTTGCCAGCGCACGCAATGTACAGGCCAACCAGGTGCACATCGATCCGCAGCAATTCGCCCACGCCTCGGTAATGGCGGCGGCACCGGTCCAACGTCCGGCGCCGGGCAGCTTTGGCCAGCCGCGCATGGGCAATGCCCGTCCGTTGCCGGCTGCTGGATTCAATCGGCAGGTGGTGGCCGTGCGTGCGCCGGCTACCCATGTGGCAGCGGTTGCAGAGCCCCATATGCCGCCGCGCTCCAACGTTCGCGTCTTGAATGTGCAGCCGCAGAACATGCACCGTGTCGTATCCGGACAGACCTTCCCGCGCTACGGAACGCCTGCATCGCCGCAAGCCGCGCCGCACCCGGCCGGGCCGGCGCTGCCGCAAGTGCCCCACTTCGCTCCGGCCCAGCAGGTCCAGCGAGTGCAACAGGCGCCGCGCGTGCCTGAGCAACCGCAGGAGCGGCAGGCACCGCGCTACGAACCGCAGCAGCCCGTGGTGCAGCAAGCGCCGCGCTACACGCCGGAGCAACCGTCGATACAGCAACAGCAAGAACGCGAGCGGCAGGCGATCGAGCAGCAACGCTTCGACGCCGCGCAGCGCGCGCACCCATACGTGCCGCAGCAGCAGGCGCCACGTGAAATGCAACCCAATCCGTCCTACATGCCGCAGACGTATCACTATCAACCGCCACCGCAATACGCACGCCCTGAAATGGCGCGTCCGGCGGAGCAACCGCATCCGCAAAGCGCACCGCATCCGCAGCATGCGCCGCCACCGGCTCGCAACGACAACAACCAGCAGCATTAACGTGCCGTGCTCCAGCGGACGCGCCACCCTCATGTGGCGCGTCCATCCAGCCCAAACGGGATAAAGCACAGCCCCGGCGCTACAATGGCCGGATGCAAATCACCCTCAACGGCCACCCGCACGACGGCGGCGACCATCTCACCATCACTCAACTGCTGCACGAGGCGGGCTATGCCGGCCGGCGCGTAGCGGTGGAGGTGAACCACGAGATCGTGCCGCGCAGCCAGCACGACGGTTACGCGTTGCGCAACGGCGACAAGGTGGAGATCGTCCACGCCATCGGCGGCGGCTGAGCCCCCGGCAGACCCTGCATGAACATCAAGACCCACGACACCGCTGACACCCTGGTCATTGCCGGCAAGAGCTACCGTTCGCGCCTGCTCACCGGCACCGGCAAATACAAGGACCTGGACGAAACCCGCCGCGCCACGCTGGCGGCCGGCGCAGAGATCGTCACCGCCGCGATTCGCCGCGTGAACCTGGGCCAGGACCCCAACGCTCCGAACCTGCTCGATGCACTGCCGCCCGGCGAATTCACCCTGCTACCCAACACCGCCGGCTGCTACAACGCCGTGGATGCGGTGCGCACCTGCAAACTGGCGCGCGAACTGCTGGACGGCCACGCGCTGGTCAAGCTGGAAGTGCTAGGCGATGAGCGCACGCTGTTCCCCGACGTGGTGGAAACCCTCAAAGCGGCCGAACAATTGGTGGCCGACGGTTTCGAGGTGATGGTCTATACCAGTGATGACCCGATCCTGGCCAAGAAGCTGGAACAGATCGGCTGCGTGGCAGTGATGCCGCTGGCCGCGCCGATCGGCTCAGGCTTAGGTATTCAAAACAAGTACAACCTGCTGGAAATCATCGAGAACGCGAAGGTGCCGATCATCGTCGACGCCGGGGTGGGCACGGCCTCCGATGCGGCCATTGCGATGGAACTGGGTTGCGATGGGGTACTGATGAATACCGCCATCGCCGGCGCGAAGGATCCGGTGCTGATGGCGCATGCCATGAAGCTGGCGATCGAGGCAGGGCGCGCGGCGTTCCGCGCGGGCAGGATTCCGCGCAAGCGCTTTGCGTCGGCGTCGAGTCCGATTGACGGGACGATTGGTTGATCGCCCTGACGTCCGCATGATCGACGCCCACGACGACGACCAACACCTGCGCCGCATCCGCAGCTTCGTGCTGCGTGAAGGCCGCATGACGCCGGCCCAGCAGCGCGCCTTCGAAACCCATTGGGCACGCTTCGGCATCGACTACACCGGCAAGCCGCAGGACTTCGGCGCGCACTTCGGCCGCCATGCGCCACGCGTGCTGGAGATCGGCTTCGGCAACGGCGAGGCCCTGGCCTGGGCCAGCGAACACGACCTGGCGCGCGACTACCTAGGCGTGGAAGTGCATGGGCCCGGCGTCGGCCGGCTGATGAATGCCCTGGCGGCGCGCGGCGCCAGCAATGTGCGGATCTACAAGCACGACGCGGTGGAAGTGCTGGAACATGAAATCGCCCCCGGCACGCTGGCCGAGGTGCGCCTCTGGTTTCCCGATCCCTGGCACAAGAAGCGCCATAACAAACGCCGCATCGTGCAACCCGGCTTCGTTACCTTGCTTGCTTCGCGCATGGCACCGGAGGGCCTGCTGCACCTGGCTACCGATTGGGAGCCGTATGCGCAACACATGCTGGAGGTGATGGAAGCTTCCTCCGACTGGCATAACGACGTGGCGCCGGGCCAGTTTGCCGAAAAGCCGGCGTGGCGCATCGAAACGCACTTCGAGCGACGCGGGTTGAAGCTGGGGCACGGCGTGTGGGATTTGCTCTACCGCAGGCGCTGATACCGCTGCATATACCCGTCCGACGTAACGCGATGCTCGTCAAGCATCCAGGATGCGGCAACGATTCACCAGCCACCATGCGCACACGCTTATACTCCCGCGTTAAACAGGGACGAGCCACCCGTGTGAAGCAACCGCTGCCCAATCGCATCCAGCCCACCGTGCCCGACAGGGATGGCCGTCAGTGGCGCTGACCCTCACCCCCGAAATGATCCTGGTGCTGGGGCTGGTGTGCTTCACCATGCTGATGCTGGTGCTGGAATGGATCCGCGCCGACATGGTGGCGCTGCTGGTGGTGGTGGTCATCGGGCTGACCGGGCTGATCCCGTCCGACCGCGTCTTCAACGGCTTTGCCGGCAACGCCGTGATCGCCATCATCGCGATCATGATCATGGGTGCCGGGCTGGATCGCGCCGGCGTGCTGGCCCTGACCGCGCAGTTCGTGATGCGCATGGCGCGCGGCAAGGAATCGCGGCTTGGCCTGGTGATCAACGCCGTCACCAGCCTGTTCAGCGCAGTGATCCCCAGCCAGGCGCTGGCCGCGCTGATGATTCCGGTGACCAGCCGCCTCTCCGCGCGCACCGGCGTGCCGATCTCGCGCCTGCTGTTGCCGATGGCGTTCTGCATTCTTACCGCCACCAACACCACGCTGATCGCGAACTCGCCGCTGATCGTGCTCAACGACCTGATCGCCAGCGCCAACGCCAACCTGCCGCCCGGCGCGCAGACGGTGCCGAAGTTCGGGCTGTTCAGCGTAACCCCCGTCGGCCTCGCGCTGGCGCTGGCCGGCGTGCTGTTCTTCTACCTCTACACCAACAAGCTGCTGCCGAACCGGGAAGACGAGCGCCAGAAGGTGACGCCCGGCCGCACCGAAAGCTATTTTGCCGAGACCTACGGTATCGTCGGCGAAACCGCGGAGCTGACGGTGACCGCGGAAAGCCCACTGGTCGGCATGAGCATCGGCGAAGTGGAACAATTGCACGGCGCACCGCTGATCCTGGCGATCAAGAGCGGCAACGACGCGCGCATGGCGCCGCCGGCCGACCAGGTGATCTGGGTGGGTTCCGTGCTGGGCGTGCTCGGGCCGCGCGAGGAACTGAACCGCTTCGCCAACAACCAGCTATGCCGCCTGTCGCCGCGCATGCGCCAGCTGGGCGAACTGTTCAACCCTACCCGCGCCGGTATTTCCGAGGCGGTGATTCCGCCCAGCTCGCGCTTCCTCAAGCAATCCGTCGGCGAGCTGCGCCTGCGCAAGCGTTATGGCATTTCCGTGCTGGCCGTGACGCGCGGCGACCAGGTCTATCGCGACGATCTGCGTGCCGTCAGCCTGCGCACCGGCGACACGCTGGTGTTGCATTCGAGCTGGAAAGCGCTGCAGGAGGTCTCCGAAGACAAGGACCTGGTGGTCGTCACCGATATCCCGCGCGAAGAGCAGCGGCCCAATAAAATCTGGCAGGCCGTCTGCTTTTTCCTGTTGGCCAAAGGCTTGGCGCTGTTCACCAACCTCGACCTGTCCATCGCGATGATGACCGGTGCCATCGGCATGCTGCTTTCCGGCGTGCTGAACATGGATGAGGCCTACAAGGCGGTGAACTGGAAGACCATCTTCGTGACCGCCTGCCTGATTCCCTTGGGCTGGTCGATGGACTCCACCGGCACCGCCGCATGGGTGGCGCAGGAAGTGCTGGTGCATCTGGGGCACGCATCGCCGTGGGTGCTGCAAACCTCGCTGGCCATTCTCACTCTGCTGTTCTCGCAGGTGATGTCGAACGTGGGCGCCACAGTGATGATGGTGCCGGTGGCGATCAGCGTGGCGGTGGCCACCGGCGGCAATCCTTCCGCGTATGCGCTGATTGTCGCGGTGTCCTCCTCCAACACCTTCTTGCTCAGCTCGGGCCATCCGGCGCTGATGATGGTCACCGGCCCGGGCGATTACAGCAGCCGGGATTTCCTGCGCGCCGGCGTGCCGCTGACGTTTATCGTGCTGGTGATCACGCTGGTGGCGATCAATCTTATGTACCGGTAGAACAGCCTTGCCGGTATTCTGGGGAGATGTTTTTTCTCCATTTCCCTCAGGATGCTCTGATTTAATCCACCGCAGGCCGCAGCGGCCCTGTGTGTCCGCAGAGCTTCGGTCCGTCGTCTCGACGATGCGCCAGTCTGCCTTCGCCGATGGCCCTGTGCGCTGCGAACACACAGAACCGCTGCGACCTACGCTGAATTAATCAGAGCATCCCCAACGCGCGAACCGGCTGAATCCCCGTGACTGCACTCCCAAGCAACCCCAGCCTTGCCGTGATCGGGCTCGGTTATGTCGGCCTGCCGCTTGCGGTGGAATTCGGACGGCTATTCGATACGCTCGGTTACGACATTGATGCCGCACGCGTGGATGCGCTACGGCGCGGCACGGACAGCAACCAGGAAACGTCGACGGAGGAACTTGCCGCCGCAACCAAGCTGCGCTTCAGCACGGATGTGGCTGCGTTACGCGAATGCAACGTGTTCATCATTACTGTGCCGACGCCGGTCGATGAGCACAAGCGTCCGGATTTCACGCCGCTGATTCACGCTAGCCGGATGGTCGGCAGCGTGTTGACGCAAGGCGACGTGGTGATCTACGAATCCACGGTTTATCCCGGCGCCACCGAAGAAATCTGCGTGCCCGAGCTGGAGCGCGCCTCCGGCTTGCGTTTCAACGTCGGCTTCACCGCAGGCTACAGTCCTGAGCGCATCAACCCCGGCGACAAGCAGCGGCGCCTCACCACGATTCCGAAAATCACCTCCGGCTCCACGCCGGAAGCGGCGGATTTCATCGACGCGCTTTACGCACGCATCATTACTGCCGGTACGCACAAGGCGCCAAGCTTGAAGGTGGCGGAAGCGGCCAAGGTGATCGAGAACACGCAGCGCGATGCCAACATCGCCCTGATCAACGAATTTGCGTTGATCTTCCATCGCCTGGGCATCGATACGCAGGATGTACTCGACGCGGCACGTACCAAATGGAATTTCCTGCCATTTCAACCGGGACTGGTCGGCGGCCATTGCATCGGGGTCGACCCGTACTACCTGATCCAGAAAGCGCAATCCACCGGCTATTACCCCGATATCCTGCTCGCCTGCCGCCGCATCAACGATGCGATGGGCCAGCATGTGGCCGCCGAAGTGGTCAAGCTGATGGTGGGCCAAGGCCATGCCATTCGCGGCAGCCGTGTGCTGGTGCTCGGCCTCACGTTCAAGGAAAACTGCCCTGACCTGCGCAATACGCGGGTGGTGGATCTGGTACGCGAGCTGGAAAGTTTTGGGGCGACCGTCGACGTGCATGATCCGTGCGCGGATCCCGAGGAAGCGCACAAGCATTACGGCCTGCGCTTGCTGCCCGAGGTGAAGGCCGAGGGAACGTATGCCGCCGTGGTGCTCGCCGTCGCGCACCAGCCATTCAAGGCAGGCGGCGCGTACGACGTGCGCGCCCTGGCGATGCCCAATGGCGTGGTCTACGACATCAAGGGCGTGTTGCCGAAAGAGCTGGTCGACGCGCGGTTGTAGGGTGCGATGGAGCTGGGATTGTCATCCCAGCTTACAGATCCAGCACCACGTCGCCCTGCTCCACCCGCACCGGCACCGCGCGTAAGCTTTCCCCTTTGCACGGGCCGCTCAGGCACTCACCGGTGTCCACCCCGAAACACGCACCATGCGCGGCGCACACCAGCATGCCTTTCGACAGCAGGAACTTCCCCGGCGCCCAGTCCAGGCGGCGACCGGCGTGTGGACAGATGTTCAGCCAGGCGCCTACGTGCTCGCCGCGGCGCAGCAGGATCACGCTTTCCTCGCCGTCCGCCAGCATCACGTCCACGGCCATCGCCTCGCCGTCAGGCATGTCGTGCAGCCGACACAGGCGGCGGGGTGGGGTTACGGTTTCCATCGGCACTTGCCTTATAGGCCCTATGGCCTCATCGTTACGCGCGTAAGTCCTTGATTTTACCATACGGATTTTTAACATGCGCGTCGTTTTCCCGCTCCTGCATCGCCGTCGTCATCCGCTCGTCCAGGCTCTGTCCGTGGTGTTGGGCTTGATCGTGGTCGGCGTGTTGATGGTGTTCGGGCTGGTCGTAGCCGGCGTGCTGGCGGTTGGCGGCACGTTGTGGTTGGTATGGCGGCAGTGGAAGCGCAGCCGCGTGACGATGTCAGGCGCCGCCCGCACAACACGCCAGCCGGAAGTGCTCGAAGGCGAGTACGTGGTCATCAACCGCTCGCGGCCGGTTGCGCATCACTGAGCAAAATCCGGATAGCGGCTATTTAGGTAGCGAGCCTAAGCTGACGGCAACGTTCCTTTCCGGATACTGCCATGCGCAACTCCCTCGCTACCCTTGAAGCCCCGCTGGAACACGTCCGCGCGCTGATCGAACGCGCGACGGAAGCCCCCTCGCTCAACGCGTTGGCCGATGCAGCCAAGCTCAGCCCCAGCCATTTGCAGCGGGCATTCCGCCGCCGCTATGGCATGAGCCCGGCCGAATACCACCGCGCACGCCGCTTCGGCCAGTTCAAGACCGCCTTACGCCAAGGCGCTGCCGTGACCGATGCGGTCTACGACGCCGGCTTCGGTTCCGGCAGCCGCGTGTACGAACATACCAATCGCCTGCTCGGCATGACACCGGCCAGCTATCGTGCTGGCGGCACCGGTGCGCACATCCGCTACACCACTACCAGCACGCCATTGGGGCAATTGCTGGTCGCGGCGACAGCCAAGGGCATCTGTTCCGTCACCTTGGGCGCCAGCGATAAAGAACTGGAGCAACGCCTGGCGGATGAATTTCCCAACGCCAGCCGCGCGCGCGTCGACAACGGACGCGAGGAATGGCTGGATGCCGTGATCGCCCGCATTGCCAGCGAACTGGGCTGGAGCGATCGCGAAGCACCGGCGCTGCCGCCGCTCGACATCGCCGCCACCGCCTTCCAGTGGCGCGTGTGGGATGCGCTTACCCGCATCCCCGCCGGCACCACCAAGAGCTACGGCGAACTGGCCGCCGAACTTGGCAAGCCGGGCGCAGCGCGCGCCATCGGGCAGGCCTGCGGCAACAACCGCCTCGCCTTGATCGTGCCTTGCCATCGCATCGTGCGCGAAGACGGCTCGCTCGGCGGCTGGCGCTGGGGCGTGGAGCGCAAGCGCGTGCTGCTTGAGCAGGAAGAGCGGCAGCATTCTGCTGCGCATCAAGACGCATAAGGCGCGTTGCGAACATCCGTCGCCCCGGCGTTCGCCGGGGCGATGAAACTTCTAAACGCTGCGCCTCGCCTTGATCCCCCGTCAATGCCACCTTGCACGGCTTTCGCTACTGCAATGCCCGCCATGCGGGTATCGTTACGCTCCTCCTCCCCCGCGCACACCGATGACCGACTCCGCCGACAACACGCTTGCCATGGCAGGCGACCAGAGCCGTGCTGGCAAGTGGGTGCCATTGGCGATGCTTGCGTTGTACATCGTCTGGGGTTCCACCTATCTGGGCATCCGCATCGCCTTGCAAAGCTATCCGCCGTTCCTGCTGGCCGGCGTGCGCTTTGCCCTCGCGGGTTCGCTGCTGTTTGGCTATCTGCGCCTGCGCGGCACCAACCTGCCGACGGCACGCCAGTGGCGGAATGCCGCGTTCACCGGCGTATTGCTGCTGGGCTTCGGCAACGGGCTGGTGTGTTATGCGGAAGAGAGCGTGAGTTCGGGCGTTTCGGCGGTAGCGGTGGCCAGCATGCCGTTGTTTGCGGCGATTTTTGCCGGTTTGTACAGGAACTGGCCGACGCGCAGCGAAACGATCGGACTGCTCATCGGCTTTGTCGGCGTCATCGTGCTCAACCTGGGCAGCGCCTTGTCCGGTTCGCACGTTGGCGCGATGGCCTTGCTCATCGCCGCCGCGGCATGGGCGTTTGGCTCGGTCTGGAGCAAGCATCAGGACATGCCGCAAGGCATGATGAACACCGCAGCGCAAATGCTGTGCGGAAGCGTGGCCTTGCTTGCGGCGGGATGCCTGGGCGGCGAGAAACTGCCCGCGCATCCCACGCTGCACGCCACGCTGGCAGCGGCCTATCTGGTGGTGTTCGGATCGCTGGTGGCCTTCAGCGCCTATCTCTATGTGCTCAAGCACGCGCGCCCGGCCTTCGCGACCAGCTACGCCTACGTCAATCCGCCCGTTGCCGTGCTGTTCGGCGTGTTGCTGCTGGGCGAGAAAGTCGGCCCTTACGATCTGGCCGGCATGGCGGTGATTCTGTTCGGCGTCGGCATCATCACGCTGGCCAAGCTGCGCCACGCGCATTAGCTATCAAAAGCATCAGCCACAAACCTCTTGTCGCCGCACTCAACACCCCATCACCATAGCCGCATCGCTGAAGGAGGCATGCGCATATGGGCAAGGCAACCGATGGCTGGATGGCACGCGCCGCCTTGCGCAGCGCTGCGTGGGCAGAACGCTG
This sequence comes from Dyella sp., assembly GCF_035508675.1. GTDB lineage: Bacteria > Pseudomonadota > Gammaproteobacteria > Xanthomonadales > Rhodanobacteraceae > Dyella_B. Next base: position 17,197 of record NZ_DATJMN010000063.1, read on the forward strand.
GTTTCCCGACGCTTGGGTATTCGCCGCGCTGGGCGTGATCGTGGTGGCTGCCGCGGTGCTGGCGTTCGGCGCCACGCCGGCCACGACCGTCAACGCGTTTGGTGACGGCTTCTGGAGCCTGATCCCTTTCACCATGCAGATGGCGTTCGTGGTGATCGGCGGCTACGTGCTGGCCAGTGCGCCGAGCGTGGCGCGCTTTATCGATGTGCTGGCACGCGTGCCGCGCACCGGGCGTGGGGCGATCTGCTTCGTAGGCTTGATCAGCATGCTGGCCTCGCTGCTGTCGTGGGGCTTTTCGCTGGTGTTCGGCGGCTTGCTCGTGCGCGCGCTCGCACGGCGCGAAAGCTTGCGCATGGACTATCGCGCAGCCGGGGCGGCCGCCTATCTCGGGCTGGGCGCGGTGTGGGCGATGGGGCTTTCTTCGTCAGCAGCGCAATTGCAGGCCAATCCCAAGAGCATGCCGGCAGGATTGCTCGCCATCACCGGCGTACTGCCTTTAAGCCAGACGATTTTTCTGTGGCAATCGATGCTGCTCACCCTGGTGCTCATTGCCGTGTCGCTGGTGATTTGCTGGTTCACTGCCCCTTCCGATGCGCAGGCGCGTACCGCGCAGGATTTCGGCAGCACCGACACCGTCACCCCTGCCTTGCCACCGCGCAGCCGACCTGGCGAGTGGCTGGAATACAGCCCGCTGCTTTCCATCCTGCTCGGCGCACTCGGCCTTGGCTGGCTCGGTTACGAGTTCGCCAGCAAGCCGGCCGTCACTGCCATCGCCAATCTCAACACCTACAACTTCCTGTTCCTTACGCTCGGCCTGCTGCTGCACTGGCGGCCGCGCAGTTTTCTCAATGCAGTGGCGCGCGCCGTGCCGAGCACGGCCGGCGTGCTGATCCAGTTCCCGCTTTATGGCGGTATTGCCGCACTGCTGACGCATGCGACCGGCGCGGAAGGCCAAGCGCTCTCGCACCGGCTCTCCGGTTTGTTCGTCCACGTCGCTTCAACCGGCACATTTCCGCTGGTGATGGGCGTGTACTCAGCCGTGCTTGGTTTCTTCGTGCCTTC
>NZ_DATJMN010000064.1:0-24788 GCF_035508675.1 Dyella sp.
CCGGGGCGAACCCCAACACCGGCGCCTGCATGGCAATGTTGGGGTTCGCATTCGCTCACCGCCAACCTACGACAGCCCTCGCCACAGCTTGTGCAAGCGTCGCAAAAACGCGATGCACGGCCCTGCATGAACGGCGACTGGTCGAGATGCCCAGCGTGAATACGCGAAAGACACGGTATCCACCGCCTCATCACCCTTTTTACAGAAACTTAGCGCCGCGTCAGCTCAAAGCCCACGCAAGGAGACCAACGTGAATCACAATTCCAAGCTCCCTACTATCCGCCGTGGCTTCCGTACCCGTCTTGCGGTCGCCGTCCTGTCCACCTTTGCGCTACCCGGCGCGGCGATGGCCAGCGCCTTTCAACTTCCCACCGACAACGCCGCGGGCTGGGCTCGTGCGAATGCCGGCACCTCGCTGTTCCCCGACGATCCCACCGCCGCCTTCAATAATCCCGCCGCCATGTCGTTCTTCTCGGGACCGGTGCTGCAAGCCACCGCCACCGAGATTCGCCCGCAGGCGCAGTTCAATGGTTCGACGCTGGACGTCGACGGCAATCCGACCACCGGCGGCAATCCCAATGGCTTCGGCCGGTTCAAGCCGTTTCCCAACCTTGCCGCGGTGGTGCCGGTGAACAACTGGTTTGCGCTGGGTGCTTCGGTGGCCGTGCCTTATGGCCTCGCCAGCAATTACAACGCGAGCTGGCAAGGACGCTACTTCGGCACCCGCACGGATCTGGAATCCATCGCGCTCAGCCTGTCGGCATCCTTCAAGCTCAACGACCAGTTCTCGATCGGCGTCGGCGTGCTTGGCCAGCGCACCAAGGCGCAGCTCGACACCATGCTCGATCCGAACGGCGCCGCGCAGGCACTCTTCGGCCTGCCATTGCCGCCGCAGCAGGATGACGTGCAACTCAACGTCAACGTGAAACGCAATGTCTCGCTTGGCTATTTCGGCGGTTTCGTGTTTAAGCCGACCGATCTGGATACGTTCGGCGCCAGCTATCACTCGCGCGTACAGAACACGCTGAGCGGCAGCTACAACCTCTACGGCAGCGCGGCCGGCCAGCAGTTGCTCGCGCTGGCGCCGCTACTCGATCCTGCATTGCCCACGCTCAACCCGAACGGCGCCAACGCAAGCGCAAGGCTGGATACGCCCGCATACGCCACGGTGGACTGGCTGCATAAATTCTCCGACCGCCTATCGCTCGCCGGCACGGTGAAATGGACGCAATGGTCGACCTTCAAGAACCTGATCCTCACTTCGGACGGCCAAACGCTGGTGGCGCTGCCAGAGCACTATCGGGACAGCTATTTCTTCTCGGTCGGCGGTGATTACAAACTCACCGATCAATGGACCTTGCACGGCGGCATCGGTTACGACCAGACACCCACCGTCACCCTCAGCCGCGATCCACGCGTACCGGACGGCAACCGCAAACTGCTGGGCTTCGGCATCGGCTACAAAGCCACCGATCACATCGGTATCGACCTGGGATACCAGCATCTGTTCGTGGGGCACACGCCGGTACATCTGGCCAACGCACCGTTGCTGGGTGCGGGCACGATGAACGGCTACTTCGATGATTCGGGAGATGTGGTGAGCCTTACGGGAACGTATCACTTCTGATCATTGCGAACGGCAGACCTTTAGGCTGGGATTCGTCCCAGCCATGGGGTTACGGACGTCGGTGACGCGGCATTACAAGTCAAAAATCCACCGCCCCGCTCAACAAGAACGTACGATGATCATCCAGCGGCACAAACGTTTCATTGAACGTCGGGCTGTATAAATTCCTGGATAGCAGATTGCGCACACCCAACGTCACGCTCCAACGCTGCGCGCGGTAGAACACGTTCATATCCACCCTCGCCTGCCCCGGAATCTGGATGTAGGCGCTATCGTCGGACATCTCCCCCAGGCTACGGCTGCGTGCCAACACGCCGCCGGCCACGCCAAAGCCGCGCATCCAGCCGTGCTGGAACGCGTAGCTGGCCCATAGGTTGAAACGCTGTTGCGCTTCGCCCGTCGCCGAGGTGCCGTCGTTGTTGTGCACCGAGGCGCGCGTGTACGCCGTGCTGAGATTCAAGCCCGGCAACAACTGTCCGTTGAACTCGAGCTCGATACCCTGGTTCGACTGCCCGGGTCCGCCGACGATGTAGTACGGCGGCTGCAGCGAGACCAGATCATTGCTGTGATCGAGCATGATGCGGTAAGCGGCCACCGTCAGGCGTGCGTGATGCTGGAACAGATCGAACTTGGCGCCCGCTTCGAGCTGCCGCGACAGCGACGGCGGCAGCGGCGTGTTGTTCTTGCCCAGATCCACGTCCGGCTGGAATCCGTTCGAGGTATTGGCATATAGCGACACGTTCGGCGCCAGCTTGTAGACCAACCCGAAATTCGGCACCCAATGCACCTTGTGCAGATTCCATGGCGTGCCATCCGGATGCGTGAGGTCCAGCTGATAGCTGGTGCGGCGCACCGCCAGCAAGGCCTCCCATCGGCTGCCGAGGTTGACCTGGTCTTGCAGGAACACGCCGCTCTCGGTGGTCCACGGCGTGCCAGATGTGTAGCCATTGAGGTAATCGTTCGACGAAAACTGCGAAGCTGGCGCTTGTAGCGGCCCGTTGCTGAAAATGTTGTAGACGATGCCGGAGCCGCCATTGCCGAAGGCGTCAAGTCCGCTGCCAAGCTGGATGCGCGAATAGTCGACGCCCAGCATCACCGTATGCTGCATCCAGCCGTGCCCGAACGAAGCGACCAGGTCGTTCTGCAAGGTGTAATACGCATCGGACGCACGGTAAACCTGCGCCAGCGCGCCCGTATCGCCAGAGGCATCCAGGCCATTCACCAGCCAATTCTGCAAGTCCATGGTCTCGCGCACGTACTGCGCCCGGCTGCGGAATGTCCACGTGTCGTTGAAGCGATGTTCCAGCAGATAGAACAGCCGCCGCGTTTCCACCGAGCTGTGATCGTTCGGATTGTCCAGCAGGATTCCGGGCGGCGACGCCGATGCCAGCGTGTCGCCAAACAGCAGCACGTGATCCGGGATGGGCACGCGGTTCATCATCCACGACATGCCGGCGATCAAGGTGGTGTTGGGCGTAGACCACCCGATCGACGGGGCCACATAGCGATCGCGCTGCCCGCGCATGCCTTGCGGCGTGCGGTCGGCCACGTCGCCGTTCACGATCAGGCGATACGTCAGCGACCTGCTGGCGTTCAGCGGACCGGCCAGATCGAGGCCAAGCTGCTTTTCGCCGTGTTCCCCGAACGACCAGGTCAGCTGCCGCACCGGATCACCCTGCGGCTTTTTCAGGACCACATCAATCAGGCCGCCGAAGTTGTTATAGGCCGAGGTGTCGCCGAGCACCGCCTGCGGCCCTTTCAATACCTCGACGCGTTCCAGCGCGATCATCGGTGGATAGTCGCCGATACCCAGCACATTGTTCGGCATGCCGTCGGTCATGCCGTTGCCGGTCAGGAAGCCGCGCACATCGAACACCGGCAGCCCGCTGGTGCCATCCACGTATTGCGCACCGGCCACGTTGCGGATGGCATCGGCAATCGTCAGCGCCTGCTCCGACTGCAGCAGGCTTTGCGTGACCGCGCTGACCGATTCCGGCTCGTCCAGCGGATCGGCCAGCATGCGTCCGGGTCCGCTGGTGACGTCGGACATGAAGCCGGCATCCCGTCCCACCAGCCCGATCGCCTGGATGGGTGGCAACAAGACCGTAGCCGATGCATCGGCAGATGGCCGTTTGGACGGCTGCACGAACGCGTCCGTCCGCGGCTTGATTACCACCGTGCGCGCGTCGACGAAGTCATAGCGCATCGCCGTACCATCCAGCAGGCGCGCCAGCGCCGCCGTCGGCGTCAACAGTCCGACCACCTCGTGCGAACGCAGGGCATCCACCGTCTTGCTGGCCGTCAGCACCTGCACGTTGGCTTGTTTGCCAAATGCGATCAGCGCGGTGGACAGCGATTGCGCCGGTATCTCGAAACGCGTGCTGACCGCTTGCTCCGCCGCATGCACCGGTAATGCCGCCGCCGTCCATGCAACCATCCCCATTGTCAGGCTGCCGTACGTGGGCAACCAGGCAAATCGCCTCATGACATGCGTCGACTCTGCACCAAATCATGAGTGTGACATGCAGCTTGTCAGTTGGCATCACCTGCCGGCCATAAAAGACCATATCGCAGTGATGCGTGTCCGTTAGCTTGCGGCAAGCTTGCAACGTAGGCCGGAATGCAATCCCAACATCGCCGCAATGATCCGCCGTGGATGGACCCGCGTAGGTTGGCGGTGAGGCGACGCCGAACCCCAACATGGCATTCTGCGTGGCAACGTTGGGGTTCGCATGCGCTCACCGCCTACCTACGCGCTAGCTTGCAATGGTCGGCGGCGTGCCGCAGTGGATGCTCAACGCTGCGTATGCCTTGCATCCGACAACACCACCTGGCCGGCTTGCGTGCTCACGCGCAACGGAAACACCTCCGGCAAGGCCTCCACCCAGCTATCGATCGCATCGGTGCGGATGGTGCCGGTGTAGCTCAACACGTTCAGATCCGTATCAGCGACATGCACCGGCTTGCTGGCGTAGCGATTGAGGTTGGCGATCACCACGCTCAACGGTTCGTCGATGAATTCGAGGCGGTCGCTGCGCCACGCCGTCGCCTGGGCGGGGGTGATGAGATCGACCGTCATGCTCGATGCATCCGGGTCGTAGGACACGCGCTGTCCGGCCCGGGCTTCCAGCGTGTCGTGCGGATTTGCTTGCGCGTGCCGGTCGGCGATCGCTACGCGTCCTTGTGTCACCGCGACCGTTACGCGCTCGCCGGTGCGGCGCACGTCGAAGGCGGTGCCGATGTCACGCACCGTGACGTTGCCGGCCGTCACCACAAAGGGGCGGCGGCGGTCGTGCACGACCTCGAAATAGGCTTCGCCACCGCGCACCTCGACATCGCGCTCATCGCTGCCGTAGGTCACGCGCAAGCTGGACGCGGCGCCCAGCGCCACCTTGGTGCCATCCGGCAGGATAAAGTCTCGGTTCTGCGCGACGCCGCTCTGATAAACCTGGGCGGCAACGCCGGCGGCGCGTTGCATCCAGGCGACATAGAAGACACCGCACAGCATCGCGACCGCGATCGACGCTGCCGCAGCCAACGGCAGCCAACGCTGCCGCGCCGGGGTCGGGCGCGCAAAGTCCCTCAACAGTGCATGCCGCGACATCGGGTCGAGCGTACCCAGGCGCTCGGCCAGGGCGCTCACCTGTTCGAACGCCTGCAGGTGTCGCTCGTCTTCGCTCGTCCATGCCAACCATTGCTCGACAACGTCATCGCCCGCGTGCGGTTCGCGCAGTTTTGCCCACCATTGCGCGGCAACCTGCATCGTGTGGTCTTGTTGTTTGTTTGTCATCACGGCACCTCCGTCTCGTCGACGTGCGCACGGCAATGTGCCAGCGCATGCGCGACGTGGTAGCGCACCATGCGCTCGCTGAGTTTCATGGTTTGCGCGACATGGCTGAAATCGCGCCCTTCTATCACGTGCATCACAAAGGCTCGCGCGGTTTTGGCCGGCAACTCGCTCAAGGCGCGGCGAACACTGAGTGCCTGTTCCACCGCCACCACATGGTGGACCGGACTATCCTCATCTACCGGCTCGTCCTGCGCCTGGACCACCGCAAACTCGCTGCGCACCTTGCGCTTGCGCAGTCGGTCGATGGCAAGGTTGCCTGCGATCTTGAACAGATAGCCGCGCAACGAATCGACCTCGTCGCGGTTATCCATGGTCAACATGCGCAGATACGCTTCCTGCGCCACTTCCTGCGCATCCGACAAAGAATTGAGGCGACATTGCAAAAAGGCGATCAGCGCGCGATTCTGCTCGCGAAACAACTTTTCGATGTCGCTCACGTGCATGCTTAGCGTCACGCTGTTCATACCTCAACGGCCAGAGCCTGCCATAAGCGGGAACATACTGCGCATCGCCCTTGGCGCGGCGCTTGCGGACACGGGCATCGGCGGCTGCAGCGCGTTCAGCAGCAACTGCTCGACCTCCCGCCGCAGCGCCTCGCGGCGACGGAAGGCGGCGCGGTGGTGGCTGGGCACGTCTGCCGCCGCTTTCTGCGTCAACGAGGCCGGCAGTGCGTACCAGCCGCCGCCGATGCGTTGCCCGCGCTGCTCTTCCCAGAAGGCATCGTAATCGGCAAACAGCGGGCGGCCGCTGCGGCGTAGCGGATGCGCATCGTTGCCGATCGCCACCAGCCGCTCGATGCCATAGTGGCGCGCAAAGGCATAGGCCAGCGACAGCATCAATTGCTTGGGCCGCATGCCATGCAGGATGCGCGTCAGTTCGCGCACGAGATCCCTGGCATTTTCGCCGCCTGGCCCCTGCAGGCAGCCGATCATCAGCGTCGGTTTCTCATCGGCAATCGTGAAGACGATGCTGTACAGCGGATCTTCGTTGGCGTCGCACAACTGCAGGCACAGCTCGCCTTCGCAACCCATATGGATCGGCGGCCGCATGCACAGGGTCAGCAAGGAGCCGTCCTTGGCCGTGAAGCTTCCTAAACTTGCATGGCCCATGGCATAGACCAGCTCGTACAACCCGGGCGGCAGGTGCGCCTTGGCGAAACGGTAGTGCTGCTGCAAATAAGTCAGGCGATCGCGCCGGTGCCAATGCGCGTTGACATAGCGGTGCATGTGACGCTCCAGCAAGCGCGGATCGCGAAGCCGGTAGGCGTGCATGACAGAATCGGCGGCAATGAGAGCGAGAAAGCGCTGGTGCTGCGCCCCGATGCCCAGGCTGCGCACCAGGTACTTCAACGCCGAGACGCTGCGCCTGTACCAGGGGCCGCTCCAGTCCTTACGGTGGTGCAGCGAATCGAGCAGATGCGCCAGCGCGCCGGCATCCCTGGCACCGCTAGGTTGCCGATCGAGGAGCGGCCCGCGGCGGGGCGCATACGTACCGGCGGGAAGCAAGGCTTCGAGCCCGATGCCCAGCACACCGGCAGGGGGACGGTTGGGATTGTTCAAGGCGTACGTTCCAGGGAAGCGGGTTGCGGTCTTCCTGGTAGACGTTTCGGGGGGCGGATTTTGAAATGGGCGGTTGAAGCCCTGCTTGCGGCGATGGGCAGAACTTGGGGCCATGGCGGCAACCTCGTAAGCACGCATCTCTCACCCGCCACGATGCGTTCCCTCCCCTGCGAAGTAGGGGAGGGGGCGAGTCACTGCAAGCACAAGCTCCTCATCGCAAATGGGATTTCACACCCCAGCCCAATCCATCAACGCCGCGTATTGTCCGCCAGCGTCTCCGGCTGCGGCGTACCCATCGCCTGGAACAACGCCGCCGTATCCGCCAGCCGCGACGCGCGCGCCTGGATCTCCGTCAACTTCGCGTTCTGCCAATGCTGTTCACTCAACACCATCGACGGATACGAGGTGGCGCCCAGGCGATAGCGCGCATCGGTATGGGCGAACGTCTGCTCCGCTGCCTTGGCCGCGATCTGCGCCGCCTGCAGCGTGGCGGCATCCTGGTTTAATGCCGTCAACGTGTCGGCCACATTCTGGAACGCGTTCAACACCGTTTGCTGGTAGTTGGCGATGGCCGCTTCGTAATCCGCGATGGCCGCCTTGCGCCGGGCGATCAGCTCGCCGCCGTGGAAGATCGGTTGCGTCAGCGAAAGTCCGGCGCTCCACACCGAGCCTGCGCCGGTAAACAGGCTCGACGGCTTGAATCCCTCGGTGCCCAGCGTGGCCGACAATGAGAGCTGTGGAAACAGGTTCGCCGTCGCCACGCCCACCCCCGCGGAAGCCGCATGTACCGCCGCTTCGGCGGCCAACACGTCTGGCCGTTGCCGCAGCAGATCGGACGGCACGCTCACCGGCACGCTTGCCGGCAGATGCAGATCCGACAGCTGGAGATTCGCCGGCGCCTGGTCGGGCGTGCGGCCCAGCAAGACTGCCAGGGCATGGCGCGCCTTTTCCGCCTGCGCGCGCAAGGGCGGCAGCGAGGTATCGATGCTTGCAGCCTGCTCGCGCAGGCTCAGCACATCGTCTTGCGACGCTGCGCCAAGCACTCGCTGGCGTTCCGTCAGATCGGCCTGGCTGTGGGCGAGCCGGGACAGCTGCTCACTGGTTTGCACCTGTTCTTCGAGCGATGCGGCATTGATGGCCGCCAGCACGATGTTGGCGGCCAGCGTCCGCTTGGCCGCGTCGAATTCGTAGGACTGCTGGTCCACTTGCGCCGCGGTCTGCGCAATACCATGCCGCGTGGCGCCGAACAGGTCGAAGTTGTAGCTGAGCGCAAGCTGCCCGGCGTAGACGTCATACAGGTTGGTGGGCGGCCCGAAGGCCGGAAAACCCAGCGCACGCTGCCGGCTGCTTTGCGCCTGCGCATCCAGCGAGGGCAGCATGTTGGCGCCGATCTGCGCGCGCAGCAGCTGGTGCGCCGCCTCCAGCGTGTGCCGGGTCGCCGCCAGCGATGGGTTGTTGCGCAAGCCCTCCTCCACCCAGGCATCGAGCGTGTCGTTGCCGTATTCGCGCCACCACTGCGGCACGGCGCGTTCGCCCAGGCTGTAGTGCTGCGATACACCGTCCACCTTGGCGGTATCGGCCGGCAAGGTCTGGGCGGTGTAATGCGCCGGCGTGAGCGACGCAGGTGGCTTGGCCGGTGGCGCGAACGCGCAGCCTGCCAAGGTCAGCGCGGCCGCCAGCGCGGTCATGCGTAGTGAGGAAATCATCGTATGTGCGGGCGTCATGTGGCAGCCTCCGGTTCCCTGGCGGGTTCATCGGCGCGCACGCGGAACCAGGTCGCGTACAGCGCAGGCAGATAGAAAAGCGTCAGCACCGTGGCGACGGTGATGCCGCCCATCAGCGCCGTGGCCATCGGTCCAAAGAAGTTGCTACGCAGGAGCGGAATCAGGGCGAGCACCGCTGCCGCAGCGGTCAACGTGATCGGGCGGAAACGCCGCACGGTGGCACCGACGATGGCCTCCCAGCGTGGATGGCCGGCACGGATGTCCTGCTCGATCTGGTCCACCAGGATCACCGAGTTGCGCATGATGATGCCGAACATCGCGATCATGCCCAGCATGGCGACGAAGCCGTATGGCTCATGGGCAATCAGCAAGGCGACGATCACCCCGATCAAGCCGAGCGGCGCAGTCAGCACCACCATGAACGTGCGGCCGAGGCTTTGCAGCTGGATCATCAGCAGCACCAGTACCGCGACCAGCAACACGGGCATCTGCACATTGACCGAATCCTGCGCCTTCTGGTTCTGCTCCACCGAGCCGCCGACTTCGACGCGATAGCCCACCGGAAGATGCGCGCGGATAGCGGCGAGTTTCTTGTCGACGGCGTTGGTGACATCCAACCCCTGCGCACCGTTGCGCGTATCGGCCTGCACGGTGATGGTCGGCTGGCGGTCGCGTTCCCAGATCACGCCGTATTCGAGGCCGTACGTCACATGTCCAAGCTGGGCGAGCGGAATGGCGGTGCCGCTGGCGGTAGGTATCGCCAAACGCTCGATCTGGTCGGGATGAATGCGATCGCCGCGATCGCTGCGCAAATCCACTGAAATCAGTTTGTCGCGCTCGCGGAACTGCGTCACCGTGGTGCCGGTGAGATTCATGGCCAGGAAATCGGCAATGTTCTTCGAGGTCAGGCCAAGCTGGCGCGCCTTGAATTGATCGACGTCGAAATGCACGGAGCGCTCCGCCGGTTCGTCCCAGTCGAACTGCACGTTGGTGGTATCGGGGTCGGCACGCATCACGCCAGCCACTTGTTCGGCGATGCCGCGCACAGTGGCGATGTCTTCGCCCTCTACGCGGAATTGCACGGGGAAGCCTACCGGCGGGCCGTTCTCCAGGCGGCTGACGCGTGTGCGCACGGCGGTGAAGTCGCGCTTCAGTTCGCCCTCCAGATAGCTCGCCAGTTCCTCGCGTTGCTTCACGTCTTTTGCCGTGATCACGAACTGCGCGAAATTGGGCTGTGCCAATTGCTGGTCCAGCGGCAGGTAGAAGCGCGGTGCACCGCTGCCGACGAAGCTCACGTAGTTGGCGATGTCCTTGCGGCCCTTGAGCACCGCTTCAAGGCGTTCGGTCTCGCGCAGCGTCGCCGCATAGGAAGCGCCTTCCGGCAGGCGCAAATCCACCAGCAGCTCCGGGCGATCGGAACTGGGGAAGAACTGCTTGGGTACCAGGCCGAAGCCGGCCAGCGCAATCACGAACAACACCACCGTCGAAAACAGCACCAGCCAGCGATAGCGCAGGCACGCGTCCAGCCAGCCACGAAAGCGGCGATAGAAGCGGGTGTCGTAGATCTCGATGTCTTCGCCGTTGTGCACCGGCTGCACAGCTTGCGCCGCGCGCGCCTGGCGCCAACCTTGCGGAAGAAAACGCGCCCACCACTCCTGCCCTGGCTTGGCGCGCTGGTGGTGTTCCGGCAGCAGGTGATAACCCAGCAGCGGAATCACGATCACCGCCGCCAGCCAGGACACCAGCAAGGCAATGGCCGAGACTTCAAAGATCGAGCGTGTGTATTCGCCAGTGCTCGATTTGGCCAAAGCGATCGGCAGAAACCCCGACACCGTCACCAGCGTGCCGGTCAGCATGGGAAATGCCGTGCTGGTGTAGGCGAACGCAGCCGCCTTCATGCGGCCCCAGCCCTGCTCCAGCTTCACTGACATCATTTCCACCGCGATGATCGCGTCGTCCACCAGCAGGCCCAGCGCGAGAACCAGCGTACCCAGCGACACCTTGTGCAGGCCGATGCCGAACATGTCCATGCACAGCGCTGTCGCGGCCAGTACGAACGGAATGGAGATCACCACCACCATGCCGGTGCGGAAGCCCAGGCTCAGCAGGCTGACCAGCAACACGATCGCCACCGCTTCGGCTACCGACTCCAGGAAGTCGTCCACCGAGTGCGAGACCGCATGCGGCATGCTGGTGACTTCCGACAGTTTCAGGCCGGCCGGCAAGCGTTTTTGCAGCTCGCCGATTTTTACGTCCAGCGCCTTGCCGAGATGGACCACGTCGCCGCCGGGCTGCATGGTTACGCCGATGCCGAGCACCTGCCGGCCCATGAACCGCATGGTTTGACTGGGTGGATCGTCGTAGCCGCGCCGGAGGGTGGCGATGTCGCCCAGGCGGAAGCTTTTGCCGTTGATGTGCAGCAAGGTGTTTGCCAGCGCATCCATGTTGTCGAGCTGACCGCTCGGGCGCACGAATACGCGATCGTCCGCGGTAGTCAGCACGCCGGTGGAAGCGACCGCGTTCTGGTCGTTGATCGCCTGGCCGATTTGCTGCGGGCTGATGCCGAGCTTGGCCAGCGTCGCGTTCTTGATGTCGATGTAGATGTGCTGGTTCTGGTCGCCGAAATAGTCGACCTTGCCAATCCCCGGCACACGCAGCAGTTCCACGCGCAATTGGTCGGCATAGTCGTGCAGCTGCGCCGGCGTATAGCCATCGCCCTCTAGCGCATAAATGTTGGTGTAGACGTCGCCGAATTCATCGTTGAAGAACGGCCCCTGCACGCCTTGCGGCAACTGTTGGGCGATGTCGCCCACTTTTTTGCGTACCTGGTACCAGGTTTCCGGCACCTCCGATGCAGGCGCCGAATCCTTGATGTTGAAGAAGATCAGCGATTCGCCCGGTCGCGAATAACTGCGCAGAAAATCGACATCGGCGGTTTCCTGCAGCTTGCGCGCGATGCGGTCGGTGACTTCCTCCTGCACCTGCTTGGCGGTCGCGCCGGGCCAATAGGTCTGGATCACCATCACCTTGAAGGTGAAAGGCGGATCTTCCGATTGCGACAGGTTCTTGTACGACAGCAGGCCGAACAGCGCGATCAGGCCCATCAGGAAAAACACCAGCGACTGATGGCGCAAGGTCCACGCGGAAAGATTGAAGCGGTCCTCGTGACTCATTGCGGCGCATCCTCGGCATGCGGCGGCGCGATCGGGGTGACCTTCTCGCCAACCGAAACGGTGTGCACGCCCTGCATCACGATGCGTTCGCCGGGCTTGAGGCCACTTGCAAGCAGCACGTCGCGTTCGTCGTAGCGCGCCACCGTCACCGGGCGCAGCGCCAAGGTGGAATTGCCGGGGTCCACCACCCACACGGCGGGATGCTCGCCTTGATGGAACAAAGCGGTGACCGGGATCTTCACCAGGGGATCGTCGGTCTTGCCGGCTTGCAGGGAAACATCCGCCGTCATGCCCAGTTGCAGCGCCGGGTCGGCATGATCGACGGCGAGCTTGACCAGATAGGTATGCGACTGCGCATCGGCCGCCGGCGCAATTTCGCGTACGCGTGCAGCGTACGTATGGCCTGGCAATGCCGGCAGAGTCAGCGTGGCTGACTGTCCGATGGCGATGCCGCCGACCCGGCTTTCCGGCACGTCGACATACACCTCGCGTTCGCCGGACCAGGCAAAGCCGAATACCTGCTGGCCGGCGGCCAGCACCTGCCCCACTTCGGCCTGGCGGCTGGTGATGATGCCGTCGTGATCGGCCACCAGGGTAGTGCTCTGCGCCAGCTTGTATTGCTGCCTGGCCTGGTCGCGTCCGGCCAGCGCAGCGGCGTAGTTGTCCTGCGTCTGCTGCCATTGCAATTGGCTGATCAGGTTCTGCTTGAACTGCGCTTCGTCCCGGTCGCGCTGCTGGGTGGCGAACAGCAGGCGATGCTCCGCCGCCTCCAGCGTCGCCTTGGCGTAGGCCAGCTGCAGGCTGGGATCGGCGGGATCGAGCTGGGCCAGGGGCTGCCCCTGTTTCACCCGCTCGCCAGGATCGACGTTGCGCGCGATCAGTCGCCCTGCCATGCGGAACGACAGCGGCATCTCGTAGCGGGCGTGCACGTCGCCGGGGAAGCGGCCGGCCACGGCACCGTCGACGGCCTGCACCGGCATGGCAATCACCGGCGCGGCGCTTGCTGCCTGGGGCGCCTTGCCGCTGCAACCGGCCAGCAGGCTCAGGGAAATGGATATCGCTAGCGGCAGCCAGGCATGACGAGCCAGCCCGCGCGGCAGGCGGTGAGGGGGGAGGTTCACGGTAAAGCTCCTGGGGAATGTTGGGGCGGGATACGGTTTCGAACTCTAATCCGATATCGCATTCAAATACAACTATGTATTTCGATACACGTGCCATTCGTCGTGGTAACATGCGACATGCCACGCAAACGCCTGACCCGAGAAGAAAGCCGCGAACAGACCCGCCAGCGCCTGCTGGAAGCTGGAATGGTGATCATTGCCAAGAAAGGGTTACCCGCGACCAGCGTGGAAGACATCACCGCCCACGCCGGCTACACGCGCGGCGCGTTCTATTCGAACTTCAACAGCAAGACGGACCTGTTCATCGAACTGCTCAGGCTCGATCACTCCAACATCCAGCAGGATCTGCAGCAGCTCTTGGATGCGGATATGTCCAGCGAAGACCTGCAAAAGCAGCTGGCCCTGTTCTACGGTCAGTGCTATCGCGACAACACCAGCTACGTGCTATGGGCCGAAGCGCGGCTGCACGCGGTGCGCGACGCGAAATTCCGCCAGCGGCTAAATGCGCTGTGCCTGGAAAAGCGCGACATGATCGCTTACTTCATCACCCAGTTCTGCGAACGGATGGGCATGCAGCTGCCCTTGCCCGCGCCCGACCTTGCGCTGGGAAGCATGGCGCTGATCGACGGCATGCTGTACTTCAACATGAGCATGCCGACCGAAATGCCGGATGCATCGACGGCTGCCGTGCTAAGCACGATGTTTACCGCGACGTTCTTCGGTTCCCGCGCGTAACGCGTAGGTTGGGGTGCAAACCCCAGCATCCAGACGTATGTGCATGGCGATGTTGGGGTTTGCACCCCAACCTACGTTCGGCGACGCAAGCGGTATTCGTCGTATCCCACGTAAACGCTCGCTCCCAGCACCATCAAGGCGAGCAGATACCAGGTAATCAGGTAGCTCAGGTGATTATTGGGGAAGTTGATCACCGTCATGCCCCCTTCCGGCCACTGCCCGCTGCTGGCCGATCCGGCATCCGCATCCACGAAATAAGGCGCCACATCGTGCAAACCGCGCGCGGCGGCGATGGCGGCCACGTCGCGCGTGTACCAGTTGTCGCGCGCCGGATCGTTGCGGCGGAAGAAACCGGATGGCTCAGGCATGCGCAGCAGGCCGGTCACCGTTACCTCACCGCTTGGCCCTGCTGAGCAATGGCCATCGCGGCGGCACGCATCCACCGGCGCGAAACCGCGGTTGATCAGCACGACCGAACCATCGGCCATGCGCAGCGGCGTCATCACCCAAAAGCCGCTGCCTTCGTCGGTAGCCGTCCACACCAGCGTCTGGCGGTCATACAGGAATACGCCGTTGAGGCGTACGTGCAGGTATTCGTCTTTCTCTGCACTGATGCCTGGCCATTGGTCACGCATGGGGGCCGCGATGGGCGGCGCATGCACGCGCGCATCGACCCGGGCGATCAGGGCGCGCTTCCAGGCGAGGCGGTGGACTTGCCAGTTACCCAGCGAAACGAAGCCGATAAAGAGCGCCGCGGCCAACAGGCCGAGCAGGGTCAGTGCGACCGGGCCGCGCGGCATACGCGGCGCGTCGTACGAGGAAGTGTCGTGGGCAGCCATGCCCGCAATGATCGCATGGGCCGCGGGCGGCAGCGATCACGGCAAGTTCTGCACGTTCTTCATCATCGACGGCATCATGTTCTGGTTGAGGTGGTACATGATCCAGATCGATCCGCTCAGCGTGATCACCACCAGCACGATGGTGAACACCAGGGCCAGCATGTTCCAGCCGCCTTCGGACTTCGCGTTCAAATGCAGGAAGTACACCATGTGCACCACAATCTGCACCGCGGCCAGCAGCAGGATGAAGGCATCGGCCGGCCCGGTCTTGGAGAACGCGCCGGACATCACCAGCCAGAACGGCAGAATGGTCAGGAACGCCGCCGCCGCGAAGCCCGTCATGTAGCCCTTGAGGCTGACGTGGATCTGGTCCACGCCGTCGTGGGCGTGCTCGTGATGGCCATCGTCATGCCCATGCTGGGTGTGGTCGCTCATGCCAGCACTCCCATCAGATAAACGAAGCTGAAGACACCGACCCACACGACATCGAGGAAGTGCCAGAACATCGACAGGCACATCAACCGGCGTTTATTGGCGGGATTCAAGCCTTTCTTTCCGACCTGCACCAGCAACACGATCATCCAGATCAAGCCGCAGGTCACATGCAAGCCGTGCGTGCCGACCAGGGTGAAGAACGAAGAAAGAAAGGCGCTGCGCCACGGGCCCGCACCGATCGATATCAGGTGCGTGAATTCCGTCAGCTCCAGTCCGATGAAGCCTGCGCCCAACAGCCAGGTAACGATCAGCCACGCCATCATCGGCCCGCGGCGATTGTGCTGCATCTCCAGCACCGAAAAACCGTAGGTGATCGAGGAAAGCAACAGCAGCGTGGTGTTCACCGCCACGATCGGCAGTTCCAGCACCTCCTTCGCAGACGGACCGCCTGCATATTCGCGGCCAAGTACGCCGTAGGTGGCGAACAGGCAGGCGAAGATCAGGCAGTCGCTCATCAAGTACAGCCAGAAGCCCAATAGCGTGGCGTTTTCCGGGTGATGGGCTTCTTCGACGTGGAAGCGCAGCGCCTCTTGTGCACCACTGCCGCCGCTTGCGGTCATCGTCATATCGGACATGGGCATCAGGCTCCGGCGCGCGCCGCTTCGACGCGCCCCACTTCATCGGCGGGGATGTAGTAGTCGCGGTCGTAGTTGAAGGTGTGGTGGATCGCCACCGCCAGCAGCGCCACGAACGATATCGCCGCGACCAGCCACATGTACCAGACCATGGCGAAGCCAAAGACCAGGCTCAGCACGGCCAGATAGACGCCCGTGCCGGTGTTCTTGGGCATGTGGATGGGCAGGAAACCTTGCACCGGCCGGCGCCAGTTGTATTGCTTCATCTGCCACCAGGTGTCGATGTCGTGCACCTGTGGCGTGAAGGCGAAATTGTACGGCGGCGGTGGCGATGAGGTGGACCATTCCAGCGTGCGTCCATGCCACGGATCGCCGGTGGTATCGCGCAGCTTGTCGCGGTGAAGAATGCTCACCGCAAACTGCACGATCATCGCGATGATGCCGATCAAGATCAGGACCGCGCCGAATGCGGCGATCTCGAACCAGATCTGCAGGGACGGATCGTCGAAATGGCGCAGTCGGCGCGTCACCCCCATCAGGCCCAGCCAATACAGCGGCATGAAGGCGAAATAGAAGCCGACCACCCAGAACCAGAACGAAACCTTGCCCCAGAACGGATCGAGCCGGAAGCCGAACGCCTTGGGGAACCAGTAATTGACGCCGGCGAACATGCCGAACAACACGCCACCGATGATCACGTTGTGGAAGTGCGCAATCAGGAACAGGCTGTTGTGCAACTCGAAATCCGCTGGCGGTACCGCCAGCAGCACGCCGGTCATGCCGCCGATCACGAAGGTCACGATGAACGCCACCACCCACATCATCGGTACGTCGTACACGATGCGGCCGCGGTACATGGTGAACATCCAGTTGAAAATCTTCGCCCCCGTCGGGATCGAGATGATCATGGTAGTGATGCCGAAGAACGAATTGACGCTTGCCCCCGAGCCCATGGTGAAGAAATGGTGCAGCCATACCAGGTAGGAGAGCACCGCGATCACCACCGTGGCGTAGACCATCGACGCATAACCGAACAGGCGCTTGCGCGAGAACGTGGAAGTGACCTCGGAATACACCCCGAATGCCGGCAGTATCAGGATATACACCTCCGGGTGTCCCCACACCCAGATCAGGTTGACGTACATCATGTAGTTGCCGCCAAGATCGTTGGTGAAGAAGTGCGTACCCGCATAGCGATCCAGCGCCAGCAAGGCCAGCGTGGCGGTCAACACCGGAAACGCCGCCACGATCAGCACGTTCGCCAGCAACGCCGTCCAGGTGAAGATCGGCATCTTCATCATGGTCATGCCGGGTGCGCGCATCTTCACGATGGTGGCGATCATGTTGATGCCGGACAAGGTGGTGCCGACACCTGCTATCTGCAGCCCCCAAATCCAGTAGTCCACCCCGACGTCCGGACTGGTCGGCAGCTCCGACAGCGGTGGATACGCCAGCCAACCCGTACGCGCAAACACCCCGATGAACAACGACACCATCACCAGCAGGGCGCCGGACACGGTCATCCAGAAGCTGAAATTGTTGAGGAACGGAAATGCCACGTCGCGCGAACCGATCTGCAACGGCATCACGAAATTGATCAAGCCGGTGATGAACGGCATGGCGACGAAGAAGATCATGATCGTGCCGTGCGCGGTGAAGATCTGGTCATAGTGCGAGGCCGGCAGGTAGCCCTCGTGCGCACCGAAGGCGACCGCCTGCTGCGCACGCATCATCAGCGCATCGGCGAAGCCGCGCAGCAACATGACCAGCGCCAGCACGATGTACATGATGCCGATCTTCTTGTGGTCCACGCTGGTGAACCATTCGTTCCAGAGATAACCCCATTTGCGGTAGTAAGTGACCGACCCCAGCACCGCGATGGCGCCGATCGCCACACCGATGAAGGTGAAGATCAGGATCGGCTCGTGATAGGGAATATCACCAAGGGTAAGGCGTCCGAAAATCAGCTTGCCGAGGTCGGGAGAGTGAAAAGTCATCGCGGCACCCGTGCTGAGTTCATTGTGGATGAGCCATTGGCATGGCCGCATGGCCGTCGGATGAAACGGAAGTTTCACCGCCTCCGCTCGGCTCGGGCATGCGGAGCGTGTTCATGCAGGAAGGACCGGGCTGAACGCAGCGGTTGAGGATGGACCAATAAAGCCCCGGCGCCACGCTGCCGTAGTAGTGCACCGGATTCTTTTCGCTGGGCGCCTCCAGCGCGGTATACGTAGCTTGATCCAGCGTGTCGCCATGGCTTTTCGCCTGCGCCACCCACTTGTTGAAGTCGTCCTCGCTCATGCCGTGGAAGGTGAAGTTCATGTACGAGAAACCGTCGCCGCTGTAATTGGCGGACATGCCCCAATAATCGCCGGGCTTGTTGATCACCGCTTGCAGCGTGGTCTGCATGCCCGGCATGGCATAGATCTGGCCAGCCAGCGCGGGAATGAAGAACGAATTCATCACGGTGGACGCTGTGAGGTTGAAATGGATCGGCCGATCCACCGGGGCCGCCATCTCGTTCACGACCGCGATGTTCTGCTCGGGGTAGATAAACAGCCATTTCCAGTCGAGCGCCACCACGTCCACCTGCAGCGGCTCGACACCCAGCGGCACGACCTTGCCGGCCGCGATCCGATCGAGCGGACGGTACGGATCCAGCTTGTGCGTGCTCACCCAGGTGATCGCGCCCAGCGCAATGATGATCAGCAGCGGCGCCGACCAGATCATCAGCTCCACAATGGTGGAGTGATCCCATTCCGGGTCGTAGTGTGCCTTTTGGTTGGACGCCCGGTACCGCCACGCGAACACCAGCGAAGCAACGATCACCGGCACCACGATCAGCATCATCAGCACGAACGCGGTGATGATCAGATTGCGCTGCTGCAGCGCGACGTCACCGGACGGCGACATCAGCACCGTGTGGCACCCCGATAGCACCAAGGGCAGGCCTAGCAGTAGCAGTCCGCGGAGAGTCTTCATGGACATGACCGACGCAACCGAATGAAAAGGGGGGTACTGCTGTGTCGACAAGGTACGCCGATCGATGGGCCACACGCAAATGGTTCGAGCACGATCCGGCACATACTGCGGCATTTCGCCGAACTGCCATACGGTTGTCATGCCCACGCGGCGAAAGCCGAGACCGGTGTGACAGATGACCGCATCCCCCATTTGAGGGACTGCAACGGGAGAAACGGAGCCGCTCGGCATACTCGCGCAATCATGCCGAGTGGCCGCATGAATGCCGCGTGTGCGGGATGCGAAGGACAACTTCTGCGCCTTTTTCGCGACAAGGGTCGTCATTTTAGGCGGGCATTCGTGCTCGCCGGATGCGCCCATCCCCGGCAACAGTAGTAGCGCCACCAACACCGCCAGACACAAAATACACCCGCCCCTCCCTAGCCTTGACGCCTCAACGGTGCCATGCTGTGGCCGCCGCATCCCTATCCGAGCAACGACGATGTCCAGTACGTTTGAGGATCAGCGCGAACCCGCGGGCTTGACCCCGGAAGATCTTGGGCGCATCCATGCCCATGCCCGCCTGGCTCCCGGCGAAATCGCCGTCGGCGTCATCGTCGGGCGAACCGCGGAATACTTCGACTTTTTCGTATTCGGCATCGCCTGCGTGCTGGTGTTCCCCTCGGTGTTCTTTCCGTTCGAAAGCCGGCTGGACGGCATGCTGCTGTCGTTCGCGATTCTCTCGCTGGCCTTCATTGTCCGCCCGCTCGGCACCACCTTGTTCATGACCGCGCAGCGGCGCTGGAGCCGCGGCACCAAGCTCACCATCGCCATGTTCCTGCTTGGCAGCGCCACCGCCGGCATGGCCTTCCTGCCCGCCTACAACACCATCGGCGGCTGGGCCATCGGCTTGCTCATGTTCTTCCGCATCCTGCAGGGCGTTGCCCAGGGCGGCTCGTGGGATGGCTTGCCTTCCCTGCTTGCGCTCAATACGCCGCCGGAGCGGCGCGGCTGGTACGCCATGCTGGGACAGCTCAGCGCGCCGATCGGCTTTCTGATCGCCAGCGGCTTGTTCCTGTTCCTGCATACGCAATTGGCCACCGACGACTTCATCCAGTGGGGCTGGCGCTATCCCTTCTACGTCGCCTTCACCATCAACGTCGTGGCGCTGTTTGCGCGCTTGCGCCTGGTGGTGACCGATGAATACACGCTCGCCATGGAAGAGCGCGAGCTGGAACCCATCGGCATCATCGACATGCTGCGCCAGCAGGGCTACAACATTTTCATCGGCGCGTTCGCCGCGCTGGCAAGCTACGCGCTGTTCCACCTGGTATCGATCTTCCCGCTGTCGTGGATCGTGCTGGGCACCACGCAAGCGGTGAGCAAGGTGCTGACGGTCCAGATGATCGGTGCGCTGGTCGGCATCGTCGGCACGATAGCTTCCGGCGTCATCGCCGACCGCATCGGGCGACGCAGCACGCTCGGTACGGCTGCCGTGCTCATCGGCATCTTCGCCCTGTTCGCGCCGTGGCTGCTCGGCGGCAGCCAGGTCGCACAGGATGCCTTCATCATCATCGGCTTCGGCTTGCTTGGCCTGTCATACGGCCAGGCCGCCGGCAGCGTCACCTCCAACTTCGAAATCCGCATGCGTTATACCGGCGCCGCCTTGACCTCGGATTTCGCCTGGCTGATCGGTGCCGCGTTCGCGCCGTTGGTGGCGCTGGGATTGTCGGCGCGTTTCGGGCTGGTGGCAGTGAGCGTGTATCTGCTCTCGGGCGTGGCATGCACATTGATTGCGTTGCGGGTGAACAAGGCGCTCGCCGCGCGCGAGTGATGGGGCGCCGTGACGCGTGCCTGAAGCCGCGCAAGGCCGCCGCCGCATCCACATAACCACATCGTCCCATTCACCCGTACATGACCCGGCCCCGCGCAGGATGAAACGCATCAGCGCATCCGGCCGGCCAGCATGTCAGCTTTACGCGAAACACCAACACAAGCCACGGAAGCGAGGAGCTTCCGGTGAGCACCACCACCTCGCAGATCGACCGCGTCGACGCGGCCGCCTATACCGTGCCCACCGACGCGCCGGAGGCCGATGGCACCATCAGCTGGGACGCCACCACCATCGTGCTCGCCAGCATTCGCTGCGGCGACTACGAAGGGTTGGGCTACACCTACACCCACAGCGCAGCCGCCGCGCTGATCGCCAAGCCACTGCGCGAATGCCTGCTTGGCGCCGATCCGATGGACATCCCCGCTCTGTGGCAAGCCATGCGCCGCAGCTTGCGCAACATCGGCGCGCCCGGTCTGGGGTTGATGGCGTTGTCGGCGGTGGATCACGCCCTGTGGGACCTGAAAGCCAAGCTGCTTGGCGTTTCTGTGGTCACTCTGCTTGGCCGCGCACGCGAGCGCGTACCGGTGTACGGCAGCGGCGGCTTTACCTCCTATACGGTGGACCAATTGCAGACCCAGCTTGCCGGCTATGTGGCGCAGGGCATTCCACGCGTCAAGATGAAAGTCGGCTCGCATCCGGAAGACGATCCCAAGCGCGTGTTTGCGGCGCGCGAAGCGATCGGCGAAGACACGCGCCTGATGGTGGATGCGAACGGCGCCTACGGCCGCAAGCAGGCATTGGCGTTGATGGATGCATTCGATGAATGCAAGGTCGACTGGTACGAAGAGCCGGTGTCTTCGGATGACCTGGAAGGCCTACGGCTGATCCGCGATCGCGTGCGCCACAACGTCGACGTCGCAGCCGGCGAGTACGGCTGGGACAACTGGTATTTCGCACGCATGCTGGATACCGGCGCAGTGGACGTGCTGCAGATCGACAGCACGCGCTGCGGCGGCTTTACCGGCTTTCTCAAGGCTGCCGCGCTGGCGCAAGGCTACGGTATACCGATTTCCGCGCACTGCGCGCCGCATCTCCACGCGCATGTGTGCTGCGCCGCGACCGGGCTGCGGCATATTGAATATTTTCATGATCACGCGCGCATCGAGTCGATGTTCTTCGACGGCTTGCCGACCTTGCGCAACGGCGAACTGGCCGTGGATATCGCGCGCGCAGGACTGGGGCTGATATTGAAAAAACAGGATATCGAAGCATATCGCGCCGACGCGTAAGGAGGTCGCCATGCAGCAGCACGAACAGACCGGGGGTGGCGTTGCGCTCCATCGACAGCCGTTGCTGGTGCCCATCTCCACCATGGCCCATACAGGTGAACGAGCATGAAGAAAAAACCCAAAGTAGTGGTGATTACCGGCGCATCCGCCGGTGTCGGCCGCGCCACGG
Organism: Dyella sp.; assembly: GCF_035508675.1. Lineage (GTDB taxonomy): Bacteria > Pseudomonadota > Gammaproteobacteria > Xanthomonadales > Rhodanobacteraceae > Dyella_B. Next base: position 21,949 of record NZ_DATJMN010000064.1, read on the forward strand.
CGCACCGCTTCGCGCGCGATGGTGCATGGATCGCCTTGCTCGCACGTGATAATCCTGCGCTGGAACATGCAGCCAACGAAGTACGCGAGCTAGGCGGCGTGGCACTGCCGATTGCCGTGGACGTTGCGAATGCCGAACAAGTGGAAGCGGCCGCCGAACACATAGAACAGGAACTTGGCGCCATCGACATCTGGATCAATTCGGCCATGGCCACCGTATTCGCGCCCGTCAGCGAGATTCCCGCCGACGAATTCCGCCGCGCCACCGAAGTGACCTATCTCGGTACCGTGCACGGCACGCTGGCCGCACTGAAGCGCATGCGCAGGCGCCATCGCGGCGCGATCGTGCAGGTCGGTTCGGCCCTCGCCTATCGGGCAATCCCGCTGCAGGCGCCTTACTGTGCGGCAAAATTCGCCATCCGCGGCTTTACCGACGCGCTGCGCGTGGAACTTCTGCACGAGCGCAGCAAGGTGCACGTGACCATGGTGCAGCTGTCGGCCTTCAACACACCGCAATTCGAATGGGCACGCAATCGCCTGGACGGCCGCCCGCAACCGGTACCGCCGATCTTTCAGCCCGAATTGGCGGCGCGCGGCGTGCACTGGGCGGCGCATCACCGGCGCCGTGAAGTATGCGTGGGCTTTCCGGCGGTCAAGGCGATCGCGATCAACAAATGGTTTCCTTCGCTGGTCGATCGCGTGCTGGCGCGGCAAGGCTACAGCGGGCAAGTGGATAGGCAGCCGGTGCCGGAGGAGCGGCCCGACAACCTGTTCGATGTGGCACCCGTGGACCTGGGCACACATGGGCGCTTCGATGCGCGGGCGAAGTCGAGCAGCTTCCAATGGTGGTTGACCTCGAACCGGAATGCGTTGCTGTGGGGTGCAGGTGCGTTGGCAGCATTTGCGTTGACGCGCAGGCTGCCCAGGAATCAGCTGAAGCGAGAGATGTAGCCGCATAGGCCGGGCCGGGGTGAGCGAACGCGAACCCTAACACCACCATGCCGGGTGGACACACGGATTCGCAGGCATCCCAACCCGCCTTCATCCCAATCCAAGCGCAGCCAGATCCAACACCCAATCCCCCGCATTACCGCCCGAGATGCTCGCATCCCGCGCCCGGCGCGCTTCCTCCATCATCCGTACGGCGTGCTGCACGCGATCGGCGTGCGTGCCCTGCAAAGCCCCATGCCCGCTGTGCTCGACAAAATCGAATAAAGCCGCGCTGTGAATCAACGACAGATGCGACAGCGCCTGTGGAAAATTCCCGAGAAACCGCCCGTTTTCCGGATCGATCTCTTCCGCATACAGGCCAACGTCATTCGCCTGCCGCAGCATGATCTCGAACCATTCCTTCGCCTGTTCCAGCTTGCCGGCAAACAGCAGCGCATCGGCCAACCAGAAACCGCAGGCGACGAAGGTACCCTCATCGCCAAGCAAGCCATCCTTTTCCCGGTAGCGATACACGCCGCGCACCGCGCCAAGCTGCACCAGCACCTCATCGATGGTTGCCTGCAGGCAACCGGGTGGCAGCGGAAAATCGATGATCGGCGCGCGCAGCCCTACGGCGTCGATGTTGTCGCGGTCGTAACACTTGCGCAGATAACCGCCAGGTGCGATGCCACGGCGGCGCACGTCTTCCACGATGGCCTGCTTGACGGCTTCATAGTCACGGCAATCCAGCAGGTCCTGTGCGCGATCGAGCGCCACCCAGCACATCATCTTGCCGTAGACGAAATGCTGCGGATCGTCGCGCTCTTCCCAGAAACCCTGACCCGGCTCACACCAATGTTCGGCAACGTAATCGGCGGTTCGCCGCAGCAACGCGAGCTCGGCAGGTTGTAGCGTGCCGCCGAGTTCGCGCCGCAGCATCAGCCAGTCCATCACTTCACCGTACACATCGAACTGGCGCTGGCGGTGCGCGGCATTGCCCACGCGTACCGGGTGGCTGTCGCGGTAGCCACGCAGATGCGTCAGCTCGCGCTCGGTCAGATCAAGCTCACCGTGGATGCCATAGACGATTTGCGTGGGAAAGATCGCACCGGCGCCACAACCAAACAGGAATTTGCAGAACGCCTCGGGCTCTTGGTGGTATCCGAGCACGGACAGGGCAAACAGCGTCAGGGTGGAATCGCGCACCCAACTCAACCGGTAGTCCCAGTTGCGCTCGCCACCCAGCACTTCCGGCAAAGACGTGGTGGCCGCCGCGACAATGGCGCCCGAGGGCGCGAACGTCAGCAGTTTCAGCAGCAGTGCACTGCGCTCCGTGACCTCGGCATACGGCCCCTTATAGCCGCGGTAGCCAACCCACGCTTTCCAGTACGCGGTGGCGATGTCCAGCAAACGGTCGAGCTGGGCGAACACGGCCGACGGCACCGCGTGCTGACCTGCCATCAGCACCAGCCGCAGCTGCTCGCCAGCACGCAGGTGCACTACGCTGCCGATATGCTCATCGTGCAGGTCGAGCGGTCGGTCGCACAGCAGCGTTCCACCATCCCACGCGACACCTTGCTGGACACGGCGAAGCGTTGGCTTGCAGGTACCCCACGCCGCACCCGGCCGCATGTCCAGCCGAACGTCCAGCTCGCCTTCGGTCGCGCGAATAATGCGCACCAGCCACGGCAGCGCTTGTATGCGCACGAAATCTTCCGGCGCGGCAGCAGCGTGGCGGCCCAGCGGCATGAAATCGGTCAGCGTCGCCGTAGCCGCATCGGTAACGAACGTAGTTTCAAGCACGTTGGTGTGTGGCAGATAGCGACGTGAGCTGCGGAACGACTGCCGCGGGCGAACATCCAGATAGGCGCCCATGCCACTGTCCAGCAAGCGGAAACAAGCCGGCGAGGC
>NZ_DATJMN010000065.1:0-3511 GCF_035508675.1 Dyella sp.
CGCAGCACGACGCAGACGGCGATCCTCACGGCCCGCTACGGCCTCACTAACCGCATGGAATTGGAGGTGCGCATACCGTATGTGGATACGCATACCGATACGGTGAGCCGCGAGGTGCTCACCGGCTCAGCCGAGGACAACGTATTCGGTTCCAGCGGCAAGGGGCTGGGCGATATCGAGGCGACACTGCGCTATCAGCTCAACAACGGCGGCGCCGACCATGCTTATTACATCGGCTGGTTCCGGTTCAAATCGCACACCGGCACCGATCCATTCCAGGTGACGACGGATTGCGTCACGCGCTGCGTGGAGAATCTCACCGGCACGGGTTTGCCCATCCAACAGCCGACGGGTACGGGTTTCTATACCTTGCAGCCGGGCATGACGTGGTTGCTGCCATCGGATCCGGTCGTGTTCTTCGGCAATTTCAGTTATCTGTACAACGTCGAGCGTCACGACGTTTACGAGCACATCTTGCTCGGCGGCACGCAGTATCTGGGCAATGTGAAAATGGGCAATGAGGGCGACATCAGCATCGGCATGGGCATGGCCTTGAACGACAAGGCATCGCTCAGTATCGGCTACGACCAGACCTTTATCGGCAGGACGACCGAATCCGGCCAAAAACTGCCGGGCTCAACCAAGGTTTGGCTGGGGCAGCTGCTGATTGGCGGTTCGTATCGCTACAACAACAAGGAAACCTTGAATGTCACGCTGGGTGTAGGCGTCACCCGCGATACACCGGACGCCACGATCATCGTTCGCGTGCCGATGATGTTTTGATCATCATGGCGTATCGCTGAATACACGCCCAGGCACACCTGCGTGCGCAAAAACATGCCGCGCTTTGCACGGCGCGTGCACGTCGATAGCGTCTAGTATCCATCACTCCTGAGGTCGTGCGAACGCATTGCGTTGCGAGTGTGTTCGCCATGGGAGGATTCCATCGTGCGTTCTATCGCTTCAACTCCTGTTTCGCGTTGCTGCTTGTGCGCCGCGCTTGCGGTGGCCAGCGGCCCGGCATTGGCCGATAACACTAACCCCGATATTTCGCCGGCGCTCGATCGCTTCAGTCTTTGGCTCGGTGCATATGAGCCTGACAGCAGTACGACGGTGAGCGCGGGCCTGAACGATCCAGCCGTGAAGGGCAGGATCAATTTGCAACGCGATCTTGGCTTTCCCTCGCACCGGACCGAACCGCGCGTACGCCTGGATTTCCTGCTGGGCGAGAGCCAAGGTTTTTCATTCGACTACTACCGGCTCGATCAAAGCCGTACCCGCACGCTCGACGAAGCCATCGGCTTCCATGGTGATACCTTCGGGGCTTCGGCATCCGTGACCGGCCGGGTCAATTTCGATTTCGGCAGCGCGGCCTACAAATGGTGGTTTGGGCACCAGGACGACGTGTTCGGCGTGGGTGTCGGCGCGGCCTACTACCGGGTGCATGCCGGTATCAGCGGGCAGGCAACAGTCTATGGACCCTTCATTGGACAGGCTAGCGGCTATGCCTCGGCCTACACCACCCAGAATGCCTGGGCGCCGGAACTGCAGCTCGGTTGGCGGCATGCCTTCAGCAACCAGCTGCGTATGTATCTCAATGCGTCGGGCGTGAAGAAGAACGGCAGTCATCTGGGCGGCCATATTTACGATGCCGCATTGGGCCTGGAGTGGTTCCCGTGGAGCCATGTCGGTGTTGGCGCGGAATACGACTACACGCGCATTAATATTCATCAGCAGCATCACACATACAACGACGATATCGCCATGCGCATGGATGGGCCATCGGTGTTTTTGCGCGTGCGATTCTAAGCGGCTTCCCATGCCTCTCCACAGAGCGGGGAGAGGCATGGGTGCGTGCTTCGACCAGAGTCGCCAGTCAGAATCCTTCGGCCTTCATCGCCGCCTGCACGCCGCTATCGGCCTGCATGCGCGCAAAGAACGCGTCGAGGTGCGCAAGGCCGGTGAGATCCACCTGCTTGCCCTTGGCCCAGCGCAGCACCACGAACAGATAGGCATCGGCCACCGAGCGATGCCCGGTCAGCCACTCGCGCTCAGCCAGTTGCGCGTTCAAACGCTCGAAATGCCCCCGCAAATGTCGGCGCGCCGTATCTTGCACGGCGGCATGCAGCGCTTCGTCGGCGATGAAACGCTGCGGACCGAACACCGGTTTGAAGGCGGCATGCACGTCGGCGTTGAGGTAGCACAGCCAGCGATTCACTTCCGCGCGCTCGCGCGGCGAACCGTCGCCGCCCAGTTTCGCTTCCGGAAAACGGTCCATCAGGTAATTGAGGATGGCGACGTTCTGGGTGAGTGTCCAATCCTCGTCCACGACCAGGGCGGGCACCTGTCCGGAAGGATTGAGTTTGAGATAGTCCGGCGACTGCAGCGCTTCGCGGGCGACCGGTTGTGCTTCGTACGGCTGGCCGATCCATTCGAGCGCAATGTGATCGGCCATCGAACAGGCGCCGGGCAGGTAATACAGTTTCATGGCAACTCCATGCTGAGGGGGTGGCCGCGCAGTGTGGCGTGCGCTGCATCAGGCCTCAAGCCTGCGCCGCCGGTTGAGCAGGTAGCCGCTGGCACACACGATGACAGCCAGGCCGATCTCCAGCACGTGCTTCATCCAGCCATGCGTGTCGAACCAGGCGCGCCACAGCGGTTCGTGACTGATCATGCGCCCTGCGGTCCATGCGATCGCTGCCGCGCCGGCATAGACGATGACCGGAAAGCGTTCGATCAGCTTGAGGATCAGCGTTGAACCCCACACGACCAGCGGAATGCTGATCAACAGGCCGATCACCACCAGGCCCATGTGTCCTTTGGCGGCGCCGGCAATGGCCAGCACGTTATCCACGCCCATCAGCACGTCGGCCACCACGATGATGCGCAGTGCCGACCAGAAGCCTACAGCTGCCGCGACGGAGCCGTGTTCGTCATGCGCGGGCTTGAGCAGCTTCCAGGCGATCGGCAGCAACAACACGCCACCGGCCAGCATCAACCCCGGCAGCTCCAGCAGATACACCACGATCACGGTGAGCAGAATGCGCACCGCAATGGCGCCTAGCGTGCCCCAGATGACGGCGCGCTTTTGCAACGAGCGGGGGAGATTGCGGGCAGCGAGAGCGATCACGATGGCGTTGTCGCCAGCCAGCACCAAATCCAGCAGGACGATGGTGAGCAGATCGGAAAGCAGGTGGGTAGGGAGCGTCATGCGAGGTTCCTCGGCGCGCGGGACTCAAGCGGCGACGACAGGACGCACGCCGGTCCCGTCATCACCGCAAAAGTCTCGTTCTCAGCCCTAAGCCGCTGTGGCGCCCGGAGCGATGCTTCGCTCGTGATGACGATCGCCGCACGGATGCGGTTGTGCCGCATCCGGAACTACTCCCCTTTGGGTGGTGCAGGGATTCTCGGCGTCAGGGCAGGACAGGTCAAGCGCACGCTGCATGTCCCATCAGGCGATCCCCCGCTACAATTTCGCTTTTCCTTTACCGCGAGATCCCCATGAGCGCGC
>NZ_DATJMN010000066.1:0-13623 GCF_035508675.1 Dyella sp.
GACCACATCGGTTTCGAGGTAAGCCGCGACGAACTGCGGGTCTATGCGGACAAGTTGAACACTTTCGACGTCGAACACTTCATGGCACGCGAAGACACTGCACTCTATTTCATGGACTACGACAACCACGTCTTCGAGCTGGACGCCGGCGGCTCCATCGACGAAGCGCTGAACGGCCTGCTACGCGCGTAGCAACAGCCGATACGCCGGGTTGTCGCTCTCATCCACATGGGGATACCCGAGCGCGGCGAGAAATTGCTGCAGCAGCGCCAGTTCGCCGGGCGGCACCTGGATGCCGACCAGGATGCGGCCGTAGTCCGCACCGTGATTGCGGTAATGGAACAGGCTGATGTTCCAGTCCGGATGCATGCGATCCAGAAAACGCGCCAGCGCCCCGGGGCGTTCGGGGAAGTCGAAGCGATACAGGCGCTCGTCGCGCGCCAACGGCGAACGTCCGCCGATCATATGGCGCAAATGCAGCTTGGCCAGTTCGTCGTCGGTCAGGTCGAGCACGCCGAACCCGCTGGCGCGGAAAGCTTCCGCCAGGGCTTCGCGTTCGCCGCGTTTGGCCGTCTGTACGCCCACGAAGATATGCGCGGCCTGCGCGTCGCCGATGCGGTAATTGAACTCGGTGATCGCATGCAGGCCCAGTGCGCCGCAGAAGCGGCGAAAGCTGCCGCGCTGTTCCGGAATCGTCACCGCAAACACCGCTTCGCGCGCCTCGCCCACTTCCGCGCGCTCGGCGACGAAACGCAAGCGGTCGAAATTCATATTGGCGCCGGAAACCACCGCCACTACGGCACCCTCGCACGCGCCGCGCGCAGCCACATACTGTTTCAAGCCGGCCAGGGCCAGCGCGCCGGAGGGTTCGGGAATGCTGCGCGTGTCCTGGTAGATATCGCGGATCGCCGCGCAAATCGCATCGGTGTCCACGCGCAGCACATCATCCAGATACGCGCGGCATAGCGAAAAGGTCAGCGTGCCGACCTGTTTCACCGCCGTGCCGTCGGCAAACAGACCCACGTCATCCAGCACGATGCGCTCGTCGGCGGCCAGCGCACGGGCCATCGCGTCGGCATCGTTGGCCTGCACGCCGATCACGCGCACGTCCGGGCGGCGCGCCTTGATCACCGCCGCCATGCCGGCGGCGATGCCGCCGCCGCCGATCGGCACGAATACCGCATGCAGCGCGCCGGCATGCTGGGCCAGCAATTCCAGACCAATGGTGGCCTGCCCGGCAATCACATCCAGGTCATCGAACGGATGGACGAAGTTCGCCCCTAGCTCCTCGCACAGGCGCAGCGCTTCGGCCTGCGCGTCGCTGTAGGAGTCGCCCTGCAAGATCACCTCGACATGCGCGCCGCCGAAGCGACGCACCGCATCCACTTTTACCCGCGGCGCCGTCACTGGCATCACGATGGTGGCGCGGATCGCCAGGCGCTGCGCCGCCAGCGCCACGCCTTGCGCATGATTGCCGGCGGACGCGGCGATCACGCCCCGCGCGCGCTCGGCCGCATCGAGCTGCGCCATGCGGTTGTACGCACCGCGCAGCTTGAACGAAAACACCGGCTGCTGGTCCTCCCGCTTGAGCAGCACCTGGGCGCCCAGCCGCGCGGACAGCAGCGATGCCGGTTCCAGTGCCGTGTGCGCGGCCACTTCGTACACCCGCGCCGCCTCGGCGCGCCGCAAGACCGACGCCGCGCTCGGTGCCGTGTCGCGCTCGGCCGGCCGTGCGTTCATGCCTGCGCCGGATGCTCAACCTGCAATACATCGACCAGCTTGCGCGTCTGCTGCAGGATCTGGCTGAGGGTGGCGTCGTCGCCGCGCACGGTCAGCGTCAGGCGCGACACCGCCGGATCCGCGGTGGCCGCTACGGTCAGCGTATCGATGTTGTGGCCGCGCGCGGCAAACAGCCCCGCGACGCGAACCAGCGCGCCGGCTTCGTTCTGCAAAAGGATGGAAAGCGTGTGCTGCATGGCCGGTACCTGTGGATGTGTCGTGCCGTAATGGAGAGGGCGGTCAGAAACTGTCGGAAGCGGCCGCCTCGCCCGTATGGGCGACCGTGCGCGCGGGAATGAAGTCGCCGGTGATCATCTGCGAGTAATTGGCGCCGGGACCGACCATCGGATACACGCCGGCATCGGGATCGATCATCACTTCCAGGAATGCCGGCCCGTCGAATGCGAGGAATTCGGCCACGGTGGCGGCCAGCTCCGCGCGCCGTTCCAGCCGTCGCGCCCAGCCAAAACCATCGGCTTCGGCGGCCCGCACGAAATCCTTGCGGTGCAGACTCTTGTCAGAGGAGGCAAAGCGGCCCTTGAAGAACAGCTTCTGCCACTGCCGCACCATGCCGTCGCCGACATTGTTGAGCACCACGATCTTCACCGGCAGGCCGTAGGTGGTGACGGTTTCCAGCTCGCCCAGGTTCATGCGGATGCTGGCGTCGCCGTCCACGTCGATCACCAGCGCATCGCGCCGCGCAAACTGCGCGCCGACCGCGGCCGGCAGGCCGAAGCCCATCGTGCCCATCGAGCCGGAGGTGAGCCAATGCCGCGGTGAGCGGAAATCCAGGTATTGCGCCGCCCACATCTGGTGCTGGCCCACGCCGGTGCTGATGATGGCGCGGCCTTGGCTGTGGCGATTGATTTCCTCCAGCACCGCATACGGCTGGATCAGGGCGCTGTCGCGGTCGTAGTTCATCGCATGCTTGCGTTTGAGCGCGGCGACGTGCGCGTGCCAGTCGGCCAGTACGGGCCGATGGCCATGCAGTTTGCCGTACTGCGTCAGGCGTTGCAGCGCGCGGTCCAGTGGGCCGACGTGATGCCAGTCGGCCGCTTTTACCTTGTTGATCTCGGCCGGGTCGATGTCGATGTGCGCAATGAATTTCGCTCGCGGCGCGAATTGGGACGGCACGCCGGCGACGCGATCATCGAAGCGCGCGCCCAGCGCGAACAGGAAATCGCAATCCTCCACCGCGTAATTGGCATACGCGGTGCCATGCATGCCCAGCATGTTCAGCGCCAGCGGATGGGTGGTGTCGAAACTGCCGATACCCATCAAAGTGGTGGTGACGGGCAGGCCGAAGCTGTCGGCGAACTCGCGCAGCAAGGCCGCCGCGCCGCTGGCGATCACGCCGCCGCCCGCGTAGATCAGGGGGCGCTTGGCCTGCAGCAGGGCCTGGAAAAACGCAGCGCAGTCGGCATCGCTCAGCGTGGCCTGCTCGATCGCGCGCAGGCGTGCGCGATAGCCGGGCAACGGCAGTTCCTGCTTGCCGTCGAACACGACGGCGGCGTTCTGCACGTCCTTGGGCACGTCGACCACCACGGGGCCGGGCCGGCCGCTGCGCGCGATGGTGAAGGCGGTGCGCAAGGTGGCTTCCAGTTTTTCCGCCTCGGTCACCAGGAACACGTGCTTGGCGCACGCGCTCATGATGTTGCTGACGGGGGCCTCCTGGAAGGCGTCGCTGCCGATCGCTTGCGTCGCCACCTGGCCGCAGATCACCACCATCGGAACCGAATCGGCGGCCGAATCGCGCACCGGCGTCACCATGTTGGTAGCGCCCGGACCGGAGGTCACCACGGCCACGCCGACCTTGCCCGACGCACGCGCAAATCCCGCGGCCATGAAACCCGCGCCTTGCTCGTTGGCCGGCACGATCAGCGGCATCGGCTCGCTGCCATCAGGCCTCAAGTGTTCCGCGTTGTGGCGGAACACGGCATCGTAGACCGGCAGGATCGCGCCGCCGGAATAGCCAAACAGTACCTCTACGCCTTCATCCGCCAGCACTTGTACGACGACATCCGCACCGCTCATGGCAGTGCCTGCCAGCGGGTGGTGCGCGACGGCCGGTTCGGCCTCGGCGACGGGTGTGAGTTTCAGCAATGGCATGTTCACGTCGGTCCCTTGGTGTTATTTGAAGCGGGTGATGCTGTTGGTGTGGTGAGCGAAACGGCTTTCAGGAAATGCGCCTGTCAGACATCGGCAGGCACGCCATACATCTCCACGATGCGCGCGTCCTGCGCCTTGGCGGAAAAGAGCTCCCATTCGATGCCGTTCACGTCCAGCGTGCTGGCAAAGCCTTCTACGTCGTCATCTTCGAAGCCGATGTGCCGCAACTGGCCGGCACGTTCGGCGTGCTGGTTGATCGAGAAATTCAGCAGTTGCGTGCGCCACATCGCGTACTTGCCCTGGACCACCACGGTGGGCGGCTGGCCAAGTCGCACGCTGTAATCGGCGATGGAGGCGCCGAGGTCGCGAACGGCAAGGGCGATGTGGAAACGTTTCATGGCTGCATTCCCATCAGGAACCATGCGGCGCTCACGGGCCGGAGGCAGGGGGAGCCGAGTGAGCGCCGCATGGTGTTCAACCGACCTTCTTCAGCGCTGGCTGGGCTTTGGCGCCGGCCTGCAGCCACGGCATGCGTGCGCGCAACTTGGCGCCGACCTGTTCGATCGGATGGTCGAGATCGGCTTGCTTCCACTTCTTGTAGTTCGGCAGGCCGGCCTGGTATTCGGCAATCCAGTTACGCGTGAAGGTGCCGTCCTGGATGTCCTTGAGCACGGCCTTCATGCGCTCCTTGGTGCCGGCGTCGATCACGCGCGGGCCGCTCACGTAGTCGCCGTACTGCGCGGTTTCGGAGACGAACTCCAGCATCTTGGTGATGCCGCCTTCGTAGAACAGATCGACGATCAGCTTCAGTTCGTGCAGCACTTCGTAATAGGCGATCTCGGGCTGATAGCCGGCTTCCACCAGGGTTTCGAAGCCCTTCATCACCAGCTCGCTGGCGCCGCCGCACAGCACGGCCTGCTCGCCGAACAGATCGGTTTCGGTTTCTTCCTTGAAATCGGTCTTGATCAGCATGGCGCGTGCCCCGCCCAGGCCCGCGGCATAGGCGGTGGCTTTTTCTTCAGCGTGGCCGCTCACGTCCTGGTGCACGGCGTAGATGCAGGGGACGCCGCGGCCGCGCTCGTATTCGGTGCGCACCAGCGCGCCCGGGCCCTTCGGCGCGACCAGCACCACGTCAATGTCGGCGCGCGGTTCGATCAGCTTGAAATGCACGTTCAAGCCATGCGCGAACAGCAGCACGGCGCCGGGCTTGATGTTCGGCTCGATCGATTCCTTGTACAGCGTGGGCTGCACCATGTCCGGCGTCAGCACGGCAACCAGGTCCGCGCTGCGCACGGCTTCGGCCGGCTCGACCACGTGGAAACCGTCGGCGACGGCCTTGTGCCAGGTGGGGCCGTTCGGGCGCAGGCCGACGACGACATCCAGGCCGGAGTCTTTCAGGTTGAGCGCGTGGGCGCGCCCCTGGCTGCCGTAGCCAAGAACGGCAATGCGCGCCTTGGCGAGCGATTCGGTGGTGGCGGTGGTGCTCATGCGGTGACTCCTGCGTCGGTATGGGTTGGTTTGGTTGCGTGAGTAGAGGAATGGAGTTGTGTGATCGGATCGCTAGGCATCGTGCTTCAGCCGCAGGCGCGCAGGCCGCTTAGAAAGGCGGGCGTGGCGACGTCGTCCAAGGCAGCGATCACCGCATCGCGGATTTGCTGCGTGCCGGCGCTGCCGCCGATATCGCGGCTGTGCGGGCCGTTGCTCAGCACGTGGCTGACGGCGGCCTCGATGGTGGTGGCCTCCACGTCCAGCTCCAGCGAGTGGCGCAGCAACAAGGCGGCGGACAGGATCGCGCCCAGCGGATTGGCCACGCCCTGGCCGGCGATGTCCGGTGCGGAGCCATGGATCGGTTCGTACAAGCCGACCTTGCCTTCGCCCAGCGACGCGGACGGCAGCAGGCCGAGCGAGCCGGCCAGGGCGGCGGCTTCGTCGGTGAGGATGTCGCCGAACAGGTTTTCGGTGACGATCACGTCGTAGCGCGAGGGCTGCGTCAGCAGCAGCATCGCCATCGAATCGACCAGCTGATGTTCCAGCTTCACGTCCGGATAGTCGGCGGCGATGCGCGTGACCGTGCTGCGCCACAGGCGCGAGGTTTCCAGCACGTTGGCCTTGTCCACCGAGGTGACGTGCTGGCGGCGTTCGCGCGCCAGCTCGAAGGCGCGGCGCGTGACGCGCTCGACTTCGGCCACGGTGTACTTGCACTCGTCGGTGGCAGTGTCGGTGGTGCGCGTCTTGGCGCCGAAGTAGGCGCCGCCGGTCAGTTCGCGCACGAACAGCACGTCGACGTTCTTGAGCTTTTCGTTCTTCAGCGGCGACAGCGACGCCAAGGCCGGATGCACCTGCAGCGGACGCAAGTTGGCGAATACGCCCAGTGCGGCGCGAATGGCGAGCAGGCCTTGCTCGGGGCGCACTTTTGCCTGCGGGTCGGACCACTTCGGTCCGCCCACCGCGCCCAGCAGCACGGCGTCTGCGCTCTTGCAGGCGGCCAGGGTGGCGGCCGGCAGCGGTTCGCCGGTGGCGTCGATCGCGCAACCGCCGATCAGCTGCGATTCGAAGTCAAAGGTATGGCCGCTGCGTTCGGCAACGGCTTGCAGTACGGCAACGGCCGCGTCGAGAACTTCGGGGCCTACGCCGTCGCCGGGTAGGGTAACGATGCGCGCCTTCATGCCGCTTTCTCCTGAGTCTGTTCGTAGTGAGTGATGGCGTCGTGGTGTTGCAGCAGGAAGCCGAGCTGGTCGACGCCGTTGAGCAGGCAATGCCGTGCGAAGGCTTCCAGCTGGAAGCGGATGCGTCCGCCATCGGGCAGTTCGATGGCCTGTTCGCGCACGTCGATGGAAAGCTCGATGCCGGGCTTCTTCAGCAGCCAGCGGTGTTCGGCTTCATCCAGCACGATGGCCAGCAGGCCGTTCTTCAGCGCGTTGCCGCGGAAGATGTCGGCGATCTCGCTGCACAGCACGGCCTGGATGCCGTAGTCGAGCAGCGCCCACGGTGCGTGCTCGCGCGAGGAGCCGCAGCCGAAGTTGCGGCCGGCAACAAGGATCGAGCAACCCTTCGCTTCCGGCTTGTTGAGCGGGAAATCCGGGTTGTCGCTGCCGTCCTGGCGATAGCGCCAGTCGTTGAAGCAGAACTTGCCCAGGCCTGCGCGTTCGGTGGTGGTCAGGAAGCGCGCGGGGATGATGCGGTCGGTGTCGATGTTTTCATCGAGCAGCACGGCGGTGCGTGAGTGGATGCGGGTTACGGGCTTCATGCAGCCACCTCCGTCAGGTATTCGCGTGGATCGGCAATCGCGCCGGCAATCGCGGATGCGGCGGCCGTTGCCGGGCTGGCCAGCACGGTGCGTGCGCCCTTGCCCTGGCGGCCCTCGAAGTTGCGGTTGGAGGTACTCACGACCAGTTGCCCCGGCTGCGCCAGGTCGCCATTCATGGCAATGCACATCGAGCAGCCAGGAATGCGCCATTCGGCGCCGGCAGCCAGGAACACCTCGTGCAAGCCTTCCTTCTCTGCATCGCGACGCACCGCTTCGGAGCCGGGCACGACCAGTACGCGCACGCCCTTGGCGACGCTGCGGCCACGCATGACATTGGCGGCTTCGCGCAGATCCGACAGGCGCGAATTGGTGCAGCTGCCGATGAACACCACGTCCACCGCAGTGCCTTGCATGGGCTGATTCGCTTTCGCTTGCATGTAATCCAGTGCGCGCTGCTCCACCGCATTGCGTGCAGCGGGCACTGGCTTGTCCATCGCGATCGCCATGCCTGGATGCGTGCCGTAGGTAACGGTGGGGCGGATCTGGCTGGCATCGATGCGCACTTCGCGATCGTACTTGGCGCCTTCGTCGCTGCGCAGGCCGCGCCAGGCTTGCACGGCGGTGTCCCATGCTGCGCCTTGCGGCGCACGCGGGCGGCCTTTCAGCCATGCAAAGGTGGTTTCATCGGGAGCGATCAGACCCGCGCGCGCACCGGCTTCGATCGACATGTTGCACACTGTCATGCGCTCTTCCATCGACAGCGCTTCGATCGCTTCGCCACGGTACTCCAGCACGTAGCCGGTACCGCCGTCGACGCCGATCTCGCCGATGATGTGCAGGATCAGGTCTTTGGCGCCCACGCCGCGCGGCAGCTTGCCGTCAACGTGGATGGCGAAGGTTTTCGGCTTGCGTTGCAGCAGGCACTGGGTGGCCATCACATGGCCGACCTCGGTGGTGCCGATGCCGAAGGCCAGCGCGCCGAATGCGCCATGGGTGGAGGTGTGGCTGTCGCCGCAGACGATGGTCATGCCCGGCTGCGTGGCGCCGAGTTCGGGGCCGATCACGTGCACGATGCCGCGATCGCTGCTGTCCCAGCCATACAGCTGCACGCCGAATTCGCGGCAGTTGGCTTCCAGCTGCGCCACCTGCGCTTTCGCTTCGGCGTTGGCGTACGGACGCTCGCCGTTCGCTGCCGGCGGCAAGGTGGGCGTGGAATGATCCAGCGTCGCCAGCGTGCGATCGGGACGGCGCAGTTTCAGGCCGCGCGAACGCAATTCGCTGAAGGCTTGCGGCGAGGTGACTTCGTGCACCAGGTGCAGGTCGACGTACAGCACGGCCGGCGTATCGGCGCTCTCGGGCGCTACGACGTGAGCATCCCAAATTTTCTCGAATAATGTGCGGGCGCTCATGCCGCCTCCTTTGCGGTAGTGGTTTCAACGTGGGTCAGCCAGCCGTAACGGTCTTGCGTGCGACCGTCGAACAGGCCGAAGAAGGCCTCGCGCAGCGCGCGGGTGATCGGACCGGGCGCACCGTTGCCGACGGCCTTGCGGTCGACCGAGCGCACCGGCGTGATCTCGGCGGCGGTGCCGGTCATGAAAACTTCGTCGGCGGTGTACAGCGCTTCGCGCGGCAGATCGCGTTCTTCCACGACATAGCCCATGTCGGTGGCCAGCGTGATCACCGAATCGCGCGTGATGCCGGCCAGGATGCCGGCGCTCGATGGCGGCGTCAGCAGCTTTCCGCGCTTGACCAGGAACAGGTTCTCGCCCGCGCCTTCGCTCAGCAGGCCGTTGTAACCTAGCGCAATGCCTTCGTCGAAACCGCCGCGACGCGCTTCCAGGCCGATTAACTGGCTGCTCAGGTAATTACCGCCGGCCTTGGCCCAGCTTGGAAAAGTGTTTGGTGCAGGGCGATTCCACGAGGACACGCACACGTCCGCCCCCCGCTCGGCCGCTTCGCCCAGGTACGCACCCCATGCCAAAGCCATGATCGCGACGTCGACGGGCGCGCCGTCCCTGGGGAGAACGCCGAGCCCGCCGGCGCCGCGAAAGACAATCGGTCGTACATAAGCCGATGCCATCCGGTTGGCGCGAATCACTTCCAGGCAAGCTTGGTTGATCTCTTCTTCGCTGTAGCCGATCTCGATCTCGTACACGCGCGCCGATTCGAACAGGCGGCGGGTGTGCTCGGCCAGGCGGAAATAGGCGGGCCCTTCCGGTGTCGCGTACACGCGCTCGCCTTCGAATACGGACGAGCCGTAGTGCAGGGCATGCGTGCTGACGTGCACCGTGGCTTCAGCCCAGGGCTTGATGCGGCCGTTGTGCCAAAGGAAGGACGTACTCATGCGGTGGCTCCTTGGAGTGCGGGTGCATCGGCGCGGCTGTCGCGGATCTGCCGCTCGATGCGATTGACGATGGCGAGTGCGGCGTGCGCCGTCGCTTCGATGATGTCGGTGCTGACGCTGCTGCCATGCCAGTCGCGCTGGGCGTGGCGTGCGACGAGTTGCGCATGGCCCTGCGCGTCGCCGCCTTCGCTGATCGCGCGCACCTGGAAGCGGGTCAGCAGCATGTCGGTGCCGGTGGCGCGTTCGATCGCGCGCAGCACGGCGTCGACCGGGCCGTCGCCGATGGCGGCCTCGCCGACTTCACGACCGTCTTCGTGGCGCAGCTTCACGTTGGCCGAAGCGCTGCCGCCCAGGTGCGAGCTGGTGTTGAGCTGGGTCAGATGCCATGGACCGGTAGCGTCCGGGTCCTGGTTCAGGGCCAGCGCTTCCAGGTCCTCGTCGCGGATGTCGCGCTTGCGGTCGGCCAGCGCCTTGAAGCGCTTGAACACGCTGTCCAGCGCTGCGTCGTCCAGCGGGTGGCCCAATGCTTCCAGGCGCTGGCGCAGCGCGTGGCGGCCGGAATGCTTGCCCAGCACCAGCGTGGTTTCGGCGATGCCGACGTCTTCCGGGCGCATGATTTCGTAGGTGCCGCGATGCTTGAGCATGCCGTGCTGATGGATGCCCGACTCGTGCGCAAAGGCGTTGTCGCCGACCACGGCCTTGTTGCGCTGTACCAATTGCCCGGTGACCTGGCTCAGCAGGCGCGAGGTGGGATACAGCTTGTGCGTGTCGATGTTGGTGCGCAGGCCGAAGCGTGGCGCGCGCACTTTCAGCGCCATCACGATTTCTTCCAGCGCGGCATTGCCGGCGCGTTCGCCGATGCCGTTGATGGTGCATTCCACCTGGCGCGCACCGCCGCTGACGGCAGCCAGGCTGTTGGCGACGGCCATCCCCAGGTCATCGTGGCAATGGGAGGAAAACACCGCCTTGTGCGCATCGCGCACGTGTTGGCGCAGGTAGGTGAACAGCTCGTAGATTTCGGCGGGCGTGGTATAGCCCACGGTGTCCGGAACGTTGACGGTGGTGGCGCCGGCGGCGATGGCGGCGCTGAAGACTTCAACCAGGAATTCCGGCTCGGTGCGCAAGGCGTCTTCGGCGGAGAATTCCACGTCAGCGCAGTATTTGCGCGCGTGCAGGATGGAGGCGACGGCGGTGTCCAGCACCTGCTGCTTGCTCATGCCGAGCTTGTGTTCGCGGTGCAGCGGGCTGGTGGAAAGAAACAGGTGGATGCGTGATCGGTGTGCGCGTTCCAGTGCGCGTGCGGCAGTGTCGATATCGCCGGTTTGACATCGTGCCAAGGCGCACACCGTGGTGTTGCGCAAAGTCTGTGCGATTTCCTCGACGGCGGCGAAATCATCCGGCGAGGCTTGCGGAAAACCGGCTTCCAACACATCGACACCCAGCGATTCCAGTGCTTGTGCCATGCACAACTTTGCGCGCCGATCCATGGAAAACCCGGGGGCCTGTTCGCCGTCACGCAAGGTCGTGTCGAAAATGCGTACGCGATCTTCGGCACTTTCCGTACTTTCGCCGGGGTCGTTCGGTTGTGCTGTTGCAGAGGTCATGGCCTGGCTCCGTTAGGGTGATGACGAGGGCGATAAAAAACCCCGCATCCTGGTGGGTGCGGGGTTCTTTGGGGTATCTAGGTCAGTTTTGCTTTACCTTGACACGCGTCCTCAGCCCGCACCTCCGTTGGTAATGAGGAGTACGAGTACAAGGGAAATAAGAAGGAGGCCGACGGCCGGCAACACGTCGATCGACGTCGGTGGACGGATCGCGGCGATGAATTCGCGGTGGCTGTTGCGTTGCGGCATGTCGTCGAACGTACGGCATGCCGCGCGGACGTGTCAACTACTTTTTTATGAGAAATCTTCCAAATTGTCGATTCGCGCGTGTATGGATGGCTAAACGTCCATATGGATCAAGCACTCGCGAGCCATTTGGTTTCATGCGCAACCACGGGTTGTTGCATTGGAAACTAAATGCGAGGCGCGTTTGTCGGCGGAATTAAGACTGCAAGGCGAGTCCGTTCCATCACCCTATCGGCGTTGGCGGAAGGATCATCAACATCGGCAGCACCAGCGCAGACCGCATGCCATTTTTCAAGGGCGGTATGCGCATGGCAACGTTGGAGTTCGGCGACGCCTCATCACCAGTATCTACACAAGCCCCCGCAGGGGCGTAGATCGGCTTAGTTTTGCGCACTCAGCCGGGTCAGCCGCATTGTCAGCCAGCGCTGCACATCCGGCCATTCGCCGGCAAGGATCGAATAGCACACGGTGTCACGCAGCGAGCCGTCCGGACGGCGCTTATGGGCACGCAGCACGCCATCCTTGTGCGCGCCCAGGCGTTCGATGGCGCGTTGCGAATCCAGGTTGCGATGGTCGGTATGGAACTCCACCGCCACGCAGCCGAGCGTCTCGAAGGCGTGCTGCAGCAGCAGGCGCTTGCAGGCGGTGTTGAGGTGGCTCTTCTGCCAGCGTTTCGCATACCAGGTGTAGCCGATGGCGATGCGCGGCAGCTCCGGCACGAAATCATAGAAGCGCGTGGTGCCAACGATCTGGCCGCTGCTTTTCTCGCGCACCGCAAACGGCAGCATGGCGTTGGCCGCCAGGCCGGCGAGCGCCTTTTCGATATAGCCGCTGGCCTGGCCTGGCGCCGGGGCACTGGTGAACCACAGGTTCCACAGCTCGCCGTCTGCCGCCGCCGCTTCGAGATCGGGGGCGTGGTGCGGGGCGAGGGGTTCCAGCAGGACGTGGTCGTCCTGGAGCGTCGTCGGGGTGAGGGTCATCAGGCGTCCAGATCCGGAATGAGCTTGCTTTCCAGCCGCGCAATCGCGTCCTTCAGCAACAGCTTGCGCTTTTTCATGCGGGTGATCTGCAGCTCGTCACAGCCGATCGAGCTGGACATCTGCTGGATCGCCACGTCCAGATCGCGGTGTTCCTGGCGCAATTCGGCCAGCAGATGGGCGATCTGGGCGGGGTCCTGGACCTGCATGGCTGTGTTGCACGGGCGGCAATGAGAGAAGCAGCAATTGTAGCGCGCCGGGACAGCGGCAGCAGGGCAGCTACAATAAACGCTTGCCTGCCTTCCGTGTGTCGCCCATGTCCGCCCATCCCGAGGCCACTCCACCCGATCTCGCCCGCAAGCGCGCCTACGAGGCTGCCAAGCTGGCCAAACGCTTGCGTCATCAGGTCGGCCAGGCGATTGCCGATTTCAATATGATCGAGGACGGCGACAAGCTGATGGTGTGCCTGTCCGGCGGCAAGGATTCCTACACCATGCTCGATGTCCTGCTGTCATTGCAGGCCAAGGCGCCGGTGCGCTTCGAGCTGGTCGCGGTGAATCTGGATCAGAAGCAGCCGGGTTTTCCCGAACACGTACTGCCGCAGTACCTCACCGGGCGCGGCGTGCCGTTCCACATCATCGAGCAAGACACCTACAGCACCGTCACCCGCGTGATCCCTGAAGGCAAGACCATGTGCAGCCTGTGCTCGCGCCTGCGCCGCGGCGCGCTGTACCACTGGGCGGCGGAAAACGGCATCACCAAGATTGCATTGGGCCATCATCGCGACGACATTCTCGCCACCTTCTTCCTCAATCTGTTCCATCAGGCAAGCCTGAAGGCGATGCCGCCCAAGCTGCGTTCGGATGATGGCCGGCATGTGGTGATCCGTCCGCTGGCGTACTGCAAGGAAAGCGACATTGCCGAATACGCCGAACACAAGCAGTTTCCGATCATTCCCTGTAATCTTTGCGGCTCGCAGGAGAACTTGCAGCGCAAGGCGGTCGGCCGCATGGTGCAAGACTGGGAACGTCAGTTTCCTGGACGCAGTGAAACCATGTTTCGTGCGCTGGGCAACGTGGCTCCCGCGCAATTGGCGGATCGCAAGCTGTTCGATTTCGCTTCGCTGGGCTCGCGTGAAGGCGCCAGGCGCGCCGACGCGCATGGCTGGCTGGCGGGAACCGAAGGTGACAACTAGGAGCCTGTCGGATTTGAATGGTCGAGGCGAAAATTCGACTGCGCGAGGACAGAAGTTCGGCGATGCGCCGGCCCATAGTGGTTCTATGGGTCAAGCAGCGACGGACATATGGACCGCGCAGT
>NZ_DATJMN010000067.1:0-6302 GCF_035508675.1 Dyella sp.
CGCTGTTCACCGACGCGATGAACTTCCTGTCGGGTCTGGCGCAGAAGCGCGGCACCGTGCTGTTCGTGGGCACCAAGCGCTCCGCCCGCGAGGCCCTGGCTGAAGAAGCCGCCCGCGCCGGCATGCCCTTCGTCACCGCCCGCTGGCTCGGCGGCATGCTCACCAACTTCCGTACCGTCAAGCAGTCGGTCGGCCGCCTGAAGGAACTGGAAGCCGCCGAAACCGACGGCAGCTTCGACAAGCTGGTCAAGCATGAAGTGCTGGCCCGGCGCCGCGAGCGCGCCAAGCTGGAAAACTCCCTCGGCGGCATCAAGAACATGAACCGCCTGCCCGATGCGCTGTTCGTGGTCGACATCGGCCATGAAAACATCGCCGTGCTGGAAGCCAAGAAGCTCGGCATCCCGGTGATCGCCGTGGTCGATACCAACTACAACCCGGAGCTGGTGGACTACCCGATCCCGGGCAACGATGACGCCATCCGCGCCATCCAGCTGTACGCACGCGCAGCGGCCGACTCCATCCTGGAAGGCAAGGCCGCGGCTCCCGCAGCCGCCCAGGGCGACGCCAACGAGTTCGTCGAGCTGGACGAGGAAGGCAACCCGGTCGCCAAGGAAGAGGACGATCGCCGCTCCGCTCCGCCGCGCCGCAACGCGCCCGCCAAGAAGGGTTCCGGCCGTGGCGACCGCGATGGCGGTCGTGGTGGTCGTGGCGACCGCGGTGGTCGCGGCGGCCGCGTGCAGTCCGACGCCCCCGACGCCGACTAAGTCTTTAAACACGCCGGGCGCATCCGCGCCCGGCGTCCCAAGTTTGCGAGGATCCCATGAGCAATATTTCCGCCCAACTGGTCAAGGAACTCCGTGAGCGTTCCGGCGCGGGCATGATGGAATGCAAGAAGGCGCTGGTCGAAAACAATGGCGATATCGAAGTCGCCATGGAGTGGCTGCGCAAGTCGGGCCTCGCCAAGGCCGACAAGAAGGCTGGCCGCGTGGCCGCCGAGGGCCGCATCGTCGCCGCCCAGGCTAACGGCCACGCCGTGCTGGTCGAAGTGAATTGCGAAACCGACTTCGTCACCAAGAACCCTGACTTCGTGACCTTCAGCGACAACGTGGCCGAGATCGCGCTGAAATCCGGCGCGAAGGATGTCGACGCACTCAAGGCAGCTGCCTATCCGGGCGGCGGCACGGTCGAAGAAGCCTCCAAGGCCCTGGTCGCTACTATCGGCGAGAACATCCAGGTTCGCCGCATGGCCCACGTTTCCAACCAGGGCGTGATCGCCAACTACCTGCACGGCGGCCGCATCGGCGTGCTGGTCGCACTGAAGGGCGGTTCCGACGAGCTGGCCAAGGGCATCGCCATGCACGTGGCCGCGATGAATCCGCAGTTCGTGCGTGCCGATGACGTGCCGGCCGATTTCCTGGCGAAGGAAAAGGACATCGCACTGAGCCAGATGTCCGACAAGGAAAAGAACAAGCCGGCCGACATCCTGGAAAAGATCGTCAGCGGCAAGGTCGCCAAGATCATTTCCGAAGTCACCCTGCTCGGCCAGGCCTACGTGCTGGACACCAACGTCACCGTCGCCGACGCGTTGAAGAAGGAAGGCGCCGATGTGGTTTCCGTAGTGCGCTTGGCCGTTGGCGAAGGCATCGAAAAGGTGGAAGAGGATTTCGCCGCCGAAGTGATGAAGCAGGCGGGCCTGGCATAAATCGCCACGTTTGTTCGCATGGAAAAGGCCGCGGGAAACCGCGGCTTTTTTTGTCGCCATCCTCGCCTCAACCTGCAATGCCTAGCCAACGCCTCGCAGCGCTGCGGGTGCCGGCTTCACACGCGGCTGCAGCAGATCCCACTTGTTGCCGTATAAGTCTTCGAATACTGCCACAATGCCGTAAGGCTCTTCGCGCGGCAGCTCCAGGAAACGCACGCCACGCGAACGCATCGCTTCATAGCGTGCATGGAAATCATCAACATGCAGGAACAGAAACACGCGCCCACCACCCTGCTCGCCCACATAAGCGTCCTGCCCAGCCGTACTCGCCTGCGCCAGCAACAGACGTGTTTCGCGTGAACCAGGCGGCGCCACCAGTACCCAGCGCTTACCACCGCCTAGCGAAGTGTCCTCGATCAATTCGAAATCCAGGCAGCCGGTGTAGAACGCAATCGCTTCGTCGTAGTCACGCACCAGCAGTGCAATGGCGGCGATAGTGTGGTGCATAGCCAACTCCCAGCTGTGAGTGCAACGTGAAACCGCATGAAGCTTGCGAAGCATAAGGGCATGACGCGCTGACGTCTGCGCCGGCCTCCGTTACAATGCGCTCGTTTTGCTTGGGGCATTTGTACGCAATGCCTGACAGCGACCCGGAAAGCTCCTCGGCGTTTTCCGGCGTTTACCTCACAACCGGAGCCATCATGAGCGACCAGCCAAAGTACCGACGCATCCTGCTCAAACTCTCCGGCGAAGCATTGATGGGTGATGCCGACTACGGCATCGACCCCAAAGTGATCGGCCGGCTGGCCGACGAAATCATCGAAGTACAAAAGATCGGCGTACAGATCGGCGTGGTGATCGGCGGCGGCAACATCTTCCGCGGCGCGGGACTGGCGGCAGCCGGCATGGACCGCGTCACCGGGGACCATATG
Organism: Dyella sp.; assembly: GCF_035508675.1. Lineage (GTDB taxonomy): Bacteria > Pseudomonadota > Gammaproteobacteria > Xanthomonadales > Rhodanobacteraceae > Dyella_B. Next base: position 2,635 of record NZ_DATJMN010000067.1, read on the forward strand.
GGCATGCTGGCCACCGTGATGAACGCCCTGGCGATGCAGGACGCCATCGAGAAACGCGGTGGCTTTGCCCGCGTAATGAGCGCCATCCAGATCCATGACGTGGCCGAAGATTTCATCCGCCGCCGCGCCATCCGCCACATTGAAAAAGGCCGCATCGTGCTGTTTGCCGCCGGCACCGGCAACCCGTTCTTCACCACCGATTCGGCCGCCGCCCTGCGTGCCATCGAGATGGGGGCCGATCTCCTGCTCAAGGCCACCAAGGTCGACGGTGTCTACACCGCCGATCCCGCCAAGCAGAGCGACGCCACGCGGTATGACCAGCTCACCTACGACCAGGTGATCGAGCGCAAGCTGGCCGTGATGGATACCGCTGCCATTGCACTTTGCCGCGACCATCGCATGCCGCTGCGCATCTACGACATGACCGTGCCAAGCAACCTGATGCGCATCATGCACGGCGAGCCGGTCGGTACATTGGTCGACGCAAGCTGACCCCTGCCTTGCTCTCAGCCCTCTCCGAGAGAGGAAGGCGGGAAGTTACTGTTATACTTGGCGGCTTGCACGCCATCGGGGTGATTCCACATGCTCAATGACATCAAACGCGATGCCCAGACCCGTATGGGCAAGAGCATCGATGCCCTCAAGCACGACTTGTCCCGCCTGCGCACTGGCCGCGCCAGCACGACGCTGGTCGATGGCATCAAAGTGCCTTACTACGGTTCCGACATGCCGCTGAACCAGGTTGCGACGGTTGCCCTGGCTGACGGCCGTTCGATTGTCATCACGCCGTTCGAAAAGAGCATGGTCGGCCCGATCGAGAAAGCGCTGCTGGCTTCCGACCTCGGCATTACGCCCACCACCGCCGGCACGGTGATCCGCCTGAACATGCCGCCGCTCACCGAGGAGCGCCGCCGCGAGCTGGCCAAGCACGTGTCGCACGAAGGCGAGAATGCGAAGATCGCCATCCGCAACGTGCGCCGCGATGCGCTGCAGCAGGTCAAGGACCTGCTCAAGGAAAAGCAGATCACCGAGGACGAGGAACGCAAGGCCGACGAAGAGGTCCAGAAGCTTACCGACCAGTTCGTCAAGGAAGTCGACAAACTGGCCAAGGCCAAAGAAGAAGAATTGATGTCCATGTAAGGCCGTCGACGCATGCCGGGCCACCCAGCGCCCGGCATGCGCCGCCCACGCCACCTGACGGAGGAGCAAAGAAGGGTGAGGGGTCCATCTTGCACAGCCGCCGTCCCCATGCGGACCCCGGGCCAATTGGCCGCGTGAGCCCCGCTTCCGCCATGATTGTCCCCGCGATGGGGCAGAGCCGCGCCGATACGTGGCGTTTTTCTGGCGAACGCGGCTTCTGCATGGCTTCAAGCGCAGCAGGCATGGCCGCCACCGTTACTCTCCATCCATGACCACGACCACGCTCAAACATATACCGCGTCATATCGGCATCGTGATGGATGGCAATGGGCGCTGGGCGAAAGCCCGCCGTCGCCCGCGCAGTTTCGGCCACAACGCCGGCCGCAAAGCCGTGCGCGAGGTGGTGGAGGGCTGCATCCGCCATGGCGTGGAAGCGCTGACGCTGTTCGCCTTCTCCAGTGAAAACTGGCAGCGGCCGCCGGACGAAGTCGGCGCGCTGCTGGATCTGTTCATGCGTGCCTTGGACAAGGAAGTGGACGAGCTGGACGAAAACGGCGTGCGCCTGCGTTTCATTGGGGATTTGTCCGCCTTCGACAAGCCGCTGCAACAGCGCATGATCGACGCGATGGAACGCACCTCCGGCAATATCAAGCTGCATTTGAACATCGCCGTGAATTACGGCGGCCGCTGGGACATCGTGCAAGCGGCGCGCAAGGCGGCCATGGCCGTGGCGCGGGGCGAACTGTCGGTGGCAGATATCGATGAAGCCTCGTTCGACCACTGGACCAGCCTGTCCGAGGTGCCCCCGCTGGACCTGTTCATCCGCACCGGTGGCGACCATCGCATCAGCAATTTCCTGCTGTGGCAGCTCGCCTATGCGGAGCTATATTTCACCGAGACACTATGGCCGGACTTCAACCAGGCCTCGTTGCAGCTAGCCATCAACGACTTTGCCCGTCGCGAGCGTCGTTTCGGCCGCACCGGCGACCAGGTCACCCAGGCAGCGGCACGTTGAGCCAGGCTGCGATCATCCGGCAACACTGTGTGGACCCGCCCGCTCGAGACGGCAGGAGCCAAGGCATACGTGCCGAGAGGCGAATGAAGCAGAGTCCAGCCGGTTGGCACGCGAACCGCCCCATCCTTCCCCGCGCAAGCCGCCCGGCGCTCGTCGCCGAGAGCCGCTAGGAAACCTCATGCTGCGACAGCGCGTCATTACCGCCCTGCTTCTCGCGCCACTGGTGATCTTGCTGATCCTGCTGATGCCGACCAGTGTGTTCGCGTGCTTGCTGGCGGCGGCCTTCCTCGCTGCCGCCTGGGAGTGGTCGCGGCTGGCCGGCGTGAAAAGCCGCGTTGCGCGCGGCATGTTGCTCGCCGTTGTCCTGCTGGGCTTCATCGCGCTATGGATGTTCCAAACCACGCGATGGCTATGGCCGGCGCTGATCGCCACGGGTGTGACGTGGTGGCTGCTGGTGTGCATGTGGTTGCGCCATTTCGCCTTCGCGGCGGCGCCCACGACCGAAAACCGCAACCTGAAACTGCTGGCTGGCGCCTTCGTGGTGTTTCCCGCCTGGGTGGCTGCCTTGAGCATTCACGGTAGTCCGTCGCACGGCCATGTATGGGCGTTCCTGGCGATGCTGCTGGTATGGGCTGCCGATACCGGCGCCTATTTCGCCGGCAGCTGGTTCGGCAAGGGCAAGCGCAAGCTGGCGCCGCAGATCAGTCCCGGCAAGACCTGGGTGGGGGTGTACGGTGCCTTCATCACCAGCGCACTGGTGGCAGCCGTGGCGGGATGGCTGTTGGGCGTACACGACCTGCGGCTACTGGGACTGATTGTGGTCACTGTCGTGACCGTCGCCAGCTCGATCATCGGCGACTTGCTGGAAAGCCTGATGAAGCGCCACGCGAACGTAAAGGACTCCGGCGCACTTTTCCCGGGCCATGGGGGACTGCTGGACCGGCTGGACAGCGTATTCGCGGCCTTGCCGGTGTTCGCACTGGGAAAGCTCCTGCTAGGGCTTTGAATCGCGCCTCGCCATATTTTCTCCCTGCCGGTGCGGGGCGGAACGACGAATGGAACTGCTGTTGCAGGCTGCGGTCGATATCCCAACCCCGAGCGATGCCACCGCGCCGCCTTCGGAGTCTGTCTGGCTTGAGTGACCGGGCGCATTTGCAGCCCGGCCCACTCAAGTCCGGCAGACTCCTGAGTTACCCGGCGGGTACTTCGTAACGCTTGCTGATAAGCTTTGATTTCCTGAGAAGACGTACCTGCTTTGATGAATCCCTTTTTCGGCTCGGTGTTCTGGCTACTGGTCACGCTAGGCGTGTTGGTGACCTTTCATGAATTCGGACACTACTGGGTTGCCCGCCGCTGCGGCGTGAAAGTGTTGCGCTTCTCGGTCGGCTTCGGCCGCGCGGTGTGGAAGCGCATCGGCCGCGACGGCACCGAGTATCAAATTGCGGCAATTCCACTGGGCGGCTACGTCAAGATGCTTGATGCGCGCGAGGGCGCCGTCGATGCTGCAGAGCGC
>NZ_DATJMN010000068.1:0-17596 GCF_035508675.1 Dyella sp.
CATCGAGTATTTCTGCTGCGCCGTTCCTCAATGGTGCGGGCAACATTACGGGCAACTACGTTCAGCAATCCATCACGCAGACGGACGTGTCGATTGCTTCGCGCGAAAAGGCGCAGTACATCGAAGACCGCTGGCAGGTCCTGCCCAACTTGCTGCTCGATCTCGGTTTGCGCAACGATCAGTTCGTAAACACCGGCCCCGGTGGCGAAGCCTATGTGAAGGAAAACAGCCCGCAGTGGGCGCCGCGCATCGGCGCCAGCTGGGATGTGTTTGGCGACAGCACGTTCAAGGTTTTCGGTAACGCCGGCCGCTACTATCTGGCATTGCCGGCGGGTCTGGCCGGGCGTAACCCGCAATTCGGCTCGATCAACGGTTCCGTCGTCTATACCTACACAGGCATCACGTCCAACGGCCAGCCGACTGGCTTGAGTGTGGTGCCCGTCGCCAACACTGGTGGCCCGGTGCCAGGCTTCTTCTCGTCGGACGGCGAGAATGGCGGTGCCCAAGGCAATATCAAGGACTACGCCTCGACCAACCTCAAGCCGCAGTACCAGGACGAATACGTACTGGGCTTCCAAAAGACGCTCGCCGATACCGGCCTGGTATGGGGCGAGCAGGCGACCTGGGAGAAGGCGGGTAATCTGGTCGACGATACCGACGTTCTCTATGAAGGCAACATCATTCCGGGGTTGGTCAATCCGGGCAAAACCAACTACATCCCACAAGCAGACGGTTATGCCATCTGGGATCCGAACACGGGTGCAGGTCTTGTCTGTGGTGGCCCAGGTGGTACATCACCGAACTGTTCCATGCCGGTACCGTCGCGTAAATACTACGCGCTGGAGAGCTATCTGGAACACAGCTGGGACGGCAAGTGGTATGCCAAGGTCGACTACGTGTTCTCCAAGTCGTACGGCAGCACCGAAGGCCCCACTGATACCCCGATCGGACAGATCACGAACCAACGCATCAACGCTGCGTCCGGCTCGACCACGGCCCAGTGGGACTTCCCTGACCTGATGCAATACGCCAACGGTGAGCAGGCCAACAGCCATCGCCACACCTTGAAGGCGTTTGGCTCCTATGCCATTAGCCCGGAATGGATGGTCAGCGGCACATATATCATCCAGTCCGGTGCGCCGAATGTCTGCTTGAGCGGTTATGGCAGCGAGATCAGTCCGAGCTTGTATACCGGCCCGTATCAGCACTTCTGCGGTGGTACGCCAGCCAACAATGGAACGATCGTCCAATATATTCCACCTGCAGATGGAAATCCCGGTCAGTACGTCTTAGTGGGTTCTGGCGGCCAACCTTCTCCTCCGGGCGACAGCGGCCATACGCCATGGACGCATCAGCTCAACCTGGCGTTGACGTACACGCCGCAGTGGGCCCACAAACATCTCACCATGCAGTGGGAAATCCACAACGTGTTCAACGAACAGGTCGCAACCCTTTACTACACCGAATACGCCATTGGTATTGGCCCAGGCGCGAATGGTGGCAACCAGGGTACGGGTTACTGGAGTCCGGTCTATCACACCGCGCAGTCGACGGAAATGCCGCGCTATATGGATTTCAGCGTGAAGTACGATTGGTAATCGCGAAAGACGATGCACTGTCGCTACGGAAGGCGCGGTGGATCGAAGAAACAAGAAGGCCGCCGGGCAACCGGCGGCCTTCTTCGTTTCAATGATCGAGACGCTGCGTCAACGGCGCCAGAAAGTCCCGGTAATGTGGACTTCGTGCAGTATCGCCGCGTATGGGCTGGCGCACCTGCGCCGCGCTCGCGGTGCTGTGCACATCGCGTTGCGTCTGATGCGGGGAGAGGCACGCCGCATCGAAGGGCAGCTGGCAGAAGGCGAGCAGTAGCCGAATCTGCGCTTCGGGTTCCTGCACCAGCTTCTCGTAGGCAAGATCAAATACCTTGCCAGGGTAATGCTTTTGCCAATGGCCGCTGAGTTTTTGATAGTCGTTGTAATAACGGGCGAGATCTTCCAGGTCGTAGCTGAAGTGGATGCCTTCGCTGAACAGCTGGCGATAGCAGGCAAAACAAGTTTCCACCGGATCGCGATGGCAGTTAATGATTTTGGCGCCCGGCAGCATGGCGCGGATGGCGCCGATCGACTGCCAGTTCTGCAATCCCTTGTCGGTGAAATAGGGGCGCCGGGTGCGCCAGCGGGCGGTGCGGGCAAGATAGTTACTGCCCAGCCGCGCCCAATCGTCCGCCGTAGCGTCGGCTACCCAATGCGGAAAACCTTTGCCGCGCTGTTCGGATTCGTCGTCGAGCACCTGCGAGAGGTCGCTGATCTCGTTAGCGCCTTCCACCAGCGGGTGTGAAGCGAGAATGTGTTCCACCAATGTCGAACCGGAGCGAGGAAGGCTGGCGATGAAAATCGCCTCGCGTCCGAGGGTCGGATCGAGCGGCGCCGGCAGCGGTTTGCAAAAAGCCTCCGCGATGGCGTCAACATGAGCATGCTCGGCAAGTGCGTCCCATTGGACCAGCTTGCGCTTGAGTGCATTGGCCTCGCGCAAGGCTTGAAAGGCACCACTGTAGTCACGCTGGTCCTCAAGAGCCCTATACAGACTGAATCCGAGTAGCACGCGTGCATCAGGCGCAAGCTGCTGGTTTTGCAGAATGCGTTGGATCTGCCCTGCATCCGCCAGACTGAGCGATTCGGTTTTCAGGTTGGCCAATCCATGCCAGGCCAGCGCGTTATCAGGTTGGATGGTCAGCACGTTGCGATATTCCGCAATCGCAAGGTTGATATCGCCGCGTATGGTAAAAATATCGGCAAGCGTGGTGCGCGCACTGATATGCCTTTCGTCGAGTGCGAGCGCGCGTCGCAACGCCTCTTCGGCCGGGTCCAGTTGCCAGTGCAATTTCAGCGCTTTGCCAAGGTTGTACCAGTTGGATGCTTGCGCTGGAGCCAGTTCCGTCGCGCGATGCAGGTAGACGAACGATTCCTGGATCGCGCCAGCATCGTAGAGGGCGCCCCCGAGATTGGTGAGGATGTTTGGGTCATTCGGCCGTTGCTGCGCGGCTTTACGCAAGTACTCGGCGGCGGTGCGACTGTCGCCGAGCATCTGGCAGGCAATGCCGTACAGGAACTGCGCATTGGCAAAGCCGGGTGCTTCGGCCAGTACGCGCTTCAAGGGTTGTTCGGCCAAGTCGGCGCGCCCTTGGGATAACGCCTTGCCGGCTTCGCTCAGCCACTGGCGAGCTGCAGGAGAGAGGGAAGAAGACGACATGATTGCCTGGTGCGGATGGTTTCAGAACCGGGAGCCGGGGCCTAGTTTTGCATGTTCTGCGGGGTAAAGAACGGCTGCGCAGGGCAGCTGTTCCGCTTCACGGTGCGTGCGATTACGATGGATGGCGTCATGCAACCTCAATAAAGGGTTACTGCCTTGATTCATTGTGTTTCAGCGGTTCTCAATCCCGATGAGCTGGCAGCCATCCAGTCCAGACTGGCGAGTACTCCTTTTGTTGACGGAGCCAGTACGGCTGGCTGGTCCGCGCGCGAAGTAAAGCGGAATTTACAGGTGACGACTGGTACACCCGAATATGAGCAGATTGCGCGCATCGTGCGAGAGGCCTTCATGCGCAGCGGCGAATTGCAGGCGGCGTTGCTGCCGGCGGCGGCAACGCCGGTATTGTTCAATCGGTACGGACAAGGCATGGAATACGGCCCGCACGTGGATACGCCCGTCATGGGCAGCATGACCAGCGCCATCCGTAGCGATATTGCCATCACTCTTTTTCTGTCCGACCCGCGAAGCTACGACGGCGGCGAGTTGACCGTATTCATGAACGGCATCGGCAGCCAGTTCAAGCTGGAGGCGGGCGCTGCGATTGCCTATCCCGCCAATACTTTGCACCACGTAACACCGGTCACTCGTGGTGTGCGTGATGCTGCAATCATCTGGGTACAAAGCCAGATACGCGATCCTGCGCAACGGGAGATATTGTGGGACTTGGAAAATGCCAAGCATGTGACTTTCAAGCGCGAAGGCAAAAGTCCAACGTTCGACCTGATCAGCAAGTCCCGCGCGAACCTGATCCGCATGTGGGCGGAAATCTGACGAAAGCCGCGCACAAAGTGGGAGCGCTTCGTTTCGCCGGTAGGCAAAAAAATACGGGGCCGAAGCCCCGTATGTGCATAGATGCATAGGCGCGCCGCGATCAGTAGCGCGGCACGCTCGAATCAATCTCCGCCGCCCACGCGTCGATGCCGCCATCCACGCTGTACACCTGCGTGAAACCATGCGCCGCGAACTGCTCGGCGACGCCGCGGCTGGAGATGCCGTGGTGGCACATGAAGGCGATCGGCGTGTCCTTGGGCAGGTTGGCGAGTGCGGCGTGGCCTTCTTCTTCCAGGATGCGCGCTTGCGGCAGCGGCTTGGCGAGGGCGCGGCCCTGTGCGGGACGCGTGTCGATCAGGGTGATGTTGCCGGCGGCGAGGCGCGTTTTCAGTTCCTGCACGCTCATCGACTGCACGCCGCCAGCGGCGCCGGGAAACTTCAGGCTCAGGCCTTCGCCCTGCATGGTGGAAACCCAATCGATCACGATACCCTTGGCGCGCTGCGCACTGGCCGGGTCGAAGTGCACTTCGATGCCGTTGGCGGTGACGACGATGTCGTGCTCGCTGGCGGGCGCGAGCTGGAAGCCGGCGCTATGGTCCGGGCCGATCTCCAGATGCAACGCCATGCCCTGCGCGTTGGCCGTACCGGAGCGAATGGCGTCGGCAGCCTTGTCGGTGATGGTGATTTCCGGCGGCGTGCGATCCGGCGCCGAAACACCGAACAACTGATGCAGTTCGCCGCTGCCATACATCTGGCGAATGATGTCGGCACCGCCGACCAGTTCGCCATCCACGTAGAGTTGCGGAATGGTCGGCCAGTTGCCGAACGCCTTGATGCCTTCACGGATTTCCTGATCTTCCAGCACGTTGACGGTGTGGTAATCCGGCAGCAGCTCGTTGAGCGTGTTGGTGGCGGCGGCGGAGAAGCCGCACATCGGCTGGTAGCGGGTGCCCTTCATGAACAGCACCACGCGGTGGTCTTTGAGCAGGGTTTCGATGCGTTCGCGGGTGGCGGATTCAAGCGACATGGGGGCGGGGACTCCAGCAGAGAAGGGGCCAATTGTAGCCCTTCGATATGCTGGCGGCGTGGCCGGGATCAAGGCCGCCGGCGCATCTCGCCGGCCGGCTCAAGCCGCGGATGGCAGTTCGACTTCTTCGAGCTTTTTGCGCCGGGCGAGCGGGGCCAGTGCCAGCGCGGCCATGGGCGAGGGCTGCACCTGTTCGCGGCTGGCGTGGCCCAGTGCGGTGGGCTGCTCGCTCCAGTGGATCAGTTCCATCGCACCGTGTTCGTCCTCGATCAGCGCGGTGCAGTGTTCCACCCAGTCGCCGTCGTTGAGGTAGACCACGCCATCGATCGTGCGCACCTGGCCGAAATGAATATGGCCGCAGATATGGCCGTCCACCCCGTGTTCGCGCGCGCCGGCGGCGACGCGTTCCTCGTAGGCGCGGATGTAGGCCAGCGCCTTGCCGATGTGCGATTTCACGATGATCGACAGCGGCAGATAGGGCATCGCCATGCGGCGGCGCCATGCGTTGACGCGGCGATTGCCCCAGCAGACGAAGCGATGCATCGCTTCGCCCAGGTGCAGCATCCAGCTACGGCCGATTTGCTCGGGATCGTATTCGTCGCCGTGGCTCACGCGGTAGCGCCGGCCGTCGGCGCCGACGTGGATGGCGTCCAATTCAATGCGCACGCCGCAGATGGACTGTCCCACCAGGCCACGCAACGCGCAGTCGTGATTGCCGGGTATGTAGATGACCTCGATCCCGCGGCGTGCCATATCCAGCACTTCGGCGATCACGGTACCGTGGTCCGGATGCCACCAGCGGCGGCGGCTCAGGGATTCCAGATCGATGATGTCGCCCACCAGATACAGCTGCTGGCATTGCAGGTGGCGCAGGAAATCCAGCAGGTAGGCTGCTTTGCAGTCCGGTGTACCCAGGTGGACGTCGGAAATGAAGGCGCTTCGGCAGCGAAGGATGGCCATGGCACAACTCCCCGGTAGGTTGCCGGGAGCACAGTCTGGTGCCGGAACGTCACCGTGCGATGGCGAAAAGGTTGCAAAGAGGTTGCCGTGGCTATTTTTTCCGGCAGCGGCGATGTGCGATAAACAGGCGGGGAAGGGGAGACAACCATGAATACACCCGCCGACACGCAACGCGCACAATGGCGCGAGCAAGCGCATGCCTGCCTGCAACGCGGCGATCTGCAGCAGGCCGGGCAGCTGTTTTGGCAGGTGCTGGAGGAGTCGCCGGATGACCTGGAGGCCTTGCAGGTACTTGGCGCCGCACGACTGGCTGCAGGCGATTTTTCCGCTGCCGCTCAGGCGCTGCAGCAAGCCGTGCGGCAGGCGCCATACCTGTTCGTGGAGCGCTTGCGGCTGGGCATGGCGCTGGAACGCCTGGGTCAGCCGCACGCTGCATTGACGGCGTATTTCGGCGCCGTGCGCAAGGCACAAGACCAGGGCCGTTGGCTCAGTGACGAAACCACCGCGCCAGGGTTGCGCGAGGCCGTGAAGCACGCCATGCGCTACGTCGATAGCGGCCGGCTGGCGTGGTTTCACCGTGTGCTGGAACCCTTGCAGCAGCGCTACGGTGTGGACGAGATGCGGCGGGTCGAGCATTGCCTGCACGCTTACCTGGGCGAGCGCCAGGTGCAGACGCCCGATCCGCGCCAACGGCCGAAATTCCTCTATTTCCCTGGCATTCCCAGTCAGCCGTATTACCCGCGCGAACGGTTTCCCTGGCATGACGCCTTGGAGGCCGCCACGGACTGGATGCGCGAGGAACTGCGCAGCGTGCTTGCACGGGAGCAAAGTCTGGAAGCCTTCCTCGGTCCGCCACCGCCGGGACAGCCGTCGATGTTGCAATCGTCAGGAGCGCAGCCTGCCGCGTGGGACGCGTATTTCTTCTACCGTCACGGCGAGCGTTACGACACGCATGCCGCAGCGTGCCCGCGCACCGCGGCGTTGCTGGATAGCCTTCCGCTGACCCGCATCCGCGATCACGCACCGGAAACATTGTTCTCCGTGCTCAGCCCCGGCACCCACATCCTGCCGCACACCGGCGTGACCAATGTGCGCCTGGTGACGCATCTGCCGCTGATCGTGCCGCCCGATTGCGCGTTGCGCGTGGGCGGCGAAACACGCGCTTGGCAAGAAGGGCGCTGCATGACATTCGACGATACGTTCGAGCATGAAGCGTGGAACCGCAGCAATGAAACGCGTGCGGTGCTGATTCTGGATAGCTGGAACCCCGATCTCACTGAAGCGGAACGTACGGGGGTGACTGCGTTGATCGAGGCGATTGGGGACTTCAACGAGGATAGCGTGGCCTAGGCGCTGGTTTGAGCCGATGGCGCTAGCTTAAGGGCACTTCTATAAATTGCCCGCTACTCGTCCAGCAGCGTGACAAGTCGGTACAACTTGATACTCGCCACGATGCACTCCCTCCCCCCGGATCAAGTCCGGGGCAGGCTCTACTTCGCAGGGGAGAGAACAGCTTTCCGCGATGATCCAGATGCCCGCTTCGCTATGAGGGCAATTTATAGAAGTGCCCTTAAGGATGTTTCAGACACCAGCGATACAACACTCGTCCGTCCGGCGTTCGCCGGAAAGACCATTCGTTCTGAAATGGCTTCGGCGCGAGCCTACGCAGACAACGATGCCGCATAGCCTAGCCGCGCCATCACCGGCTCCAATACCGGCAACACCGGCTCGAACATCTCCCAGTAAGCCTGCCAGCGGTGTACCGCGCGGTTGTGGATGCCCTGCGTTACCTGCGCATAACTGGGCGTGCTGATGTAGCGCTTGCTGCGCGCATGCTCGGCGAAGTCCGCCAGCGGCGCGGGATCGTCGAGTTCGAGAAAATGGCCAAGTTTCAGCACATGCTCGTCGAAGCGGTTCACCACCGATTCGTAGCGCCATTCCAGCACGCGCGGCGCAAACACTTCCATCTGGTCGAACCAGTGTTCGAAGGCGCGCACGTAACCGCGCGCCAGCCGTTGCAGCGAGCTGCACATCACCATGAAGGCGGGCGAGCGGAAGGATTGCATGTAGCAACTCAGCAGCACGTCGCAGGGATGGCGCAGGCATAGAACGATGCGCGCTTCCGGGAACAGCCGCATGATCATCGGCAGGCACAGCATGTTGAGCGGATTCTTGTCCACCAGTCGGTGTGTGCCCAGAGCGGGAACCACCTTGCGCACCATGCCGGCGTAGACGGCGCGCAGTTGGTCGGCGTCCGTTTGGCTGATACCGGCCAGTGCGGATGGATACGGCTGTCCGGCCAGGCCCATGCGTTCGGTGAGCTCATACATGAAGGCGCGCTCGTCCATCGCGCAGAAATCCGGATGTGCATCCAGCATCTGTTCCAGCAGGGTGGTGCCGGAGCGTGGGAAGCCCACTACGAAAACCGGACTTTGTTCGCTGCGGGGCGGTTTCAAGGCTGTCCAGCGATCGCGCTCGATGCGGCTGACACACAGATCGGCCATGGCCAGCGGCTGGCTGTCGTCGGCCATGAGCTCGGGCACGATGGTGCGTGCGATGCGCAGCTGCGCATCGTGTGCATGCTGCAATGCCAGCCAGGCATCGTGATGGCGCGCCTGCTTGTCGCGTGCGGCAGCGAGGCCGAACGCTGCCTGGGCGAGCACGTCGGCATCCGCGCTCATTGCCAGGATCCGCTCGTAGCGCTCGGCAGCGTGTGCGGCATCCCCGCGCCGCGCAGCGACGGCGGCATGCGCCAATCCGATAGCGCAGGACAGTTGCGCATGCTCGGCAGGCACGTCCGGGGGCAGCGTGGCCAATTCGACGTCGGCGAGATCGAGTCGATTGGCGCGTTCGTACAGCGCCGCGCACAAGGCCGTGATGCGCTGGCGCATGAGCTGCGCCGTATCGTCAGCGGGCAGTATCGCGGTTTGCAGGGCGCGGATGGCTGCATCCTGTTGTCCCAGCGTGGATAGCATGCTGGCCAGGGTCAATGCTTGTTCCGCCGGTTGGGGCGGCCAGTTGGCGGCATTTTCCAGCATCGTTTCTTCGCCAGTGTTGTCGCCGCAAACATGGCAGGCGTGCGCCGCCTGCAGGCGTGCCTCGATGAAATCGGGTGCGAGCCGTACGGCTTCCAGCAAGGATTCGCGCGCGGCCAGCCAGCGCTGTTGTTGCAGGTAAAGCAAGCCGAGGTTGTAGTGCACGTCAGCCTGATGGGAGGCGAGCGTGAGGGCGCGCTGCAAGGCTCGCTCGGCGGTTTGCGTATCGCCGGCTTCGCGCGCGGCCAGGCCCAAGTTGTTCCAGTATTCGAAGGTGCGCGGCTGCCGTTCTGTCAATCGCGTGAACAGCGGCAGGGCTTCGTGCAGGCGGCCGGTGGCGCGCAATGCCAGCGCGCGTAGCAGCATGGTCGTTTCATCATCCAGTGGCGCTTCGCTCAAGGCCAGCACGCGGGCCATATCGCCTTGCTGGAAGGCGGCAAGCAAATTCTGAGCTTTCGATGCATCCACCTATCGCGCCTCCGCTTGATGCGTTGCTCCCTCCCCGTTGCAGGGGAGGGAGCAGATCATGGCACGAAGTACTTCTTCCAGCTTTAGAACTTCACCGTCGCGCGCGCCCAGTAGTAGCGGCCCAGGACATCGTAGGTGGCCGTATCTACGTTGTAGTTCAGGCCGTTCTGGTAGATCAGCGGTGGCGCCTTGTCGGTGATGTTGTCCACGCCGAATTCGAAGCGGGTCTTGATCGCCGGCACGTTGTAGGCGATTTGTGCCGAGTGGTACAGGATCGACGCCATCGGTACGTTGACGCCGGCAATGACCGCATCGGCGTTGAGGTTGGTCAGGTGATGGATGTAGCGTGTCTGCCACTGCGCACTCCAGTTGCCCAGCGACCAGTTGAGCGTGAGCGTGCCGCGCCAGCGAGCGATGTTGCCGAACTGCTGCGTATACGTACCGGCATAATTGACGGTCTGGGCGCCCGGCTGTCCCGGCGTGGCGTCGTTGTAGAACGTGCCGGTGTACGTCGAGTTCAGGCCCACCTTGAAATTGCCGGGGTTGAAGCTGCCCAGGTCGAAGTGCGGAATCGCATAGCTGGCGCTGAAATCCACGCCGCTGGTGCTCAGGTTGCCCAGATTCACTTCCGGCGTGTTCATGAAGTAAATCGCGCCGGCCAGAGCGTTGTTGCTGGGATAGCGATGAATGAACGAGCAGTACGGGCTGCTGTCATTGGCATAGCACGCATTGAGCACGGTTTGCGCGGCCAGCGGCGTCAGCAAGTCATGCAGGTTGATGCGCCACACGTCCACGGTGGAAGAGAAACCCTCCAACCAGCTCGGCGAATACACCAGGCCGAGATCGTAGGACATGCCGTGCTCGGGCCGCAGACTGACGCCGGCCGGCTTGCCGCCCGAATAGTAGCCAGTGATCTGCGGAGTGGGATTGCCCGCCCAATTCGTCGGAACGTTTTGGCAGGCCGCAGGGTGTGCGGCCAAGGTCGCGGCGCTGAGGCCAACGCAGGGATCGTTGATGGTCGGATTGGCAATGGTGATGCCGTCGTACAGCTCGTCCAGGTCGGGTGAGCGGAACACCTGCGTGGCGGTGGCGCGTACCAGCAGGTCGGCGATGGGCCGGTATTCCAGCGCGATCTTCTTGTTGGTGGTGGTGCCAGAGGTGCTGTAGTCGGAGGCGCGGATGCCCATATCCAGGTTCAGCGCATAAGCGCCGGGTTGCTCCGACAGCAGCGGGATCAGCGTTTCGGTGTACAGCTCCTTCACGCTGATACTGCCGCGGCCGGGCGAGCCGCAGGCTTCGGCCAGTACCGCGCAGGTGGCGGTGCCTGGATCGAGAATGGCGTCCGACGTCACCGTGTAGTTCATCGAGTTCCAGCGGTACAGCGCACCGGCGGACAGCTGCATGGCGCCGGCGGGCAGATCCCACAATTCACCCGAGGCATTGAACTGCACTTGCTTCATCGTGCCGGTGTACACGTAGGTGGGCGAATCCACGCCGTTTCTCAGCAGTGCCGAGACCGCCGGATCGGCCTGGTTGAAGATGTTGCCGCCCGAATTGATCACGGCCTGGAAATCGGCGATGTTCACTTCGTTGTAGTCGATCTGCCGGCGGTTGGTGTAGCCGTAGTTGATGCTCGCATCCCACAGCCAGCTGCTCTGGCCGAAGTGGCCGCGCAAGCCGGTGTTGACCTGCAGGTTGTCGGTATCGAAGGTGTGCAGGCGCGTACCCAGGCCGGTCAGGCGCTCGCTGATCACGTAGCTGTTGCCGGTGTAGCCCGGCGGCGTGCCGAACGTGACGCCGAACGGGTTGATCGGATTGTTCGCCGTCACGTACCAGCCGTCATTCGTGCTGGTGGGTGCGGGAGCGTCCTGGCCCGCGGAATTGGTGCGGTTGTAGAACACGTTGATGAACGCGGTGAGGTTCGGTGTGATGTTGTAATTGCCGAGCGTGAAGAAGTTCACGCGCTTCTGCTCGGTCTGGATGTAGTTGTAGGCGTTGTAGTTGAAGGTGTCGTTGGGGCCGCCGTAGCAGCGGTAGTCGCCCAGGCTGCTGCCGCTGCCATGGGCCAGTGTCACGTAAGTGTTGCCGGCGCCATTCACGTTGCAACCGCCAGGCGAGAGCCCGGCCGGAATCAGGATGCGTCCGGTGGGTATCGTGCCGGAGCCTGCAGGGGTGATGACGCCACTGGACAGATACAGTGCGCGTGCCGAGAAGCCACGCCGGCCGGCCAGCACCGGTGTGTACTTGTTCCAGTCGATGCCCGCTACGATGTTGCCGTCTTCGCCGCTGGTGCCGACGGTGAAATTGAAGCCGCGGCGCTGGCCGTCGCCGTGGCTGGAAACGCCATCGTTGAGGCTGAATTCGGCGCCCTTGAAATCCTTGCGCAGATGGAAGTTCACCACGCCGCCGACCGCATCCGAACCGTAGGCGGTGGACGCGCCTTCCGCCAGCACGTCCACGCTCTGGATCATGTTCTGCGGAATCATGTTGAGGTCTGCATTGGCCAGGCGCTGGCCGTCAACCAGTACCAGCGTGCGGTTGGCCCCGAGGCCGCGCAGCGATACGCGCGAGGCGCCGTCGCCGCCTTCCAGTGTGGGGCTGGCGACGCCGCCACCGTTGCTGTTGTTGGATGGGTTGGTGGCGGTGCCCGAAACGCTGGGCAATTGTTGCAGCACGTCGCCGAGGACGGGGCTGCCGTTGTTGGTGAGCGCAGTGCGGTCCAGCGTGACTACGGGGCTTGCGGTTTCGGTATCGACGCGGCGGATCAGCGAGCCGGTCACGGTTACCGCTTGCAGCGTCTTGGTTTTGGACGGCTGCGATGCAGAGCCGCTGTTCTGCGTGTTCGATGGTGATGACGCGTTCTGTTGCGTCCCAGTGTCCTGCGCTTGGACGATGGCTGCTGACGAAGCAAGGCCGACCGACAGCGCCAGACGTACCGCAATGGACAAGCGATTGTAATGAGCTTGCATGTTGACTCCCCGAATAGATGAACATAGGAGAGCGCCGTAGCGATAACTCAATGTCCGCCGCATCCACCCGCGCGGCACGACGCATCCGCGCCTGGACATTTCTCATACCCAGTTATTGCTCCGCGTCTCCTGACGCAACTGTTTCAGGAATTTAACGAATAGTAAAGATTGCTGCGGCGCAATTCGTACAAGAACTTGCGTTTCGTCTCCGCCGTGCGGCCAGATGCCAACATGCCCGGTCGCTACAAGGCAATGATGTACATGACAATGTTCGGTAATTCGCGTGTCTCAGGCGACCTGCAACGCGCGCGTGACGGCCTGCGCGATGGCATCCCGCCACAACGCATATTGCGCCCCGGACGGATGCAGGCCATCGGAGGCGACCAGTCCAGCATGCTCGCGCGAGATGCCGGTGATGTTTACGAACGGCGCGCCGGCATGCTCGGCTTCTTCCCGCGCCAGCGCGTTGAACTGATCCAGCTCGTGCGCAATCTGCCGCACGTCGCGCCCGCTGGCGTAGCCGAACGGCGTGACACCCCAGTCGGGAATCGAAACCACCACCACACGGGCAGCGCGTCGGCCGGCCAGGGTTACGGCACGCAGCAGCAGGGCACGGAACTGTTCTCGATAGTCTTGTGCCGAGCGTCCACGGTATTGATTGTTCACGCCGATCAGCAGGGTAACCAGATCGTATTCGGGCGCGAGCGCGGCTTGGTCCATGCCGACGGACAGTTCGTCGGTGGTCCAGCCGGTCACCGCGATGATCTGTGGATCATCGATGGCGATGCCCTGCTTGCGCAGTTTTTCGACCAACTGCACCGGCCAACGTGCCTGGGCAGGCACGTCCTCGCCGATGGTGTAGGAGTCGCCCAGGGCGAGGTAGCGCAAGGGCATCGGTCAGCGCGCAGCCACCGCGGCGGCGCGCGGTGATTCTTCCGCGGCCATGCGTTCCAGCACGTGCTCCATGCGCACGAATACTTCGTGCAATTGCGCTGGCTCCGGCAACAGGGTCAGGCGCATGTGCCGGCTGTTGGGCACGTTGAAGCTGGTGCCGGGCACGATCAGCACGGATTCCTCTTCCAGCAGACGCAGGGCGAAGGCGTTGTCGTCGAAATCGGCGATCGCGTCGCTGCGGATGCGCGGGAAGGCGTAGATCGCGCCTTCGGGCGCGACCACATCCAGGAACCGGCTGGATGCGACACCGTCCAGCACCGCCTGCCGCGCCTGGTACAGGCGGCCGCTTGGCGCAGTGAGGGCATGGATGGTGGGCGCGTCCTGCAAGGCGGGAATCACTGCCCATTGCGCGGTGACGTTGGCGCACAGGCGCAAGGCGGCCAGCAGCTGCAGCGCATCGCGGTACTCGTGCGTGCGCGCCGGATCGCCGGAAAGGCTCAGCCAGCCGACGCGGTAACCGCAGGCGCGATGCACCTTGCTGAGGCCGCCGAAGCTGAGGCACGGGTGGTTGCCGGCTACCTCGGCCAGCGGCTGGAACGGCGTGCCGTCGTAGAGAATCTGGTCGTAGATCTCATCGCACAGCAGCAGCAGCCGATGCCGTGCGGCGATGTCCACGATCTGTTCCAGCAGGGCGCGTGGATACACGGCGCCGGTCGGATTGTTCGGATTGACCAGCACCAGCGCACGCGTGCGCGGGGTGATCAGCGCTTCCATCTCGTCCGGATCCGGCATGTGCCGGTGCTCGGCGAGGCAGCGGTAATAGCGCGGCACGCCGCCATTGAGGATGGTGGCGGCGCTCCACAGCGGATAGTCCGGGCTGGGCAGCAGCACTTCATCGCCTGGCTGCAGCAGGGCGCGCAGGCTCAGGTCGATCAGTTCGCTGACGCCGTTGCCGATGAAAATGCGCTCTACCTGCACATGCCGCGCGCCACGGGCGCGTTGCTGCGCGGCGATCGCTTCGCGTGCTTCTTCCAGGCCCTGTTCGTGACCGTAGGCTTCGCTTTCATGCAGATGCGCGGCGATGGCTTCGCGCAAATGCGCCGGCACCGAAAAACCATAGCGGGCCGGATTGCCGATATTGAGCTTGATGATCGGCGTTCCCGCCGCTTCCAGTTCGCGCGCACGACGGGTCAATGCGCCGCGGATTTCGTAGCGCACTTCGGCCAGGTGCGCGCTGGGCTTGATCGGGGACAACGGTCTAACGTCCTTTGACGGAATGGGAAAGCCGGCTTGGCGCCGGTTTCACGATCCTAGCAGCGTGTTCGGGCGCCGTGGGGCGAGGATGTGGCAAAAAGCGGCAACGGCTTTGCACGATGCGCCATATGCACGTCGGGGCGTTCCCACGTCCCGAGACCCTTCGAAGATGGGCATAATCCCATCCCATGACCGACGCGCAGACCATTGAACGGCTCCGCCACATCGGCTGGCGAGGCCAGGACCTGCCGGGCGAGGGGCGGCGGCTGGCGCGCGTGGTGGCGCAGCACCGTGCCGGCTATGAGTTGCATGATGGCGAACAGGCTTTCAGCGCCCAACCGGCCGGCCATTTCCTCAAGCGCGGATTGGATCCGGCCGAACGCCCGGCCGTGGGCGACTTTGTGGAAATCGAACCGGGCAAGCCGCCGCACATCCAGGTGGTGCAGCCTCGCCGCACCGTGCTCACGCGGGCCGCGGCCGGGGAGCGCTACGAGCGGCAGGTGATCGCCACCAATATCGACTACGTGCTGGTGTTGACCGGCCTGGATGGGGATTTCAATCCCGCGCGTATCGAACGCTATCTCTCGCTGGTGGAAGGTTCCGGCGCGCAGCCGGTGGTGGTGCTTAGCAAGCCGGATCTCGCCGACGGCGCGCAAGACCGCATCGCGGCGTTGAAAGGGCGCTTGCCGGAAGGCACGCCGATCCACGCCATCAACGGCAAGGACCCGGCTAGTGCAGCGGTGCTCACCGCTTACCTCAAGCCGGGCGACAGCGCGGTGCTGGTGGGGTCGTCGGGCGCCGGCAAATCCACCCTCACCAATACCTTGCTGGGCAGCCAGCACATGGCCATCGGCGACGTGCGCAGCCACGACAGCCGCGGACGCCATACCACTACGTACCGAGCCTTGCTGCAGTTGCCAAGCGGGGGCTGCCTGATCGATACGCCGGGGATGCGCGAACTCAAGCTGACCGGCGAGGAAAACCTCGACCTGTTCGCCGACATCGAGGCCCTGGCCGAAAACTGCCGCTTTGCCGATTGCGGCCACGGCAGCGAGCCAGGCTGCGCCATCCAGGAGGCCCTGCATGATGGCGAGCTGACGCCCGAGCGCTGGCGCAACTACTTGAAGCTGCGCGACGAGCGCGAAGAACAAGCGACCTTGCTCGAATCGCGCCTGCGCCGCCAGCGCGGCGGACGCCCGGCAACCAAGCCGCATGGCGCCAAAGGTTCGCGTGAGCGGGAGGGATGGTGAGTACGCCGGTCGAGAAAACCATGCCGACTGAGCTGGAAGCGTATGCCGTACTCGACAAACGTCTGCTGGCGGCAGTGAAGGGCATCAACATCCTGTCGACCGTAAGCTGGCCGGCATCGCTGGAAGACCGCATGATCGAAGCCTACGGCAAAGGCCAATACGCCTTGCCGGAAGTGAGCTATCACAAGCCCGATCTCTCCGAGGTGCGCAAGGAACTCATTGCGATCGAGAAGGACGCGGGCGACGGCGATGCGATCCGCGAGTATCTGCGCCGCACCGCCGAATCCTGGCACATCGCGGCTGAAATGCTTGAGGCGGTGGGTACCGCGGGCGTCACCGCGCCATCGATCCAGCTGTATGGACGGCCGGGCGATGCCATCACCGGCAGCCATTACAGCAATCTCGATGCGGCCCGCTATTTCGTGGAATTGTCCGACGAACTCGGTGCGGACATGGCGGACGACGATATCGTCACCAACATCTCGTCCGAGTTGCTGCGCAAGGACTTGTCCAAGGTGCTGGACGGTTTCTTCGGCCAGGGCGTGATTGCGGTGGAGGTGGACAACGATCTCACCGCCAAGGCGGCGGCCGGCGCCACGCGCATCCGCCTGCGCGGCGGCACGCGCTTCAGCCAGTACGACCGTCATCAGCTGCTCAATCACGAAGCCTACGTGCATTCGCTCACCGCCTTGAACGGGCGAGAACAACCGGTGCTGGCTTCGCTGGCACGCACCTCGCCGCGTGTCACGGCTACGCAGGAAGGCCTTGCAGTGTTCGCCGAGCTGATGTCCGGTGCGATCGACATCGCGCGGCTCAAGCGCATCAGCCTGCGCATTCTTGCGCTGGACATGGCGCTCAATGGTGCGGACTTCGTAGAGGTCTACCGCTTCTTCAACCGCTGCGGACAAAGCGTGGCCGACAGCTTCCATTCCGCGCAGCGCGTGTTCCGCGGCGTGCCGTTGACCGGTGGTTCCGCGTTCGCCAAGGACAACGTGTATCTCTCCGGTTTGCTCGACGTGCACACCTTCTTCCGCTGGGCGCTGAAGGAGCGCCGCCTGGATCTGCTGCGCTATCTCTTCGCCGGCAAGCTGACGCTGGGCGACGTGATGAGCCTGGAACCTTATTTCCAGTCCGGTGCGCTGGTCGCGCCGCGTTGGTTGCCGCCGTGGATGCAGCACGTGCATGGCTTGGCGGGCAAGCTGGCTTTCTCGTTGTTCATCAATCGGGTGCGGATGTCGAAGGTGGAGGCCGAGACCTTGTCGGCAGGTCTCTAGCCTGAGGTATCCCCCGTTTTTCAGTGGGACATCCTCAATGTGCTTGGTCCAGTCGCATGGATGTCGCGTCTCACCGCCTGCATCACGTAGGCATTCACCAGCGCATCAAAGCACCCGCCGCTGACAGATGACGAAGCATGTTTTATGCGATGGTGCGGCTGTCGGGCGTGCCCATCCAGTGAGATGACCGCGACACGCCCGACATGAGTGAAGTAAGCGCGGATCGCCCGAGTTAGCGCTCAAGCGATCCGCTGGCCACCACCAACTAAGTGGAGTTGACAAGTCGAGTAGGCCGCAGGAACCTCCCCCGCGACCTCTCACAGAACCGTACGTGAACCTCTCGATTCATACGGCTCTTCGCATGCAGTCGATTCTTATCCCATAC
>NZ_DATJMN010000069.1:0-5885 GCF_035508675.1 Dyella sp.
CTGATGCAGGGCGTCGACGTATACAAGAACCCGTCCGCTGAACTCATCGAAGGCGGCATCGCCGGCACGGTGGACCTGCGCACGCGCATGCCGTTCGATGCACCCGGCCAGGTAGCCGCCTTCTCCACCGGCGTCAACGAAGGCGACCAGTCGAAGAAGAGCAAACCGTCTGCGTCATTCCTGTACAGCAACCGCTGGAAGACCGACAACCTGGGCGAATTCGGCGTGTTGCTGGATGTTTCCTATTCCGAATTGGCCTCGCGCAACGACGGCATCCAGACCAATCCGTACGTGATGCGCCCGGACGCCACGGACACCTCGTATTACGCACCCACTATCGCGGCCGGTTCGCCGACCAGCACGGTGTTCGTGCCGGGCGACATCAACTGGCAGCAAATGGATATGCAACGACGCCGCACCGGTATTTACGTGGCCTTCCAGTGGCGCCCGACCAGCAACCTGGAAATCTATTCGCGCTTCTTCCGCTCCAACTACAGCCTGCAGTGGAACGAGCACTGGGTTCAGACCAACGAAAACAACTACAACGATGAATTGCCCGCGCCAGGCACCGAATTTACGTACAACGGCCAAGGCATCTTTCAAAGCGGCATCATGGGGTCCGATGCATGGAAGGGCTCGCCGCCGGCGGGTCCCAACGGTTACACGGAGTATTACACCGATAACCGCATGCAAACGCAGTTCACCCGTACCACCGACTGGTCGAACGGCTTCAAATACAACCTCAACGATCACATGCTGCTGACCGGCGAACTGCAGCTGGTGAAATCCACCAGCAATACGCTGGACTTCTCGATCTACAACCAGTTCTACATGCCGCCGGCCAACGTGAACCTGTCCGGCAGCGTGCCCAGCCTCACGCTGGCCAATCCCGGTTACCTGGGCAATCCCGCCAACTACTACCTGGCGGCGGCGATGGACCACCTGGAATACGACTACGCCATGGAACGCGCCGCGCGCGTAGATCTCGAATACGATTTCGAGGACAGCAACTGGCTGCAATACATCAAGTTCGGCGTGCGCGCGACCGATCGCGATGCCAACAGCAACAATACCAACAGCAACTACAACTGGGGACCCATCTCGCAACCTTGGCTCGGTGCGTACAAAGGTCCGTCGTCGCTGGATTGGCTCAATACCATTCCCTCGTGGATGAGCCAGCCGTTCACCTTCTCCAACTTCTACGGCGGCGCGAACCTGCCGGGCACGTTCTGGTTCCCCAGCATGGCGCTGATCCGCGACTACCCCAAGGCGATCCAGGCGTTGTACGCGATTGAAATGGCCGGCGGCTGGAAGGCGCAAGTGACAGGCACGCCCGGCTTGTTGAACAGCCAGGACGAAAACACGCAAGCAGCCTATACCGTGCTGTATTTCGGCAACGACAGCGCATTGGGCATTCCCTTCGACGGCAACATCGGCGTGCGCTTCGTCGACACCGACGTACGCGCCAATGGCGCCATCCAGTATCCCGCGGCCACCAACATCAGCGGCACGGTCACACCAGCACAAGCGGCATTTTTCACCGGTGCCTATGTGCCGATTGCCGGCACGGGTCATTATCACAACCTGCTGCCCAGCCTTAACCTGCGTTTCAAGTTGACCGACGATCTGCAGTTGCGCCTGGCGGCGGACAAAGCCATGACGCGCCCACCGTTGAACGAGCTCAATTCGTACATGCAGCTCGGCGCCTCGTGGGGTGGACCACCCGGCCAGCAGGCGACGATCACCGGCTGGACCGGCGCCACCGGCGGCAACCCGGACCTTAAACCGATGGAAGCCACCCAGTTCGACACGGCACTGGAGTGGTATTTCTCACCCACCAGCGAGCTGTACACCACGGTGTTCTACAAGAACATCAAGAACTACATCACCAACGAAATCTCCACCCAGACCATTCAAGGCCAGCAAGTGGCCATTACAGGTCCGGTGAACGCCGGTACGGGCCGCGTGAAGGGCGCCGAGTTCGGTTACTCGCAGTTCTTCGATTTCTTGCCGGGCGCTTTGAAAGGCCTGGGCGTGCAGGCCAACTATACGTTTCTGCAGAGCAGCAAGATCGCCGGCACCACCTCGTGCGATCCGGATCACAACAATGGTTCGTGCGCGGCGCAATACATCGTGACCAATCCGCCGCTGCCGATGGCCGGTTTGTCGCCGCACAATTACAACCTGATCGGCATGTACGAATACGGCAACTGGTCGATCCGCCTGGCCTGGTCATGGCGCAGCCGTTACCTGATCTCATCGGAAGATTCGGGCGATACGTATTTGCCCGTGTGGAGCGCAGCGCGCGGCCAGCTCGATTCCTCGGTGTTCTATCACCTCAACAAGAACATGCAGATCGGTTTGCAGATGAACAACCTGACCGATTCCACTACCCGCGTGTTGATGGGGCCGAGCACGTATACCACCGGCTACGTGGATTGGAACCTTTACACCCGTTCCATTTTCCAGGATGACCGCCGCTACGAACTCGTGTTCCGCGCGACCTTTTGATAGCTCCCCAGCCGACAAGCAAACGGCTTGATGTTTGCATGTCCCCGTTACCGCCGCCGGCATCGCGTGCGTACCGACGGCGGCTTTTTTTGTGGACGCACATGGCGGCGACATCGGGCTCCTGCCGCTCACTGCGTTCGCAACCTTAATCCTAATGCTGCGAACTCAACGCCGTATCGATGTCATTTCAGCTTCGTAGGCCGGGATGGAATCCCAGCATCGAGCCGTCCAGGAAAGCTGGGATTTCATCCCAGCCTACGCGCTTGGCGAGCAACAGCGCGGAAAACGCCTGATATTGAAGCCGAGCTGCGAGCAACGGCGTATCGGCGTGAGTCTGCCTGAGCGATTGGCCAAGCGGCAATGTGGGCCTTATGTCATGTGCCCGATATCGCTAGGCATATAGACCCAAGAGTGCATGCGTTCTTCATATACCGAGATGCTTGGTCCTGGAAAGGATGGATCCGCAAACGCACCCACAGGTATTGCGACCACTTCAGGGTAACCCTCCATCGTGTAGTACACGGTCGCGCCGCACTTCGGGCAGAACCTGAATGTGCTTTTCGTTCCTTCGTCTCCAGTGCGAACGTACTCGGTGCTCGCACCTACGACCGTGACCGCCTCGCGTGGAAACCGCGCCTGCGCACCGAACACGCTTCCAGTGCGGCGCTGGCACGCCAGGCAATGGCACACAGACACACGCACGGGCTCACCGACGACATGCGCGTGCAACTGCCCACAGCTACAGGCGGCGATTCGAGAAGACTGGGGAGATATGGAATGCATTTCTGCGGCGGCTTCGGCTTGAGTTGTCAGGCGGCAGAATCGAGTTACCTGCCAGGGAACACGAGAACGGCCCAACGACAGTGAAGAGCAATGCCCAGCACCTCACTGACGCACGTAGCGCAAGTGTGTGGCGGCTGAACCGTCAAGAACCTTGTCAATGCGAAACTGCGGCCCAGGCTCGCGCAAGTTCTCGAAGAGACGTCGCCCGCTACCGAACAACACGGGTGCCAAGGCGATTTCCAGCTCATCAACGGCACCCAGGTTCAGGTACTGCTGGATCACATCCGCTCCACCCGCGATACGAATATCACGACTGCCCGCGGATTCCCGAGCCAGCTCCAGGGCACGCTCTGGCCCCTCGTTGATGAAGTAGAAGGTCGTCCCACCGGGACGCACCCAGGGTTCGCGTTTCTCATTGGTAAGCACGTATACCGGTGTGTGAAACGGCGCGTCCTCAGGCCACGTACGCTCGCCCTGGTCGAACATTCGCTTGCCCATGATGTTGGCGCCGATGCGCTCTACGGTGCTGCGAACCAGGTCATTGACCGGGCCGGTCTCTCCGCCTGGTCCGAACTTGAGGTTCTCGCGGAAGTATTGCTGGTTGAGCAGCCACCCCATCAGCGCACCCCACTTGGCGCCCCAGTTCTTGTATCCGGGATTCTCCATGGTCATTCCTTCCGGCGCCATATAGCCATCGAGGCTAAGTCCAATGTTGACGAATACGTTGCTCATGATTCTCCTCTCGCATATTCGGATATCAGCCTGATCCCGGAATTAAGCCGAGCCATGAAGCCGCTTCGGCTTGAATGAATCGCTAGAAGGCATTGCTCATGACACGCGACTAGCCATCTTTGCGAGCGCCCCAAAATTCGTTGTCATTTCCGCTGCGCGACACGGGAGGTGACGGGGTTCGCCTGACGATCGATGAAACCCACAAGCCCATGCCTAGCATTGCAAGGAACACCCCTACAAGACTGGACGTTACGACGCGAAGAACGACAGAGCCGGGATCCATTTTGGCCATAAGCTCTGCTGGCGGCAGACCGAAGGCGACCGAAAGAAATAGCGGCGATAGGTAAAGCATGACCAATGTGAAGCGAGTCCAAAACAGCACCGCCTCACTGCCCGGACAAGCTTGTTGCAATAAGCCTCGCAGCGGCTTGCCAATTGCCAAGTAAAGGATGGAGCCGAGCCCAGCACTGACAGCGATCAATAGAGCAGTCACAGTTGTCATTGAACCTTCCTTTTAATCTAACGCTTAAGTTAAGCGGCGGCGAAGCCGTCCGCCTTGAACGAGCAAGGACTCTTCAGCTCGACGATGCCGCGAGATGACATGGGAATTGTGCCTAACGCCTGAGTCAAGCGGCGCGCAGCTTTTCCGCGCATACGCTTGAATAAGCGGTTAGCTAGCATGATTTGACGCGATACTCAGCGCGGCATAAGGAACAAGGTTGAAAAGGAGGATGCCGATCTTGTAAATAGCCATGCCAAGGTAGTGAATGCTGTTAAAGCGCTCCTCCGACAGGTGGAACCACCTACCGTGAAGGTTTATCAACCAGCTGTGAGCGAAGATGAATGCACCGAACCACAAAAACAATACGATGTAGTCGATGATGGCGCACCAGAGCAGAGCATCTTTTACAAAATCAATATTCACTGCCCGCTCCTTTGACGGATAACATTTGAGTTAAGCGGTGCGCGGTACACGCGTCCGCTTGGACGGAATGGTTAGGCACGGAAGTGGTAGAGGAGTAGGCTGACACCACCGCCGATGACAAAGCCGACTATTTCGGGGGTGAACGAGTGACCAGGAAGCCAGATCCCTACGACGGCACCGAGCGAGAAGCCCAATAACGCACCGCGTCTTAGGATGCCGCTCCGTAGCCATAGGCGGCACCGTTCAGCGATCTTGGCTGCAACGGCTTCGCGTTCAAGCTGCCCCGGATGGAGCAGCGCATCTGAGGCCGCATTGGCTTGCTCCTTGGTGAGCATAGAGCTCTCCTTATCTGGTTTGTTGCCTAAGTGCGCTCATTGAGGGTGGCTGCAATGAGGTGCTCAGCGGGCAGGAGATTGGACACAAACTCGGTCGGAAGCGAATGCCGTGCAATGATTTCGGATGCAGCGGTAAACATGACGGCAATGTCGTCTGGTTTCAGCTCGCAAACAAGAACTTTTAACGGTAGATCGATGCCAGCCTGCGGATTGGCGAGCATGATCGGCGTGCCCGCCTTGGGATTGCCAAAGACGATCAATGTAGTGGGCGGCATCGCCAAACCAACAGCCCTGGCCTCTGCCTGTTGATCAATGGTTGCGAAAACCTTGATGCCTTTCTCGGAAAAAGCAGCAAGCAACCGTTGCACCGTGTCAGTGAACGGGTAAGGGCTCTTCAGTTCGACGATGCCGCGAGATGACATGGAATTGTGCCTAACGCCTGAGTTAAGCGGCGCGCGGTACGCGCGTCCGCTTGGACGAGTAGTTAGGTTGCCGGAGCGGTTAACCGAGCAACCCATACTTGTGCAGATTGCCGCGAAAGGGGCTGAGTGAGCAAGGGATTTGCAAGCTCGTGAATTGCTAGACCAATAGAGGAACTT
>NZ_DATJMN010000070.1:0-6649 GCF_035508675.1 Dyella sp.
CGCCCCTCACGCCAAATCCCCCAAAACAGCCGAAAAAGCTAGGTTTTTCTGGGCTTTTGGGCGGAATTGGGGCCAATAGAAACAAGGCCCTTGTATCTTTAGGAGGGGGACGCTCTATCCAACTGAGCTACGGGGGCATGGGCTGGAAAGCCTGATGGGGCGCGATTTTGGCATGGATCGGCGGGGAGCGCGATCCATCGGAAACCGGCCGGGGCGGCGCGCCTGATAGAATAGGAATTTCCCCACATTCGCGGCGCCATCTGGCGTCAGGCTCAGGAGTACGCATGTCCCACGAAATCCTCAAGGCGCTCGGTCTTACCGGCGAGCAATCGGGCACTTATCTCGGCCAGGGCGAGTGGTCCAAGACCACCAACGCCGGCACCTTGCAGCCGGTGAACCCGGCTACGGGCGAAGTGATCGGTACCGTGCATGCTTCGAGTGCCGCCGATTACGACATCCTCATCAAGCGCGCCCAGGAAGCCTTCAAGGTCTGGCGTACCACCCCTGCCCCGCAGCGTGGCGAAGCGGTGCGCCTGTGCGGCGAAGCGCTGCGCAAGCACAAAGACGCGCTGGGCTCGCTGGTCGCGCTGGAGATGGGCAAGATCAAGCCGGAGGGCGATGGTGAAGTGCAGGAGATGATCGACATCGCCGATTTCGCGGTCGGCCAGAGCCGCATGCTCTATGGCTACACCATGCACTCGGAGCGCCCCGGCCATCGCATGTACGAGCAATACCATCCGCTCGGCATCGTCGGCATCATCAGCGCGTTCAACTTCCCGGTGGCGGTGTGGGCGTGGAACGCCATGCTTGCTGCGATCTGTGGCGACATCTGCATCTGGAAGCCCTCGCCGAAAACGCCGCTGTCGGCGATCGCCACCATGAAGATCTGCAACGAAGCGCTGAAGGAAGGCGGCTTCCCGGATCTGTTCTTCCTGTTCAACGACGCCGGCACGGAGCTCTCGCAGGCGTTCGTCGACGACCACCGCATTCCGCTGATCAGCTTTACCGGCTCCACCAAGGTCGGCCGCTTGGTCGGCGAGCGCGTAGCCAAACGCATGGGCCGTTCGTTGCTGGAACTGGGCGGCAACAACGCGATCATCGTGGATGAAAGCGCGGACCTGAAGCTGGCGATTCCTGCGATCGTGTTCGGCGCCGTCGGCACCGCCGGCCAACGCTGCACCTCCACGCGCCGTTTGTTCGTGCATGAGTCGATCATCAACGACGTGACCGACAAGCTGGTGGCCGCCTACAAGCAGGTGGAAGGCAAGATCGGCGATCCCACGCTCGCCACCACGCTGATGGGCCCGCTCAACAGCAAGGAAGCCGTCAGCGCGTATCTGGCTGCCATCGAAAAGGCGAAGGCCAGCGGCGGTACGGTGCGCACCGGCGGCGCGGCGCTAGCCGATCGCAAGGGCAATTTCGTATTGCCCGCCATCGTTACGGGGCTGAAGAACAGCGACGAAGTGGTGCAGACGGAAACCTTCGCGCCGATTCTCTATGTAATGCCGTTCAAGACGGTGGACGAAGCGATCGAACTGCAGAACAGCGTGCCGCAGGGCCTGTCTTCCTCCATCTTCACGCAGAACCTGAAGGCGGCGGAGCAGTATTTGTCGGCTGCAGGTTCGGATTGCGGCATCGCCAACGTCAACATCGGCACCTCCGGTGCGGAGATCGGCGGCGCGTTCGGCGGCGAGAAGGAAACCGGCGGCGGTCGCGAGTCCGGTTCGGATGCGTGGAAGGTGTATATGCGCCGGCAGACCAATACGATCAATTATTCCGATGCGTTGCCGTTGGCGCAGGGAATCAAGTTCGATCTGTAAGCGTGCAGGTTGGGGTGAGGCATCGCCGCACCCCAACCCGCTATGCATGACAACGTTGGGGTTCGCCTACGCTCACCCCAACCTACGCCGCGATGACAGCATCGAAGAGGCAGCATGACCTCCTCTCCTTTCAACTTGCACAACTACCGCGTCGTCATCGCCGGCGGCAGCAAGGGCATCGGCCGCAGCATGGCGCTGGCGTTCGCCGCATCCGGCGCAGCCGTATCGATCTGCGCACGCGGGCGGGCTGCGCTGGATGAAACGGCCAAGGCCATCGCTGCCCACGGCGTACGGGTGCATGCGCAATCATGCGACCTGGGCGAGGCATCGGCCATCGACGCCTACATCAACGCCGCCGGCGAAACGCTCGGCGGCATCGACGTGCTGATCAACAACGCCAGTGGCTACGGCTTCGCCGATACGGAAGAGGACTGGGCGGCGGTCTTCAACATCGACATAATGGCGGCCGTGCGCGCCTCGCGCGCCGCCCTGCCGCACCTGGCCAAGTCGCCGCACGCCAGCATCCTGCACACCAGTTCCATCGCCGCCCTGCATCCGCGCCCCCATATGCCATCCTACGGCGCGATGAAAGCGGCGCTCTCCCACTACACCACCTCGCAAGCGCTGGCACTGGCTGCGCAGCGCATTCGCGTGAACGCCATTGCGCCGGGCTCCATCGAATTCGAAGGCGGCCTGTGGGACCGCTGCAAGCACGAAGATCCCACGCGTTACGCTACCGTGCTATCGAAAATCCCGTTCGGCCGCTACGGCACGCCGGAGGAAGTGGCGCACGTGGCGTTGTTCCTCGCCTCGCCATGGGCTGGTTGGGTGACGGGGCAGATCCTGTGCGTCGATGGTGGCCAGCAGTTATCCCGCTAAGTCAGGCATGGAGGTGAGGCTCATGAACGATCTCAAAAGCACCGAACGTTTCAGCAACCGCGTCACCGATTATGTCCGCTATCGCCCCACCTACCCCGAAGCCATGATCGACTGGCTGCGCAAGGCACACGGCGTGACGCCCGACTGGCGCGTCGCCGATATCGGTGCCGGCACCGGCATTTCCAGCAAACTGTTTCTAGATGCCGGCCACACCGTGATCGCGGTGGAACCCAATGCCGCGATGCGCGGTGCGGCGATCGAGTGGTTAGGAAGCCACCCCAACTTCCTCGCCGTGGACGGCCGGGCCGACGCCACCAACCTGGACGACGCCAGTGTCGATCTGGTTTCCGTGGCACAAGCGTTCCATTGGTTCGATCCGGTCAGCACCCGGCGCGAATTTCATCGCATTCTGCGCCCGGACGGTTTGGCAGCGATCTACTGGAACTCGCGCCGCCTGGTCGGCACGCCCTTCCTGGAAGGCTACGAAACGCTGCTGCAAACCTATGGCACCGACTACACCAGCGTGGCCGAACGCTATGCCGATGAACCGAGCATGCGCGAATGGTTTGGCGAGGGTTGGCGTGGCGCGGCCAGTTTCGATCATCGCCAGCTCTTAGATTTCGAGGCATTGCGCGGCAGGCTGATGTCCTCCTCGTATGCGCCCCAGGTTGGGCACCCCAGGCACGAACCCATGATCGAAGCACTGCGCGAGCTGTTCGACGCTTGCGCGGTGGACGGTCGGGTAAGCTTCGACTACGACACCCGCGTCTATATTGGTGAGGTCTGATGTATCGCTGGTTACGACCACTTTTGTTCCAACTTGACGCCGAAACCGCGCACGGCCTGACGCTGTATGGCCTGGACGTCGCCTGGCGCAGCGAGCTGATGCGCTTCGTCGCCACGCCGCCGGCCGACTTGCCGGTAACGGCTTTTGGCATCAGCTTCCCCAATCCGGTCGGGCTTGCGGCAGGGCTGGATAAGAACGCCGCCCACCTGGATGCGCTTGGCGCGCTCGGCTTCGGTTTTATCGAAGTAGGCACCGTCACGCCGCGACCGCAGATCGGCAACGACCGTCCGCGCCTGTTCCGCCTGCCGCAGCACGAAGCCATCATCAACCGCATGGGCTTCAACAACGACGGTGTCGATGCGCTGGTACGTAACGTGCAGGCATCCAGCTATCGCGGCATGCTCGGCATCAACATCGGCAAGAACAAGGACACGCCCAACGAGAAAGCGGTGGACGATTACCTGTTCTGCCTGGAACGCGTGTACGCACATGCCAGCTACATCACTGTCAACATCTCCTCGCCCAACACCAAGGGGCTGCGCGATCTGCAGGAAGAAACCACGCTGCGCCGTTTTATCGAAACGTTGCGCGAAGCGCAGGAGCGGCTCGGCTCGCAGCAAGGCCAACGCAAACCGATGCTGTTGAAGATCGCGCCCGATCTTGGCGAAGCCGAACTGGACAGCATGGCGGAAGTGTTGCTAGCTGCGAACGTGGATGGCGTCATCTGCACCAATACCACCATCGATCATTCGTCCGTCGCCAGCGATCCGCACGGCAACGAGGTCGGCGGCCTCTCCGGCAAGCCGTTGCGCACGCGCGCCACTGAAGTGGTGCGTGGCATGCGCCAACGTCTTGGCGAGCGCGTCGGCATCATCGGCGTGGGCGGCATTCTTGAGGGCGATGATGCGGTGGAAAAACGCCAGGCCGGCGCCCAATTGGTGCAGATCTATTCGGGCTTGATCTATCGCGGCCCCGAACTCGTCGCCGAGTGCGTAAATGAAATCCGCCGTCACCAGGACCATCCGGATGCACGCTGACCGCGTCGACATGGGCGGCTATACGCTGGTCGAAAACGCCTCGCTGCTCAAGCGCAACACGCTGCGCGTGGAAGCGCGCGCCAAGCTGCTGGCCGAGATACGCGACGCCAGCAAATTGCCGGAACTGCTGGACTTCCCCGCCATTCGCGCCAGCCGCCTGCTGGTGCTGGGCGAAGGCAGCAATATCCTGCTGACCGGCGATGTCGATGGCACCGTGCTGGCGATGGAAACACGTGGTGTACACGTCGAGCAGGAAGGCGATCTCACCCGCATTGCCGTCGCCGCGGGCGAACGCTGGGACGACTTCGTGCGCTGGACGCTTGGCCAGGGCTTCGCCGGCCTGGAAAACCTCATCCTTATCCCCGGCACCGTGGGCGCGGCGCCGATCCAGAACATCGGCGCCTACGGCACCGAAGTCGCCGAATTCATCGAGAGCGTGGAAGCCTGGGATCGCATCGAGCGGCGCGTGGTCACGCTGGATCGCGCAGCTTGCGCCTTCGGCTACCGCGATTCGCTGTTCAAGCACGAGCTCGATCGTTTCATCGTCACCGCGGTGCGCTTTGCCCTGCCCCGCCAGCATGCGCTGCGGCTGGACTATGCAGGTATTCGCGAAGAACTGGAACGCATGGGCGTAAGCAATCCGGCGCCGTTCCACGTCGCCGAAGCCGTCGTGCATCTGCGCACGCGCAAACTGCCCGATCCGGCCGTGATCGGCAATGCCGGCAGCTTCTTCAAGAACCCCATCGTGGACGCTGCGCAAGGGGAAGTGTTGAAGCACGCATATCCCGAACTCGTCGCGTGGCCCGGCAAGGACGGACACTGGAAACTCTCCGCCGCCTGGCTAATCGAAACGGCCGGCTTCAAAGGCATGCGCGAGGGCGATGCCGGCATCTCCAATCGCCACGCCCTGGTACTGGTCAATCACGGGAAGGCCAGCGGCCAGGCGCTTTGGACCTTCGCGGAGCGCGTGATCGATGGCGTGCATGCGCGCTTTGGTGTGCGTCTGGAGCCGGAGCCGGTGATCATCGACTAACCGCGTAGGCTGGGATGAAATCCCAGCCTACGGCCGGCCAAATCCAATCCGCCGCATGGCCTTCTCCACCACCTCTCTGCACGTTCTGACATGCAACAAAAAGGTCACCGAAAAATAGGCAATGCCGTAGGTCGACAACACGAACGCCGCCGTCAAGATCGGCCCCCATGCAGGCATGAAGTGTTCGACAGCCCATGCCACCAGCGCCGCAACCAACGCCGCCATCCATAGCTTGACCATCATCGATATCGCCACGCCCGTGCGGCCAAGCTTGCGATTCATCTTCCTGCGCAGCAGGTGAAACTCGATCCATCCCGCCACGCCGGCCGAAGCCGTCAGGCCGACCGCGCCCCACTGCATGGGAATGCCCAGCAGCTTTGGCAGCGACAAAGCGCTCGCCAGGCCAAGCGCCACCGTAAAGGCAAGCCGCACTAATGCATAGCGCAGCGGCGTGCGCGTGTCGCGCATGGCGTAATAGGTGGACGAATACAGCCGTCCAAACGTGGAAGCCAGCAATCCCACGCCGGAACCGGCCAGGATCGCCCACACGTAATACGCATCCTTGGCGGTGAACGCGCCGGTTTGATAGAGCGCCGCCACGATGACGTTGCCCAAGGCGAAGAACGCCATCGCGGACGGCACGATGAAGAACGCAATGCGTTCCAAGCCGTTGTTCAAGCGCGCGGAGAGTTTCGCGGCGACTTGTTCGTCCACGTGCTCACCGGCCATGCGCGAGAGGGTGGGCAGCTCCGACGCGGAAACGGCCATGCCGAACAGGCTTACCGGCAGCAGATTGATCGATGCGGCGGTGGTCATACCGGCGACGGCGCCGCTGCCCAGCAGCGTGGAAATGGCTTGGTCGACGAAAGCGCTGATCTGCACCACGCCACGCCCCACCGCCACGCCCAGGAAACTGCCGCCGACCTGCTTCACGTGCAGGCTTTGCAGATCCAGGCGCAAGCGCAGATTCGGCACCAGTTTCAGCACCGGACCAAGTTGCACCAGAAACTGCAGCAGGCACCCCAGCACCGTGCCCCATGCCAGGTACACGATCAGCCGATTCGCATCCAGGTGATGGAAGATCAGCATGGTC
>NZ_DATJMN010000071.1:0-3165 GCF_035508675.1 Dyella sp.
TCCGGCAGCGATTGCATTCACCGATGGCCGCGTGATCGGCGCCACGCTCGACCGCAACGGGCTTCGCCCCGGCCGCTACATCGTGACCAAGGACGACCTGGTGGTGCTGGCCTCCGAAGCCGGCGTGATCGAGGTGCCTGCCGAGGACATTCGCAAGAAGGGCCGCCTGCAACCGGGGCGCATGTTCCTGGTGGACACGGTGGAGAAGCGCATCGTCTCCGACGCCGAGATCAAGAAGGAGCTGGCCGGCCGCCAGCCGTACGGCGAGTGGCTGAAGCAGCAGCAGATCAATCTCGACATGCTGCCGGAGCCGTCGCGCGTGATCGCGTCAAATCCGGAGACGCTGCTCCGCCGCCAGCGCGCGGCCGGTTACAGCGAAGAAGATCTGCGCATCCTGTTGGGGCCCATGGCTGCCAAGGGCGAGGAGCCAATCGGCTCCATGGGAACCGATGTGCCGCTGGCCTGCCTGTCGGACCGGCCGCAGTCGCTCTTCAATTACTTCAAGCAGTTGTTTGCGCAGGTTACGAATCCGCCCATCGACCCCATCCGCGAAGAGCTGGTGATGTCGCTGATCAGCTACATCGGCACCGAGCGCAACATTCTGGACGAAAAGCCCGAGAACTGCCACACGCTCAAGCTGCCGCACCCGATCCTGACGAACCGCGATCTGGAAAAACTGCGCCGCGTATCGTCTGGAGATTTGCTGGCCACCACGCTGCCTGCGCTGTTCCGCGCCGCCGATGGTGAAGCCGGCTTGAAGAGCGCGCTCGACGAACTCAGCGCCCGCGCCTCGCACGCTGTGCAGTCCGGTTACACGCTGCTCATCCTTTCCGATCGCGGCGTCGATCCCACTTACGCGCCCATTCCCAGCCTGCTGGCGATGGCGGCTGTGCACAACCGCCTGGTGCGCGAAGAGACACGCACACAGGTGGCGCTCATCATCGAAAGCGGCGAGCCGCGCGAGGTGATGCACTTCGCTCTGCTGATCGGATACGGCGCCAGCGCCGTCAATCCGTATCTGGCTATCGAGACTATCCACGACCTGAAGCGCCGCGGCCTGCTGCCTGAAAAGGTTTCGGCGGAGTACGCCGAGAAGAATTTCATCAAGGCCATCAACAAGGCACTGCTCAAGACCATCTCCAAGATGGGCATCAGCACGCTGCAAAGTTATCGCGGCGCCCAGGTGTTTGAGGCTGTCGGCCTGAACCAGTCGCTGGTGGAAGCCTACTTCCCCGGCACGGCCTCGCGCATCGAGGGCGTTGACCTGGAGGTGCTGGCCCGCGAGGCGCAGACCAAGCACGCATATGCCTTCCAGCCGCTAACCGAGTCTGAAACCGAGCTCGTGGTGGGCGGCCAATATCAGTACCGCGAGGGCGGCGAATTTCACCTGCTCAATCCGCAGACCATCAGCAAGGTGCAGCATGCGGTGCGCAAGAACAGCTTTGCCACCTTCCAGGAATACACCGACCTCATTGACGATCAGAATCGCAATCTCTCCACGCTGCGCGGGCTGTTGAAGTTGAAGTATGCCGAGCAGCCGATTGCGATTGAAGAAGTGGAGCCGGCCAAGGAGATTGTCAAGCGCTTCACGACTGGCGCCATGAGCTTCGGATCCATCAGCAAAGAGGCGCATGAAACGCTGGCCATCGCCATGAACCGCCTGGGCGGCATGTCGAACACCGGCGAAGGCGGCGAAGACGAAGCGCGCTTCAAGCCCGACGCGAACGGTGACTCGCGCCGCAGCGCCGTGAAGCAGGTGGCCAGCGGCCGCTTTGGCGTGACGACGAACTACCTGGTGAACGCGGACGAGTTGCAGATCAAGATGGCGCAGGGCGCAAAGCCCGGCGAAGGCGGCCAATTGCCCGGCCACAAGGTGGATGAGGTGATTGCGAAGACGCGCCACTCCATCCCCGGCGTGGGACTGATCTCGCCTCCGCCGCATCACGATATTTATTCGATCGAAGATCTGGCGCAGTTGATCTACGACTTGAAGAACGTAAACCCGAAGGCGCGCATCGCGGTCAAGCTGGTTTCAGAAGTGGGCGTTGGCACTGTGGCTGCGGGCGTTTCCAAGGCGCATGCCGACGTGGTGCTCATCTCAGGCGACACGGGCGGTACCGGCGCTTCGCCGCTCAGTTCGATCAAGCATGCAGGATTGCCGTGGGAACTTGGCCTCGCCGAAACCCAACAAGTCCTGCTGCTCAACGACCTGCGCTCGCGCATCAAGGTGCAGACGGACGGCAAGCTGCAGACCGGCCGCGACGTCGTGATTGCCGCGCTGCTGGGTGCGGAAGAGTTTGGCTTCGCAACCATGCCGCTGGTGGCTATGGGCTGCATCATGATGCGCAAGTGTCACCTCAATACGTGTTCTGTTGGCATCGCGACGCAGGACCCGGTCTTGCGCGAGCGCTTCCAGGGCACGCCTGAGAACGTCATCAACTTCTTCTTCTTCATCGCGGAGCAGATGCGCCAGCACATGGCCAAGCTTGGCTTCCGCACTGTAAATGAGATGGTAGGCCGCGTGGATAAGATCGACGCTGCTATCGCCGACGCACACTGGAAGGCGCGTGGTATCGATCTGTCCTCGATCCTCTATGCGCCCGAACTGCCCTCGCGCGTGGCGCGCCGCTGCATGACCAAGCAGGATCATGGCCTGAACACGGCGCTCGATCACGCGCTGATTGCCAAGGCCAAGCCCGCGCTTGAGAAGAAGACGCCGGTCACCGGCAGCTTTGCCATCCGCAACGTGCACCGTACGGTGGGCGCCATGCTGGGCGGTGAGATTGCGCGCCGCTACGGCAGTGCTGGATTGCCGGAGGGGACGATTCGCTATAAGTTCAACGGCTCGGCCGGCCAGAGCTTTGGCGCATTCGTGCCCACCGGCGTCACGCTGGAGCTCGAAGGCGATACGAACGATTACCTGGGCAAGGGGCTTTCAGGTGGACGCATCATCGCTTATCCGCCCAAGACCTCGCCCTTCCTGCCGGAGGAAAGCATCCTGGTGGGCAACGTGGTGCTCTACGGCGCTACCGCCGGCGAAGTGTTCCTGAACGGCATTGCCGGCGAGCGCTTTGCAGTCCGCAACTCGGGGGCGACCGCGGTTGTGGAAGGCGTGGGCGACCACGGCTGCGAGTACATGACCAACGGTTTCGTGGTCGTGCTGGG